>CADECW010000132.1 GCA_902825855.1 uncultured Rhodospirillales bacterium | reverse complement strand
TAATGGAGGGTTGTTGCCAATCTAAGCATTAGACCCGTTGGGTCAACGTTGCCTCACCGTGACAATCTCTTCCGGCCACACCGGGCCTCAAATTACAATCCGCTCCACCTCATCCAATGAGACTTGATCAGTGCGCCGATCATAGAGCCCGGTCGTGCGGGCACTTTCATGGTTGGCCATCTGCTGCGCGATTTCGAGTTTGCCGCCATTGCGGAGATATTCTGTAATCCCGGTCGCGCGGAACGAATGGTTGCCGATCTTCGTGCGAATGCCGACGTCGGTGGCGCGGCGACGAATCATGCGGTAGGCATCTACCTGCGTCATCGGTTTATCCGAGAGCTGCCCAGCCCGGCCAAGCATCGTCCGAAAAAGCGGGCTTGTGCCCTCGGTCAACTGGGCGGTCTTAATATAGGCGTGGAGGTACTCATCCAGATTGTGATGGCAAGGCATTGCATGCAGCTTCCCGCCTTTCTCATGCAAGCGCACCCAGGTCCGCCGACCTTGGATGTACACATCCTCGACTTGCATCGCGAGCGCCGCGCCAATCCGCGCGAACGTATAGACCATCAATCCAATTAAGGCCCGGTCGCGCAAGCCGACGATCGTGCTGACGTCAATGGCCTCGATCAACATCCGGGCTTCGTCGGCCATGAGGACCGGCGTCTTGCCTTTCTTCGTCGAATACTTCGGCCCCCGCACGGAGCTCGCCGGATTGGAGGGGAGAACCTGGCCGACCACGAGCCAATCGAACAACATACGGATGGCCGCCAGATGTTGCTTAATCGAGGGAGCCGACAAGCGGCCCTTAAGCGACTCAACATAGGTCGCCACATGCACCGGCTCAATACCTTGCAAGGAAAGAAGCCCATGCCGTTCGCACCAGGTCGCAAATTCGGTAACCGCCCACGTATAAGCTTTCCGGGTATTCGGGTTTCTAATGTTGGCGGTGAAGAATTCGACGAACCGTTTGGCCGCGTTGGGCGTCGGGGTGAAAAGGGCGGGGAGTTTTTTTGTGGCTGGTATGGCGAGTTGGATGGTGGTTTTCATATCTGTCCCCTATCAAATAATACAGTATGATAACGTCCTTTATCATACTGTTCTATTCCATGTCGTCAAGTACTAATCAGCTATAACTTTTTGAATTATTTGGCATGGTTTCTGGCTCGCTATTTGGCGTACGCTTGTGCCGGTTGACGATACGACTCATATGTCATACACTTCATACGTGTCAGACATGTGTGGCACGTGCCCGATTCAGACCTGTGAGGTGATTCGATGATTTCATTACGCCTCGGGAAAGATCTTGAAGACCGATTAAAGCATCTGGCCGAACGCACCGGTCGTACGAAGACGTATTACGTCCAGCAATTGCTGGAAGACCATCTTGATGAGATCGAGGATCGGTATCTTGCGGAACAGCGATTGGAAACGCCAGCTCCACGCTTGAGCAGCGACGAGATGAGGCAGGAACTTGGCTTGGACCGTTGAGTATGATCGGCGTGTGCTGAAAGATCTGAAACAACTCGATCGGCAGGCCCAGCAGACTATTCTTGATTTTTTCGATGACCGGATTGCTCCTGCCGATGATCCCCGCGTGTTTGGGAAACCGTTGAAAGCTTCATTTGCCGGACTCTGGCGCTATCGGATCGGTGATTACCGCGCCATCTGTCGGATCGAAGCGCAGCAGCTCGTGGTCTTGGTGGTGCGGGTGGGCCATCGGAGCACCGTGTATGACGACTGAATCGATGAGCAACGTATTGCGTTTCGACGATGCCGGATCGACATGAATCGAAAATGAACCCATGGGTGACTCCAACCAGAGGGAATATCTCAACGAGTTGTTGATACGCGATCAACAGAGGATGTGGGAACAAGCCCTGCTGGACGCCAATCGTGAAGAAGCATGCACCGGCTATCAACAAGAGTTCGCCACCTGGGAGCAGACACTCGGCGATGGGTTGGAGTCCTCATAAGCGACATGTTCTCACACCGCTTTGCGCAGTGGATCGCGGACACATCACGAATCGACAAGGACTGTTGGAATGCCAGTATGTCGAACCCATTCACGCAGCCATCCGGCTGGTCTTTGATCTCCCGTAACCAGGAGTTCCGATCCACGGAATGCCTCGCATAGATGTAAAACTCGATCAATCTGGACGGATCGTCATTCCCAAACCTCTGCGGGATCGACTTGGACTGAAACCCGACATGGTCCTTGAGATCCAGGAACAGGCCGATGGCGTATTCCTCCGGGTGCCCACGTCACAATCGACGATGGTGAACGTCGATGGGCTCTGGGTCCACCAGGGAACGGCTCGGGCTAACGCGGACTGGGAGGGCGTGATCGACGAGGTTCGCGCGGAACGGCTCCGGGCCTTGGGATCGAACTGAGCCGCGATGACTGATCCTCCATGATGGCGAGCATCTATCATGGGAAACTGATATCCTGATGTGCGGACGATTCACCCAGACGGCACCCTCTGACGTGATTGCCAAACAGTTCCAGCTTCAGGACCCTCCCCTCTTTACGACTCGTTATAACATCGCTCCGTCACAATCCGTCGCGGCGATTCGGATTAACCCTGATTCCTCAACGCGAGCCTGCGTCATGCTCCGATGGGGATTGATCCCGTCTTGGGCAAAAGACCCGAAGATTGGAACACAATGCATCAATGCCAAGGCAGAGACCGTTGCCGAGAAACCCGCATTTCGCGCGGCGTTCAAAAAGCGCCGGTGTCTCGTGATTGCCGATGGCTTTTACGAATGGCAGAGGCAAGGAACGCGCAAACAGCCAATGTGGATTGGCTTAAAGACGAAGAAACCGTTCGCCTTTGCCGGGCTGTGGGAGCATTGGCAGCCGATCGAGGGAGCGGCCTTGGAAACCTGTACGATCATCACGACTGAGGCCAATGACTTCATGCAGCTGATTCATACCCGCATGCCTGTGATTCTCCCTCCATCTTCGTACGATCACTGGCTCGATCCTGGATTTGCTGATGTCGCAGCGTTGAACTCGTTCTTGCGCCCCTGCCCCAGTGAAGACTTGATGGCCTACCCGGTCAGCACGCTGGTCAACAATCCTCGACATGATGTGCGCCAGTGTCTTGAGCCGCTCGCGGGATAAGAGTAGAGTACCGTCCCTTTGTCATCATGGGAGAGCCAGACATGACCACCACCGTTGAGACTGTTTCCATACCAGATTACTCTACTTCGTACCGGCTGCCGGTGTTCTTGGGACGGCTCCCTGCGGGCTTCCCCTCCCCTGCCGATGACTACATCGAAGGCAAGCTCGATCTGAACCGCCATCTCATCAAACATCCTGCCGCCACCTTCTTTGTCCGCGTGACCGGCCACTCGATGACCGGAGCCGGAATCCATTCGGGAGACCTGCTCATCGTCGACCGTTCTTTAGAGCCCACCGATGGTCAGGTGGTCGTGGCGGTGCTGGATGGAGAACTGACGGTCAAACGCCTCCAGAGATGCCAGGGAGTGACACGGCTTCTGGCAGAAAATCCCGCCTACCGACCGATCGAGATCACGGAGCAACAGACCATCGAGATTTGGGGCGTGGTCACGAACGTGATCCATCCTCTCTGAGACGAGTGATGCCTCCCCTATTTGCCCTGGTGGACTGCAACAATTTCTACGTCTCCTGTGAACGAGTCTTTCAACCGAGACTCAATGGCAGACCCGTCATCGTCCTCTCCAATAATGATGGCTGTGTCGTCGCTCGATCCAATGAAGCCAAAGCGCTGGGGATCGGGATGGGAGTCCCAGAGTTTCAGATCCGTCCTCTTCTTCGAGCGCATCAGGTTCAGGTCTTTTCCTCGAACTACGCGCTGTATGGGGATCTCTCACAGCGAGTCATGGAGACGCTGGAGCAATTCTGTCCTGATCTGGAACGTTATTCGATTGATGAAGCCTTTCTGAGCCTGTCCAGCTTCACGTCTCGCAATCTCGCCGACTACGGCCGAACCGTTCGCCGCACGGTGCAGCGATGGACCGGGATTCCCGTCTCCATTGGGATCGCGGAGACGAAGACTTTGGCGAAAGTTGCCAATCGCATTGCGAAGCGAAATCCTGATACCGAAGGAGTCTTCGATCTTACTGTTTGTCCTGACCGTGATCGCTTACTGAGTCGAATTCCGGTCGAAGAGGTCTGGGGGATCGGACCGAACCATGCTCGGACATTGAGGGATTATGGCATCACCACCGCCCTCCATTTGCGCCACGCGGATCATCAGTGGATTCGAAAACACCTGGGCATCGTCGGTCTGCGACTGGTGGAAGAATTAGGTGGTCGCTCCTGTTTAGCACTGGAGGACTGCCCACCACCCAAGCAGAGCATCACCTGTTCCCGCTCATTCGGCACCCCGATTACCACCCTCCCTGAGATGGAAGAAGCCATCTCCGTGTATGTCTCCCGCGCCGCTGAAAAGCTGCGCCGAGAAGGACTCGCCACCACATATCTCACGATCTTTCTCACCACTAACCCCTTCAAGCCGGGACCGCACTACAGCAATGGATTGACGAGGAAACTTTCTGTGGCCACCGCCAGCACGTCGGAATTGATTCGTCTGGCGCTTCAGGGCATTCGACAGCTCTATCGAGAGGGGTATGAATATAAGAAAGCGGGAGTCCTGTTGACCGGGCTTGTCTCGGCCAGTCAGGTTCAAACCGATCTGTTTGATCAGCACGATCGGGAACGTTCGAAGCGGCTGATGGCCGCGTTGGACCAGATCAACGACCGATGGGGGGCCAGCACGCTGCGCTACGCGGCGACGGGGCTGCATCGAACCTGGACCACGCAATTTCATCGCCGCTCTCCTGCCTATACGACCAACTGGGATGAGCTGCCGCTTGTACATGCGACGTCATGAGGCGCATCTTCGGTGCGCGGTGTGTGGGTGGGGGGACTGCACTGCATCTCGCGAGAGATCCCTGACTCCCACCTCAGTCAGTTCTCCTTTCCCATTCAGGTGAGTGTGCGTTTAGTCAGATTGCTGGCTACCCTTCGTGGAGATCCAACCGATCAGGTGCCCAGCACGTCTCCTGAACTCCGATCAGCTGCTCATGGATGGAACGTGTGAGTCTCTCATCTCCGCGAACGTTCCCGTCGTTCTACGATTGTCCACAGTATTCGAAGGAGCGGAGCCTTTTAGCCGCTGGCCTGTTCGAAGTAGTCTTTCACTGCCACCATGGCGAGACAGTCATCCTCGTTGTAGGCGAGAATCCGCTGCAGGGGTGCTTCGTCGGTGGGATTGGCAAGGTATTGGTTGTACCAAGCAATCGAGTTAGCGCCGGAGGGGTCCGGATCACGCCATGTGAAGCCAATCTGTTTGGCAATCTGTTTGATCCCATAGGAGTAAGTCGGCCAATCGGAGTATTTCACAATGAGATCGGTATACAAGTCGTACTCTTTGCTCTTATAGGTTTCCAGCACCGCTGGATCGAGATCATAGCGTTCCATCAGCTGCTTGAGCGTACTCCGCTCCTTGTGCGAGTAGACGTAGTAGACTTCCTCGCCGGTCGTGCGCAGGAACTCCCAAAAGGCTCGCACGGTGGCTTCTTCGTCTTCTGGCCGTTTGGCGAGGAAATACTGAAACTTTGGTGCCCTCCCCTGTTCTTTAATCAACAAGCCAAACAGATAGGTCACACCGCGTGTGGGATCATCCTCGATGTCGAAAAACACCTCGCGGGTCCGTGCGGGAAAGATGAAGCCCGGTCGAATCTCCGGTTTCCCAGCCAATCGGACTCGAGCCCGTTCCTTCATCCGCAACAATGAGTCTTTCCCGGTGCGAGGGATCTTCTTCGGGGGTTTGAGGTACTGATTCACATCCATCGCAGCAATCTCCTGGATCGTGTTGAGCCCAACCCGTTTAAGGTGAAACTTCACCTTTCCCACGAAGAACAGCCCGGTCGGATCCGCCTGTTCGGTGACCCAGCGTTCGCAGCGACGATGCCACTGGCAGAGTTGGCAGTGACTGCCAAGCACAGGCTCGGAGGTGTTCTGTCCGGAGATCAAGCACTGTGCCTCGGCCAGCGCTTCCTGGAAGTCTTGTTCGAAGTCGGCGACCGGGAATGCTTCGAGCTGTTTCTCGACATTCACAATGCGCCCGATGGGGAGAGACGCGCCCTGAATCCGCTCTAGCAACAGGCGGTAAAAGAGAATCTGGAATGCATAGTGATCTTTGAACTTGGTCCGTTTGCCATCCCGTTCTTCCCAACCTTTTCCGGCTTTGATGTCGACTGGCTCGTAGCCATAGGGGCCAAACCGTGATGAAAGATCCGTCCGTTTGAGCAACAGATCAGGCCGTCCCACGAATGACCCATCGACAAGGCAGCCTTGGTAGATGAGGTCCGCTCCTTCCTGCATGAGGCGCTGTGTCTCCACCCAGGCCTCGTCAATCCCATAGTGGCTGAGATCTGAGACGGCCAGCTCGCCGAGCGTGTCGAGGTATTCACGTTCGGTCTGAAGGCCCAGTTCCCAGAGTAGCTTCACAAAGGACCCCACCTCGCTCCGGTCCTTGGGATCACCATTGGCATCGAGGTACACACGATGCGCACATTTGGTGATATTGTAGAGGGCTTGGGCGGTAATGCGCATGACTATGTGAGACTAGCGGAAGACGGTTTTAGTCGAATACCGGAGGATTGAGATTATGTCAAGAGAGAGGTGGGGAGGTGGAATTTGGAGCGAACTGTTTGAGCATGAAAATGGCTTTTATCATGTTAGAAAGCAATAACCTTTTTCGAGTCCTAGAAGGATTCTTCAGATATCTCTAATGCGCCATTAGAATTCTACTTCTTCTCTCCGGATTCCTGTCCGTTCGGTTTTTCTGATTGAGCAGGTATCGTTCCGCTCCCTCCCTGCGGAGGCTTGCCAGCGGGTGTTTCTGTCGGCTGATATCCTCTCCGCTCAGGTTGGTACCCCTCTTGAACCTTCTCCCACTTGCCCTTGTCTTCCATTTTTTATTCCTCCATTGTGAAAAGCTCTATGAGCGTACATTCTTCATGTTTTACAACAGCACCCGCAGTCCCTTGCACTCTCTCGATAAATCGTCCTAATTCATCTACTCGCCAAATTTCTTGAACATATACTTCTTGTTCGTTAGGAAAAGAAGAGGCAAAGGAATTATGTCCATAAAGACCACCTAATTTTGTACCAGACTTTAAATGAAATAGTATCCAGCAAGGCTGACCTTTGCCGAAAAAATAATCCCATCCAGTAGGTGTGGGATGGAGTATTTTCCCTCGTAGAAATCTTGATTCAAGAAGTTTATGAGTTGCTACAGCAAGCCCCGCAGGAATCACGGAAACAACGATGAACGTCGCAAAATAGTATAAGACAGGACTGCTCGATCGAAACTCAGGCTTATTGATTTCCGCAATTATCCAGAATGTTAATACCAGGTTGAACATACTGAAACTAACCACTTCTATCAGTGAGTCTCCGAATTTTCGACGTTCGGAAGGCACAATGAGGTCATAGACTTTCATCGCCACAAAGCCAGGGACAACGAAATAAAGAAACAAGCTTAAGTTATCGGCATTGAGCAATTCAGTCATTGGACATTAATCACCGTTCACGCGGCCATGAAGTTTACTTATTTGCCATGACCCACAGAATTAAATTGCCCTTCATTTCTTAGCTGCTGTTTTGCCGGGAAGGCCGTCGACTGCTTCCGCCAGGCGCTCGGCATATGCATCTGCGGGGATCCGCACCCAATCACACGTAAAACGAAAAATCCATAGCACTAGAAGCACCAGTGCCACGGCATCAGCTCCGATGACGGCCCCACTTAGGTTGCTTTCGGTGTGATACTGATAACCAAGCCAGCCAAGACCACCTAAGGCACAAAGGGCACTTACGGTAATGCCGAGCGGCCGCAGCCCCCAAACATTGCGGCGATATCCGTAACAAACATTTTCACGAAACAGGAGAGGATATTTTTTCGTGTCCCGTGTATTCGACCGCACATAGGTTGACCAGGCACGATAGACATTATCTGCTGCCTCCGGTGCCGCCGTTTCATCGGCGGGGGACGGCGTGCGCGCCTCCTTCACCAGACTCGCGAGTTTTTTGTGATAACGCTCTTTGGTGATCGGATCAATGCGAGAATCTCTGTGACGAAAAATGGCTACTGAAGGCATGCCACCCCATTGTTCAAAAAGCTTCGGCTCCCCCTTTTTGCCTTCATCGCGCGCGAGCTGTGACAAGAGCCACGTACCGCCGAAGGCGATAATAAGCGCCACAATCGACTTAATGGTGGAGAGTGTCGGCAACATGACTGCAACCGCCAGAGCGGCAGCTGGGGCAAGCAGCACAAGCGCGGGGTAAAGCCGCGCCTTGCGCTCATAGCCATCGATGATCTGGCTAAATGCACTCATCACGGCCAGGTCCCCAGCGTGAGACCTTAAAGTTAAAAATAATTTCGCCGTCGCAGCGCGTCGTAAGCACATAGCGCGTTCCACCGTCATACGGCCCGCCTTTCGACATGCGATGATAGAATGGTATCGTTTCCTGCGTGTCGTGCATGTAGCCTTTATCAGAAATCACAACATAGTTGACATTCGTCAAGAACGGTAACGCTTTCTCGCAACATCCGCCCTCTCGTCCGTGATGTGGAGCAACGAAAATGCGGGTTTCGCCTAACGCGCGGCGAAAATCTTCGTTAGCGACAATCAACCTAGTAAAGCCGTCGTTTTCGAGATCTCCGGTGAACATCACGCCGATACCGTGGCATTTCAGGAAAATCGCCAGACTCAGGTTGTTTTCGTCATCGAATAACGGAAAACTGTTGTAATAATCGCTCTGCTCAGTAAGGCCATTGAAAGCTGGTCCAGGCGACAGGATGGAGGGAGGTGAACCACTAAATTTATTTTGAATCTCTTGCACAAGACGCTCGATGCCCAGCCCCATACCATCCTCGCTTTTAAGCAATTTGATCTGCGCAGCCGACACCGATGCATTACGCCAAAGCCAGCCTACATTGACCTGATCGAACAAATCGTTAGCCCCGCTGACATGATCCTCGTCGTAGTTGGTGATGGCCAGCATATCGAGATAGGTAATGCCCCGCTGCCTAAGATAAGTTCCAGGCTTCCACCCTGTGCTGGCATTGTGACCGCAATCGATCATCAGACGTGTGCCATTATCGGCTGTGAGCAAGGCGCAGGCCCCATGCTCCACGTCAAAAATTTGTAGCTGCATATTGTCCTTTTCAATTGACGGAAGTTATATGGGTACTAATCAATTGGATTTCAAGATAGCGGCACCAACATCTCAGCCGCCCCGCTGCTTCCCTGTTCGATCACCGTCTCTTCTGAAAACACACTGGCGAGAAGCGACGCGAATGTCGCCTCAGCTTTGGCAAGCGCGTCCGATTGTTGCTTTTCCAATCCTAGGAAGCCGCAGCAGAGGCTTTCGAAATGTGCCTGGCGCTCCAGCGGCGGTATGAGAATAGGTGCGTCCTTTACGTTTGAAGTACTAATCGTGGACAGCCCTGAAGTTGTTTTTCCGCTTCGAAGCAACGCAGCACGGCCCGCTTCAGAGTTGAGGAACGCGCACGCGTATCTCGGCAAAATCACATCTCTATGAGGACGCGCACGAATCAGGTGATTTTGATGCACGCAATCCGCAATCTCATCGAACCACATGGCGACACGTCCTACTTCAAGAGGGTTACCGTGACCTTCGACAATGAGCAAGTCGCCGGACCGTAAACGCGTCCGCGCTAGCTCGCTTTCGGTCAGCCGAATTTGCTTAACTTCTTGCAAATCGAGATACGAGCGGTAGACGTTCGCGACTCGCAAATAGGGGCGCTCCAGAGGAAGTGTCGCACGGGCAGCCGTAACCTGGAGGCCGCCCTGCACGTCCGCTACTTCGCCGGCGCGGTACTTTGGCCATCCATTCGGATTAGTAGCTGGATCGCCGAACATATCGAGGAAGAGCGCCGGGATGATCTCGGCGGCCTTCTTCTGTGCCTCGCGGCGCAGCCGGACAATTCCCTCGGCGCGGGAAAGTAGATCCACGATGCGGCGCTGCTCGTCTAACCTTGGGAGGCTAATCCGGAGCTTAGCAAGGTCAGCGCTTCGATAGGCGGCCTGGCTAACCCATTGGGTTGCATGTGCCGTAAAGTATCCGGTTGATCGCAACCGCCGGAGCCAATAATTGAACCATGCTGGGTCCAAGAACTTCCTATCAACACGTATTCGTGTCAGATGGTTCGAGAAGCCAGCCGACATGTTTTCAGGAACGATCGCGGACTTACCGACCAGTTCGGCGCTATTAGTGTTGTTGAAAAGGATGTCACCTTCCAAGAGCTGCGCTTTTGAAGGCGGAGCTTCAGTAGGGGGCACCTGATACACCTGGCTAAGGTTAAGGCACCCATCGTCAGAGATGTTGAATGGCCGAAGGTGAGGAAGGCCGGAATCAACCAGTTTCGTCTTGCTACAAGCAAAACCAGCTTCATCCGATGCGATGAGGCCACCAATGTCAATGACACTCATGCGACCTCGCCAAGCGCGGTCCGCAACGCCTCAACTTCTTCCATGATCTCCGCTTCGATTGCGGCAAGCTCATCCAGCAGCTCGCGCGGGTCCTGATGCTCGACTTGCGCCTGGCTCATTGGCCGGTAGCGTCCGGCAGAGAGGTTGAATTCGTTTGCTCGAATCGTCGCCTCGTCTGCAAACCACCATTTCATTAACCATTCAGCTTTCGGATCACGCTTTCCCCACGTCTTTAGGTGGGCTTCCCGTTCCCGGAAGGCGGCCACCAGCACCGGAATATCATCCGGCTCAATCGGCGTGTCGTGATTGGCGTCTAATTTGTAGCCGTCATTGTCCGCATGCAGGAACAGCACGTTCTCGGTCTTCCCGCCTTTGCGGAAGAACAGAACCGAGGTCTTCACGCCGGAATATGGTTGAAAGACGCCACCCGGCAGGCTCATGACTGCCTCGACGCGGTTATTCTCGATGAGTTGGCGGCGCAGCTCTTTGTGGGCTCCGGTCGAACCGAACAGGACGCCTTCGGGGACAATGACGCCACAACGCCCGTTCGGGCGCAGGCTATCCATCATGTATTTCACGAATAGCAGCTCGGTTGCGGTCGTCGTGCCAATCTTCACGTCATCGACGATCCGGTCTCTGTCCACCCGTCCGGAAAACGGCGGATTGGCAAGAACGACGTGATAGCCCTCTTGCGGGAGGCCCAGTTCTTCCTTTCGCTCGGCGTCGAGTGTCGTCGTCAGGACATTGCGCAACAGAATCCTGACGTTTGGAAGTCCTCGAAGCGTGAGGTTCATGCTCGCCAGCCGGATCATCTTCGGGTCTACGTCGTTTCCGAAGAAGGTCTGGTTCTGAAGCGCTGACACATGAGCCGCCGAGAGCTTGTCTCCAAGTCCTCGCCGCTGCACCTTGCCGTCGATCTCGACTTCCTGAGTACCTCCCGGCGAGGAATTCGCAAGCCGGATGTGGTTGTAAGCCGCTACGAGAAAACCGGCGGTGCCGGCTGCCGGGTCGTAGATGGTTTCACCGATCTTTGGGTCAATGATTTCGACGATGGCGCGGATAATATGCCGTGGTGTGCGGAACTGGCCGAGCTCGCCAGCCTGCTTGATCTGCTTGAGGACATGCTCGAAGAGGTCTCCCTTCGTGTCAGCGTCCGCCCGGTCAAGACGCAAGCCGTCCACCAACGTCACGACTTGCGTCAGCACCGTGGGCTCATCGATGACCAGACGTGCGCCGTGCATGAAGTTGGTAGCGGAGCCGTTAGCCATGTCCGCAAAGAACGGAAACACCTCGTCGCGCACAAAGCGCACGAGCGGTTCGCCGGAGAGGCCTTTTGCCCAAACTGACCACCGAAACCGTTCTTTCGGGATCGTCGTTTCGTTCTTGGCTGGAGCATTCAAAGGATTTTTCAGTGCCCATGTGCCCTCGAAAAGTCCTGTGTATTTCTGTTTCGTGACGTTGGCGCGCACCTTGTTTTCAGCGTCGATACCTTCGACCAGATAGAAGAAGAACAAAAAGGCCAGTTGCTCGGCATTGCTCACCGGGTCCGGATAGCCGCCTCCGAACAGATAATCCCGAATCTGGTCGATTGACCGTCGCATTTCCGGCGTCAGTGGCATAGGCTGGCTCCCTCTTGATAGTCTCTTCCGGAAGGCCCCTGCCCTCCCGTCGTTTTTTGAAACACTTCCCGGTTCAACGAAGCCAGGATGGTTTCAATCTTGTACGCCCCACCAAACACACGTTCGGCTTCCGGAAGACCGCCAAGAAGCGTGAACGGGTGCAACGCGAAATGCCCGGCCATGAACTCGTCCATACTCCCGGCATTCGCGCGAAGCTGGCTGCCAATCAACCGCAGCCACCGTTGCTGTTCAGACGTGAATCTTCCCTCAGCTGCAAGCAACCATGCCTCGAACCGCGCACCGACCTCCTCTGCCTTTGCTTCAGAGGCTTCCGCAAATACCATGTTTCCGTTTTCATCGACCGTCACCCATTCTCGCGTCGTCGGGTCTATATGGTCATTAATGTCGAGCGACAGCAGCTTGCGCGGCTCGCCCTTTTTCCTGGCAGGCTTCTGTACGACAATCCCGCCCTCTGCGGTCTCATCGTCGTCGCCGTGATAGTCCGTCACCCCCACAAAATCGAACATGGTGAAGAGCGGCTTCCCTTTGGCCTTGCGCGTTCCCCGTCCGCGCATCTGCTGGTAGAGGATCGCCGACTTGGTGAACCGGGCAAAGACGAGATTCACAACCTCAGGGCAGTCGAACCCAGTATCGAGCATGTTCACTGACACTAGAATCTTTGGAAACTCCTCTTTCTTGAAACGCTTAATCTTGGTCATGCCATCAACCGTATCGTCGCTGCCCATGCCAGACACGACATAATCCGCATAGCGGATTTCAGGTGACGGCTTCTTGTCGGCATAGGCGCTATCAAGCATCTGCGCAAGCGTTTCCGCATGCCGCTTGGTGACGGCGAAGACGATAGTTTTCCCACTTAGTGGAGTCCGGCGCACGCCCTTCGTGTCCGTATATCCCTTGTCGAGCACATCGCGAAACTCGCGGACAATGGCACGGTTGCGCTCCGGAATTGTGAACTTCCGTTCGAGAGCGGCCGGGTCAATGACGATGCTCTTTTCGCTGCCGAACAGCTCCTCGAATTCCCGGCGTGTCGCCGTGTCCAGGGCACTCCAGTCCAGCTCATCACGTTTCACCTCGAAGCCGCCCTCAGCCGCCGTCTTCACCGTCTTCGCCCTGTAAATCTGGTAAGGCACTAAATACCCGTCGCGGATGGCATCTTTCAGCTTATAGATGAAGGTTGGCCGTTCGACTTCAAAAAAGCGCAGTGTATCTCGGACAAAGAGCCGGTCCTCCTCGTCACTGCTGGCGTCATCCAGATCGGTAATGCATGGTGTTGCCGTCAGTCCCACCTGTAGCCCATCGAAGTGCTTCAGCACGCCGCTCCACTTGCCATAAATCGAACGGTGACACTCGTCAGAGATCACAAGGTCGAAGTAGCCTGATGAATATTGGTGATAAATGTTCACCATGCTTTGCAGCGTGGTGATGGTAATCCGCTTCTCGTCCTGAAAACGCCGCCCTGTCCGTAGTACATAGGCCGGACAATCAGGCAGGTGCTCGGCAAAGGCATCCTCGGTTTGCTTGGCGAGCGGAATCCGATCTACGAGAAAAAGGACACGGGTCACGGCCCCGGCTTCAAAGAGCCTCTTGATGAGAGCGGCGGCCGTCCGCGTCTTGCCGGTTCCCGTTGCCATTTCGACAAGCATCTTTCGCCGTCCCACGTCCATTTCGCGGCATAACGTGTCTATGCAGTCGATCTGGTAGTCGCGCTCGACGATATGCTTGTCGATGGGGATCGTAAGCGGGTCCTGTTTCACAAAGGCTGTTGCAGCCCTGCGTTCGAGGTCGCCCTGAGAGAAAAAGGTCTTGATCTGACGCGGATAAGACTCCCGCTGCCATTCCCAGAAGCGGATTTCCTCGCCGTTTGAGAGGAACACATAAGGCACCTTCAGTTGTTCAGCATAGGCCTTCCCCTGCGCTTCGGCTTCGCCTGGATTGATCGAAGCCTTTTTGGCCTCGACCACGGCCAGAGAGCGGCCATGTCGGTCGCATAGAACATAATCCGCCCGCGTCCCGTCCGGCAGGCTCACCTCGTACCGCACCGAATTCGTGTCCGTGATGTCCCAACCCTGCTCCTTCAGCCGGGCATCGATGAAGACGCGCGCAAATGCCTCGTTCTTAGCACTCATAAATGCAATCTTTCAGAAACATTCCTCAAGCGCAAACCACATCCCCAACAAACGCCTTCACTTTGATTCTTTTCGCCCGCTCCTCGACCTGGGCGGCATCATACTGAAACTGCAACCGCATCCAACCCTCCGGCGTACTGCCAAACGCCTTCGCCAGCCGGATAGCCATATCCCAAGACAGGTCCGCGTTTTCGTTCACCAGATGGCTCAACGCCGACCGCGACACGCCAAGGACCTTCGCTCCGTCGGTCACGCTCAAGCCGTGCGGCTCCAGACAGTCCACGCGCACCAAAAAGCCTGGATGCGGCGGGTTCTTCATTTTTAATGCCTTCATAGCTTCTCTCCTTCTCAATGGTAATCCTCAAAATCCACATCCAACGCATACCCTTCCTCAAACCGAAAGGTGATCCGCCAGTTGGCTTTCACCGTCACACTCCACTCCCCTTTCCGGCTCCCTTTCAGCGGATGAAGCCTGTAGGAATGGACGTTCATGTCCTCGATCACTTCGGCCTGGTGCAACCGCGCCAGAATGGCCCTGATCCGGTCCACCATGTCCGGCGGCAGCTTCCGGGGGTCGTCTTCCTCGAAAAATCGTTTAAGCCCCCGGTGCCTGAAACTCGCGATCATACTTCAAGTGTAGCGTGTAGCGCGTCACAAGTCAACCGATACGTTCACCGGATGCTGGCGTTCCTGCGCGGCGGGCCGGACGGGCTTTTCAGCCTTCGGGGCCGCACAGGCCGCGCCAGAGTAAAAGCGGCTCTGTCACGGGTGACCCTGTGCAACCCGCCCCTCCGGCACGCCCGCCGCCCCGCTCGCGCCGTCCTCCTTTTCTCCTGCCGGGTTGAGTTGGCTCTCCAGCTCTCGTGAGAGAGCCAACATCAACATCGAAAAGGAGGACACCATGAACACCAGCACCGGCAACAACAATCACAGTGACGGGATCACGCGGCAGGACGTGTACACCCGCGTCACCGACCGCATCGTGGCCGATCTTGAGCAGGGTGTGCGCACCTGGACCAAGCCGTGGAGCGCCGAACATGCGGCGGGAAAGATCACGCGCCCCTTGCGGCATAACGGCACGCCCTATTCCGGCATCAATATCTTGATGCTCTGGAGCGCCGCCATCGCCGGAGGCTTTGCAGTCCCCATCTGGATGACCTTCAAGCAGACTCTGGAATTAAATGCTCACGTGCGCAAGGGTGAGAAAGGCTCACTCGTTGTTTATGCCAATTCCATCACGCGCAAGGAAACCGACGATGCGACCGGCGAGGAACAGATGCGTGAAATCCACTTCATGAAGGGCTACACGGTCTTCAACGTCGAGCAGATCGAGGGCCTGCCCGCCCACTACTACGCGAAGCCTGAGCCGCGCTTTTCACCGATAGAGCGCATCGAACACGCGGAAGGCTTTTTCCGCAACACCAAGGCCGATATCCGGCACGGCGGAACACGGGCTTATTACGCGCAGGAGCCTGATTACATCCGTATTCCGCCTTTTGAGGCGTTCAATACGGCTGAGAGCTACTACGCCACCTTGGCCCATGAATGCACACATTTTACGAAGCACCCTTCACGCCTTGCCCGCGACTTCGGGCGCAAGACATGGGGCGATGCAGGCTATGCCGAGGAGGAACTTGTCGCCGAGCTGGGCGCGGCCTTTCTGTGCGCCGACCTTGAATTGTCATTAACGCCCCGCGAAGATCACGCCGCCTATGTCGCTCATTGGCTCACGGTTCTGAAAAACGACACGCGGGTCATCTTCCGGGCAGCGGCACATGCGCAACGCGCCGCTGATTTTCTGCACGCGCTGCAAGCGCCAGTGCAGCGGGACGCGGCCTAACAATCCTCCAGTTGATTTCCATTGGTGTGCGGAGCTATTGGGATCAACCAAGATGAATCAATAGAGTAGAATGGCTGACGCGGAGGTTTGGGCTTTGATTGATCTAGATGAGATACGAGACGCGTAGTATCCATGCATCGCCTTACCAAGGCTGATGCAGAATATGTCTTTTATCATGACGAAACGAACAACATTAAAAAGCTGGGTCTCGATATGCAGAGGTTCAATGTCACGAAGCCTGGCGTCTTTGTGCTGGGTGGCGTTGTGCATGACGGCGCGCCCCGTAGAAAGGATATTCCAGTATGATTTCTTGCCGTGTCTCATACTGTCACGGCTATCTTCACGGCTCGCAGCAGATGGTCTTGTTCTGAATAAATACGTTACCTCAAGCGTCTGGTGATACTCACGTTGACTGCTTGATTTGTTCTGTCGGAAACATACGTGTCTTTTCTCGGCAATTGAGGGCCGCTTGTGCGTATCATGATGCTCGGTAAGTCCGCTGGATGGACGAGGCACACTGATCTCATCGGGCCCATCCGATGATGGGATGTTACTTCTTTCCGAGGATGGCGTCTTTCGCGGCCTTGACGACTCTGAATTTGACCACGCGTTTCGCAGGAATCTTGATTTCTTTGCCCGTTTGAGGATTGCGGCCGATGCGCGCTTTGCGGTTGGCGAGCTTGAGTTTTCCGAGACCAGGGACGGTAAAGACGTTCTTCGCCTCGCGATAAGCCAAGGCGGCGAACTCATCGAGCAACTGCACCATCGCTCGTTTGGTGAGCCCAGATTTCTCGGCGAGATGCTCGGCGATCTGTGATTTGGTGAGGGGTTTCCCCATTGAAGGCTCCTTTCCGTGTACACGGTGAGCGATGGTTCTAGCGAGATGCGGCAGCGGTGTCAAGACGCGTTGCGCGCTGGGGTGGGAGTGGACACTCCTCACATATAGGGTCGAGCCAGATCTGACGAGATCGCACCGTCCACCTTCATCCTGATCCTTGTGTACTCAAGCGCCCCGCGCGGGGCACTTGGCATCCTCCCGCATGCAGCACCCGACTCGCCTCCCGTCAGTCGTGTCACGATCGATGACCCACGCGCCGCACGTCCGACTCAAAGCTGATCCTTCGACCAGCTACCCTGTGACAAGCACGTGTCGTGGATGTCGCTCATAGGCGACCAGGTTCTCGTGTTGCCGGCGTCTTATCTACGCCGCTCGATGTGTGTTCGGTCCAGGTGCCACGGTGATGTCGAGGTGGCCCCCGCAAGCACGGACGATCTTTTGCAGGGTCCGAAGCTCATACCGATTGTACTCCGCGTTTTCGTACCGGCTGATGGCGGAGGCGGTGCTGCCGATGCGTTTGGCCACCTGGGCTTGGGTCAATCCCGCTTCTTGCCGTAACCGAGACAATTGCTCCCCGATGGCCAGCTTCTGCGCTTCCTCTTCAAATCCCTTCCGAAATTGGGAATCCGCAAGCTTCCTGTCCACCCACCCCTTGCCCGTTCTCGCAGCTCTACGTTTCATGCGTCACCCTCCCTTCAAAGTCCTGCTTATAGGATTCAGCGCGTTCAATTTCGCGTGGGGGTGTTTTGTCACCGCGCTTCCGAAACCCATGCGTCAAGATGAGCCGCCGACCGATGAAGAAGAAGCACAGGATCCGGTCGGCGTCGACTTTGAACTCGAAGATCTGATCCGTTTCGGTCAAATGTTTGAACTTGCGTTCGTTCCAAATTTTCCCCGTATCCCCCA
>CADECW010000131.1:12786-18161 GCA_902825855.1 uncultured Rhodospirillales bacterium | reverse complement strand
CTAGGGACAGCTCATGGCCGACCGATCGACCAAGCACGCGACCTTCACCATCGAGCGCACCTTTGCCGCTCCGCCGAGCCGCGTGTTCGCTGCCTATGCCGACGTCAAATCGAAAGCACGTTGGTTCGTCGGGCCCGAGGGCTGGGAAAAGTCGAACCTCAAGCTCGACTTCAGGGTCGGCGGCCGCGAGAGCGTGAGCGGCGGGCCGACGGGCGGGCCCATCCACTACTACAATGCGATTTACCAGGACATCGTGCCCGACGAGCGCATCGTGCTGACCTACGAGATGCACTTGGACAAGTCGCGTATCTCGGTATCGCTCGGCACCACCGAGTTCAAGCCGGCCAGCACCGGTACGCGCCTGGTCTACACCGAGCAAGCCGTCTTCCTCGACGGCTACGATGATGCCGGCAGTCGCGAGCAGGGTACGCTCGGTCTGTTCGATCAGCTTGCGAGGTTCCTGGAGATGCAATGACAGGCGCGTTCGGCTCGGCACGGCGCCATCCACCTGGAGCGTCGTTACAAGGCGTCGCCCGACCGAGTCCTCGCCGCCTCGATGACCTGTTCGACGGCCGTGAGCTGAAGTTCTTCCGACCGCGCGCGAGCCTTCGCTCCGCTCATGAATGGCGCCCGGATATCAGTGCGCCATCAGCAGCGGCACGCGGCAGGACGAGATCACCTTGCCGGTAGCGCCGCCGAGTCCGAGGAAGCTCAGCACCTGGCCGCGACCATAGGCGCCCATCACCAGCAGATCGGAGCCCTTGCCGTGGGTATAATCGAGCAAGGCGCGGCCGCGGGCGCGGCCCGACACCGCGCCGGGGTCGATGGCATCGATTGTGGTCTTCAGGCCATGACGGCCGAGATTGCGCGCGAGATAGGCCGCGCCGACGTCGTCGGGCGTGCTGCCGACCACCAGGATGGTGATGCTCGACGCCATGGCGAGGAACGGCAGCGCATATTCGACGGCGCGTGCGGCTTGGAAGCTGCCGTTCCACGCCACGATCACGTTCGCGAAGCCCCCGCTGCCTGGATCGGGCGGGGCGATCATGACAGCGCGTGCGCATTCGTGGATGGCGGTCTCGACGGTCGCCGGCGCGACGTTCTCGGGGTCGGCACCGGGCCGGCCCAGCACGATGATGTCCGAGCAGCGGCCCATGGCCACCAGAGTGTCGAGCGTCGCGGTCTTGGCGGCTGTGAAAGTGGCGCCCTTCACCGGCGCGACGATCTCGCTGTAGAAACGCTCGCTCTCCTTGGCGCGCGCCTCCAGGCGTTCGTCGTCGATGTTCATGATCAGCGGCATCGCCTCGCCGCTCATCGCCAGGCCCCCCACCATGCCGCCAGCCGGACCGACCGGCAGGTGCAAGGCGTCGATGCAGCCGTCGAACACGCCGGCGACACGGGCCGCAAGCTTGAACGACATGCCGGCATCCGGTCCGCCTTCGGATACGGCGAGGATTGACTTGTACATCGAAACTTCCCCCAGTCAGACGGTCGCGATTAAGAAGCGCCTAGAGCCGGCATGCAAGCCGAGACTTCGCCCGTCGCGTCACGCTGCGGACCGGGAGAGTTCACGCTTTCTGATCCAGTGAATGAAAGGCAGGGCGGCCAGTACCATCCAGAGCTTGCCCAGGATCTGCCCGGCCAGGAAGTCGAGGCTGCCGAAGGCCAGCCACAAGAAGAGGATGCTGTCGGCGACCAGGCCGACCAGGCTCGACGCCAACACTGCCAGCACCAGTCCACGCGATTGCAATGGCGTGTAGACGGCAAAGTCGGCCAGCTCCGACAGCAGGAACGCAGCCGCCGAGGCATAGACCAGCGGCGGCGGCGCCACTGCACCTGACAGCAGGGCGCCGGCGACGATGGCGGTGAGCGCGGCAGCTCGTCCCAGCCGGCGCTGAACCAGGTCGCGCAGCACCAGGGCGAGGCCGATCAGCAGTACGCCCGACGGCGCCATCAAGGCCATGCCCTTGGGGCCCCACGGCCAGACCGGGACAAGGCAGGGCCCGTACGGCGGCGGGCAGACGGTGCCGACATGGCCGATCATCCAGTTGGCGGCCGGAATGCAGGCGATGAAGGCCAGAAGGTAAATCAGCGCCTCGGCCTTCTTCCGGGGCGAGGATAGTGAAGGTTCAGGCGACATTGCGCGCGCTCGTAGCAGGCCCGGGAGCAGGGGAAAAGCCCATCGGCAATGCACAAATCGACGCTGGCGCAATTGAACCACAAGTGATGGAATTGCCCTGACGGGGAAGGACGAGGGCCGAACGAGCGTCGTCCAGGAGGGCATTGCAGGCCTGCAACCTTTCTCCGCGGCACTAGGTTGACTATCTACCATTCGACCACTTGCGGAGGGGGAACCATGTTCGTTTCCGACATACTCTCGCAGAAGGGCGCTCTCGTCTTTTCGGTGATGCCGGGCACTACCGTGGCCGAAGTCGCCAGGCAGCTGAGCGTGCGACGTATCGGCTCGGTCCTCGTTCTGAACGAGCACAGCTCGGTCGTCGGCATTGTCTCCGAACGCGATCTCGTCCGCGCGATCGCGGACCATGGCGCCAGGGCGATGGAGCTCGAGGCGCGGCAGGTGATGACCCGCGATGTCATCACCTGCCATCCCGATCATTCGATCGAGGAGGTGATGCAGGCGATGACCAGCGGCCGCTTCCGTCATCTTCCGGTCGTTGATCGCGGCGAACTGCTCGGGCTGATTTCGATCGGCGACGTGGTCAAGGCGCGACTGGAGGAGACCCAGCACGAGACCGAGGCGCTGAAAGCCTACATCGTCGCCGGCTGACGGTCGGTCAGTCGAAGGCAAACCGGCGGGCTGGCAGTGTCGTGGGTGTAACTTGCCAGGGCCTCCCTGTGCGTCGTTCGCTTAGACCGACAGTCCGGCAAGACTTCGAACCCATGCCATCTGTTGCGGGAGACACACAGTCCGCAGATCATAACGTTGCTGAACGAACTTCCGTGCCTGCGAGCCGAGCCGCGCACGTTCTGACGGCGACTGCAGCAGATCGCAAACCTCTTGAACCAAAGCACCAGTGTCGAAGAAGTCGAACAATCGACCGGTCTCATGGTGCGTAAGCACTTCGCGGACGGGATCGGTATTGCTGGCGACGATGGCACAACCCGCACTCATCGCCTCCAATGCACTCCACCCCAGCACAAAGGGGTACGTCAGGTAAACGTGCACAGTCGACAATTGAAGCAAAGGCACGAAGGTCTCATAGGGTATGTTTCCCAAGAAATGCACTCGGTCCCAATTCGCATCCGAAATCTGCGGGCGCACCTCCTTGATGAAAACATCTCTCCAGCTCTGCCCTTCCGGCGCTGGCTTCCCGTAGCTGGTGCCGCCTCCTCCCATGATGAGGACGTGCACTTCCGGTTGCCGCTTGAGCAGTGAGGGCAAGGAGCGCATGAAAATGTGGTAGCCGCGATAGGGCTCGAGATCCCGGTTCGCGAATGTCACGATCGGGTGCTGGGGGGTCAATGTTATCTCTCGGCCCGACGCTGTTTTCAGACGAGCGGACGGTACGACTCTCGGCGCTACGGCGGTGGTATCGATGCCATCATGAACCACGGAAATCCGACGGCGAAAATGACCCGGAAATGTATTGGCCTGAAACTGAGTGGGAGAGATGCCGAGGTCAGCGGTTTCAAAATGAAGGAGGTTATTGATATTCATGAGCCGCACATGGCAGGCCTCGTCCATGTCCATCGGAAACTCCGGATCGAAGCCGATGCCGCCTGTCGCGGTCGAATAGTGAAACTCGCAATAGATCCCAAGCTTGGCCCTTGGCCAAACGTCCTTGAGGAACAAGCTCTCTCCCCACCCTGGGTGTGCAACGATGACGTCGGGTTGCCAGCCCTGCGCCTTCAGTTCCAGCGCCGCGCGATAGCATGCTTCACCGTGGATCGCCTTGGGTTCAAAGTGAGTGAGCCAAGCGTGTATTTCCTTGCTGACAGCTTTGTTGTGGAGATAGCGCACGATGCGAATACCCTTCCACGCCTTTGCCTCGATGGGACGGGAGGTGAGCGCCAGTACATCGTGACCCGCTGCAGCAAGCTCGGGAGCGAGGTGCTTGAACTGTCCGGGAAAGTTTTGATGAATGATCAAAATTTTCATTTGCGGCGACCAACTCCGTTGCTTGTTGATCATCGAAAAGGGGCGGCCAGTATCGAAGCTTTGGCATTGCAAGCTATCTGCGTTTTTCGGAAGCTGGCTATGCCGATTGTGGATGAAATTGTTGCGCGCGAGCTTTCCATGCGAGATGAGGCTGCCCTTTCGCTTCGCCAGTTAGGCCGCTTGCGGCGGTACGGGCGCTAGAGCAGGATGGGTCCAGCTCGAATCAGCCGGACCCATCGTGCCTCCTGCAACAAGCATCCCCGGTGCGCGCGAATGTGATGAGATGGCATCCCGCGCGGTTCCATCTCATCACATTCCGCTTTAGCCGATGCGGATTCTTGTAACTGGTGTGACCGGCCAGATCGGCGGTTCGCTGGCATCGAGGCTGTCCGAGACTTCAACAGTGGTCGCAGCGGACCGAACGGTACTGGACCTTTCTCGAACAAGTGAAATCCCAAGGAGGCTCGCCGAGCTTGCACCGGACGTCATTGTGAACCCTGCAGCATACACCGCCGTTGATCGAGCGGAGGATGAGCGTGAACTGGCCTTTATTGTGAATTCGCACGCTCCGGCCATCATGGCTCGTTGGGCTGCGGAGCACCGCGTTCCCATTGTTCACTTTTCCACCGACTATGTTTTCAGTGGCGTCGCAGGCCGGCCTTGGCTGGAAACTGATGATCCCGGTCCGCTTTCGACATATGGCGAAAGCAAGTTGGCTGGTGAGCTTGCTGTCCGAAAAGCTGGCGGCTCGCACCTCGTCGTTAGAACGTCTTGGGTCTATTCGTCCTCTGGCAACAACTTTCTGACAACTATCGTTCGGCTCGCCAAGGAGCGCCGTGAACTCCGGATTGTGGCCGACCAAGTCGGCGCCCCCACTTCAGTCGAGATCATAGTCGACATCCTATCCAGCGCGCTCACTCGGCCGGCGGACCTCACTGAGTTTTTTGCAGGCGTTGGCGGCTTGATCCATCTCTCCGCTTCTGGAGCTACAAGTTGGCACGGATTTGCGACAGCGATTGTCGATGGCCTTCACGCGCGCAAGTTGCCGCTGGCCGTAGAGCGGATTGTGCCGATTGCCACCGAGGAATATCCGACGAAAGCGCGCCGTCCGCTGAATTCGCGCCTTGACCTGTCCAGGCTGTGGCAGTCGTTTGGTGTCGTGCCACCGCAATGGAGCCATGGCCTTGAACGCGAATTGGACCAGATTGCCATGGCAAGACACAATCGCGAGACGGAGGGCGGGCGCGAGACGGAG
>CADECW010000131.1:0-12686 GCA_902825855.1 uncultured Rhodospirillales bacterium | reverse complement strand
CCAGATTGCCATGGCAAGACACAATCGCGAGACGGAGGGCGGGCGCGAGACGGAGCGCGGGACGCGCTGAAACGCGCGCGGCCGTGCAGCCAGCATTGCAAGATATTCACGTTCGGCCGGTGTATCGGCATCGATTGCGAGTAAAGATGCCGCATACATCTCCGCCGCTTCTTCGGCGCGCTCGCGACCCCGTCGCTTTGCTCGGAGTTCGTCCATCACAAAGCCCTTCTGTTCTGCAAGTTGCAGTGCAGGCCGGCGTCGGCGTTGCGCCTCACTGACCGCGCGCTATTTCGCGCAGGATGAACTCCGCAATCAGGCAATGTGCCCGCGCGTTAGGATGGTGATCCGTTGAAGAGAAAATGTAGTCACTCTGCTGGAAGCGATAACGAGGAATAATAGCTTCAAGAGTGAAGGGCATGATACCGGCTTGCTGCAGGCCATACTCAAAGCCGAGCAAGTCGCTGGCGCCGAGGTCAACGTCGTCCCAAGACGAAACCCGATACGAGATGAAGTGCGTGTGGATGCTCGGGTAGGATCGCTTAAGCTCATTCATCGTTGCAACGATGATTGCAATTGCCACGCCAATTGCCTCCCGTCTGCTGACGCGGTTCAATCCGATCCATCGCCGCCAGTTGTACGGTTCAGGGTCTCCAAGCTTTCCCTCGCGATGGACCTGTCCACTTCCAACCGGCCGATATCGCGGACCGTTCACGTCCCATTTGTTAAAGACGCCATTGGCCCACCATACTTGCACGGGCGACACCAGGAATACTGCATCGGTAGGTTTGCAGCGCACGGCTCGCTGGAAGCGTCCGGATTGAAGGCCTGCCAATACCTGATGAGGACCCCACCCTGATACGCCAAAATTATGGACGGCAACTCGACCGTTGCTGAGTTTCACAAGCTGAGCGGCGAACGTCTCACCGTCCTCAACGCCGTTGCCGAAGACGAAAGAGCCACCAAACAACAATACGCAGGTGCTGCTATCGGCGTTCGCTTTCGGTACAGCTCGAAACCCGTCGGGCCCGGTTGAATAGGTCACATCAAATCGATGATGGCCCTCGGCCTCACCACGATCCGTCATTCGAGCATTGGGCTTTGGTGCATGACCTACGTCATCGACGAGCTCGTAGAAGGGATCGCCCTTGTAAGGAATCCCCACGCTGTGTTCTGGCACTTGCAGTTGTTTCCAGCCTATGAAGGCAACTACTGAAACTACTGCGGCGCATAAATTTACGAGGATTGCCGCCGAACGTGTCAATGTCGCTCTCACCGCCCTACAAATCTGTATCTGCGAGGTAAGCTCAACGCCAGCAGCCCCACAAGCGTCATTGGCGAAAAGGTTCTGCAGCGACGGCATCGAGTGCGACGCGCAGAACCGGCGCTAGCGTCGATGCAGTCTCCAGGTGTCCACACGGGCCCTTGCACGGGCATTGTCCCGAACGGGTGGAGGTCCGCGTGGGCGAGACGTCGCGCGTTGACAGGATTGAGGAGTTTGCCGAAGACAACTTCCGACATCGCATGTTGATCGGCCGCCGGTCGGCGGCAACGCTGCCGGGTCAAACAACCGGCGTGGGGGAGCGTCATGGCGCAAGGCAGTACAGCGGTATGGGTAGCCGTCATCACAGCCGTTGGTGCGATAGCCGCAGCGGCAATTGCAAACTGGGGCACGCTTTTTCCCAAATCAGCTCC
The DNA here is from genome assembly GCA_902825855.1 of uncultured Rhodospirillales bacterium. Classification (GTDB taxonomy): domain Bacteria; phylum Pseudomonadota; class Alphaproteobacteria; order Reyranellales; family Reyranellaceae; genus Reyranella. The sequence goes on along the minus strand of CADECW010000131.1, from coordinate 10,994 downwards.
CAATCCCGCGCCGAGTGTATCAGCGCCGACGGTGCCGCCTCCGATCAACCCGCCGGGATCGGGCGTCATTGGTTCTCCACCGCCCGTGGTACAGCAGCAACAGCATCCGCCTGCGCTTCCAAACCAAATGATTCCGCCAAGCCCCAGTAAGCAGTGACTTCACCTCCGGCCGACATGCGACCTAGGCCAACCGCAGGGGAAGGGATGGGTGGTTGAATTCTCAAAGACAAATTCGCGAGGGATGCTCGCGGCCGTGCGAGTCGCCTACGCTGCTCACGGGCCACGACGCCTTCTCCCAAAACCCGGCTTGGCCGGGATACTAGGTTAGCATGGTGACCCGACAACCGAGCTAGTTCGATCAGATCGCCGGCCCACGTCACGGCTTGCGCGGCAGTACTCGGCATGCTGCGCTACATCATGGGGAGATATGTTGGGGGTCATATGGCACAGTCTGAAGCGCGGCTGTTGCCTGCGCGGTTCCTGGGGTGGAGCATCATTGCCGCCTACCTTTTGTTGGTGGTGTCCGCACACGCGCAGGAGCCAGTCAGGCAGTGGACGGGCCAGCCGCTTGAGGGCGCTACCATTGAGAACTTCGGGAATTGCTGCCCTGACAACCGGGGCAAGGTCATCAGTCCCGACAATGCGGTCATCGTCAAAACGTCAGGCATGGCGGCCCGTAGGAACCACCTCCTTTGGCTGAAGCTTGACGGCAACCGGACGCTACGGTTGGCCGACTGCCTACCGGAGAACGGCTGCGACGGCGACCGGCGCTTTCACCGGCTTGTTGCTTGGTGGCCCGAGCAGCGGGTTTTCGTAGTGAATGTCTACCTGCATGAAGATCGGGCCACCTACCTTGTGTCACAGCGCGAAGGCCGCGTCCTGGTCACCACAGCGCCGCCCGTGCTTTCGCCGTCTGGCCGTCGGGCCATCGCCGTACAATCGAACAACATGTATGGGGTGACCCTCCAGCTCCTGGACGTGACCAACGAGCCGCCGACTTTGACTAGGATCGAGGAGATGCCGAGATGCCGAGGAGCCAGTACCTTCGTGCTTCTGCGGCCGACGCCGGTGTGGATTGGCGATTCTCAGGTGAGGTTCGAGGGGCAGTGGCTCCAATCGGACGGCGATCCCAACACCAAGCAACTCCTGCGGATAGGCGATGGCAAGCCGCGTTGGGAGTGCTGAATGTACGGACGCAACACCCATCACGAGTGCGGTGGCCAGATGAAATTCGGACGACGTGCGGCGTTGGGCGGCGCGTTGGCAACGGCGACCAGTGCTGCCTGGGCGGCGGATTGGCCGGAGAAGCCTGTAACATGGATTGTGCCATACCCGGCCGGAGGGCTGCTCGACGCCTTTTCTCGTCCGCTCGCAGCGCATGTCGGCGTCGTGCTCGGCCAGTCGGTCGTGGTCGACAATCGCAGTGGTGCGGGCGGTACAGTGGGGGCGGCGATCGTCGCGCGCGCGCCGGCGGACGGCTATACGCTACTGATCGGCAACACCGCCGACACTTACGCGCCGCTTGTCTATCCAAGGGCGGGTTACGACATCCTGCGCGATTTTGCGCCCGTGAGTGCGTTTGCCCGGGTGCCTCAGGCATTGGTAGTCAATCCCGCAGTGCTGCCGGTCACCGATCTGGGGCAGTTCGTCGAGCTCGCGCGCAAGAAGCCGGGTGCCATCGACATCGCCTCGGCCGGGATCGGCTCAGCGTCGCACGTCGCTATCGAGCTCCTTGAGGCGCGTGCGAACATCAGTCTGAGCCACGTGCCATACCGCGGTTCGGCGCCGGCCAGCCAGGATCTACTGGCCGGGAGCGTGGCGGCACAGTTTACTACCGTCACGCACCTGCTCGAATACGTCCGAACAGGACGATTGCGCGTGTTGGCGTTCGCGGGCCGCCGTCGTGAGGAAATGCTGCCCGAAGTGCCGACCGTGCAGGAGGCGGGCATCCCGGATTTTCGTGCCATCCTCTGGTTTGGGCTTTTCGCACCCAAGCACACACCGACGGCGGTCCTCGATCGTCTGCACAGCGCGGTGCAGGTGTCACTGGGCGCTGATGACGTGAAGCGCATGTGGGCATCTCAGGGAGCAAAAGTCGAGCTGGAAAGCCGCGCCGAGTTCACGGACTTCGTCGGGCGCGAGGTCGCGCGCTGGACCCCGATCGTCAAGGCGACCGAGATCAACATGGAATGAGCCTGTCAGATTGAAGGGCTGCAGCCGGACTTTTGAATCAGGCAACGGCCCGCGAACCTTTCGCGGCGAACAGTGCGGCGAGCGGGCGAAGGCGGCGGCTGACATGGAGGCGCAATGGGCCAAGCTATCAGGCATACAGCCGGCCGCCCCGCTGGCTCTCACCAGGCGGCCCAGTGCGATGCTTCGCGTCCTGCCAGCCGAATTTCGGCACTGGACGACCCATGTGCGAACACCTGATGGTTTGGCCCTGAGAGCAAAGCCGGGGAGGTCGCTATTCCGATTAGCCATGTTTCGGGCGGCGGCCCGGCGGGCCGGCGGGCGTCGTCAAGGCGCTTGGTAAGCTTGAGCACTCGGCCGAGCGGCGCCCCCTTTGTCCGGGGACGCACCGGTGACACATTGGGAGGGAAACGCCGGCGATTGCCGAAATTGTGTGCCCCTAGTGCCTAAAAACAGCGTGTCTTCAAAGAGGATCAACAGTGGAAATATCTGAGCAATCAGGGGCAAATGCTCCGACTCCACCTTTGCGGGGCAAGGTTGCCCTGGTCACCGGAGCGGGCCGCAACATCGGCCGCGCCATCGCGCTCACCCTGGCACGTGACGGTGCGTCGGTGTTGGTCAACGGTCGCGCCGACAAGTCGGCGGTGGACGAGGTCGTGGGCGAGATCCAGGCCGCGGGCGGCAAGGCCGTCGCTGCCATGGGCGACGTCTCGGATCCGCAGGTGCCGCCACGGCTTGCCGATCAGGCAGCCAAGGCGTTCGGCGGCGTCGATATCCTGGTGAGCAATGCGGGCCTGCGCCGCCAGACCTCGTTTCTCGACATGTCGTTCGAGGAATGGCGCGAGATCCTGTCGGTGGCACTCGACGGCGCCTTCCTGCTGGGCAAGGCCTTCATTCCGCAGATGGTGGCCAAGGGCCAGGGCGGCGCGTTCGTGGCGATCTCTGGCGTTTCCACGCATGTCGGCACGCCCAACCGCTGCCACGTCTCGGCGTCGAAGTCCGGACTCGAAGGGCTGATGCGCGCGCTCGCCGTCGAGCTGGCGCCGCATCGCATCACGTGCAACGCGCTGGCACCCGGCGCCATCGACACCGCGCGCGCGGCGTCGGCCGGACCGGCGCCCGCCAACCGCATGAACCGTCCGATTCCGCTGAAACGCTTCGGCACGGTCGATGAGATCGCCGCCATGGTGCGCCTGCTGGTGGGACCTCAGGGCACCTTCATCACTGGCCAGACCATCCATGTGAATGGCGGTGAGCACCTGACGTGAGGAACCTCATGACGGATGTTCCCGGCGTCCTGTTGGGATGTACGAGGCGGCGGGGCTGCACTAAGACCGCAGCGCCTGACTGGAAGAGGCGATTCGGAGGCGGCTGGCGATGATGGGATATCTGGTGGTGTTCGTGGGGGCGGGCATCGGCGGCTCGATCCGGCACGGCATGAACATTTGGGTGGCGCATTTCCTCGGCAGTCACTTTCCCTGGCACACCTTCATCATCAACATCCTTGGCTCGCTGGTGATGGGCCTGATCGCCGGCTGGTTCGCCGAGCGCGGAGGGCAGGCGGGCAACCTACCGCTGTTCCTCACCACGGGAATCCTGGGCGGCTTCACGACCTTCTCGGCCTTCTCGCTCGATGCCGCGCTGCTGTGGGAACGCCATGAGCATCTGCTGGCCGCGCTTTACGTCGGCGGCTCGGTGGTGGGCGCCATCATCGGTCTGGCGCTCGGCCTCTGGATCGTGAGGACGGCACTGGCGTGAGCCTCGGCACGCCGGCGCACTTCGATGTCATCGTCGCAGGTGGCGGCGCTGCCGGCCTGATGTGTGCGCTCCGCGGCGGCCAGCGCGGGCGGCGCGTGCTTTTGTTGGAGCACTCCGACAAGGTCGGAAAGAAGATCCTGATCTCGGGCGGCGGTCGCTGCAATTTCACCAATCTAGACAGCCGGCCAGAGGCCTTCCTCTCGGCCAACCCGCATTTCTGCAAGTCGGCGCTGGCACGCTACACCCAGCACGATTTCATCGCGCTGGTCGGCAAGCACCGCATCGCCTGGCACGAGAAGTCATTGGGGCAGCTCTTTTGCGACGGCTCGGCGCGGCAGATCGTGGCCATGTTGCTCGCCGAATGCGCCGCCTCCGGGGTCGAGGTGAAGGTGGCGCATCGCATCACCGGCGTCGATCGAACCGACCGCTTCACCGTGACGACCGACCACGGCTCGTTCACTTCATCGTCGTTCGTGCTGGCCACCGGTGGCCTGTCGATTCCGAAGATGGGCGCGACCGGTTTCGCGCACGACGTCGCCCGCCGCTTCGGACTTCGACTCACCGAGACGCGGCCGGCGCTGGTGCCGCTCACGCTTCAAGTGCCGGAGCTTAGCGGCGTGTCGCTGGAGGTGGTGACGCGTCTCGGCCGCGCGAGCTTCCGTGAGGCCATGCTGTTCACCCATCGCGGACTGTCGGGGCCGGCCATCCTTCAGATTTCGTCCTACTGGCAGGACGGTCAGGCGATCGCCATCGACCTGCTGCCCGACCTCGATGCCACTTCTTTCCTGAGGGAGCGCAAGCGCACGCGGCCGAAGGCCGAACTGCGCACGGTGCTGGGCGAGGTGCTGCCGCAACGCCTGGCGCATCACCTGGCACCCGAAGGGACGATGGCGAACGCCCGCGACCGCGATCTCGATACTTTGGCCGAACGCCTGAGGGCATGGAAGATCGTGCCTACCGGGACCGAGGGCTACGCCAAGGCCGAGGTCACGGTGGGCGGCGTCGATACCGGCGAATTGTCGTCGCGCACGATGGAAGCCAAGAAGCTGCCGGGCCTGTTCGTGATCGGTGAGGCGGTCGACGTAACCGGTTGGCTGGGCGGCTACAATTTCCAATGGGCCTGGTCGAGCGGCTGGGCCGCCGGCGAGACTGTGTAGGAACGCAGGATCTGACACACCACACTCCGTCATCCCGACCGGAGCGCGAAGCGCGGAGCGGAGCAACTGTTCATGGCCATCGACCATGACGACGTCCCATGTCGGATGACGGCAAGTTCAGCGTTTATCCTGAGCGAAGCCGCCCGAAGCGCGGCGCAGTCGAGGGACCTCCTCTTGTCGACGCATCAAACGAGCAGGTCCCTTCGCGCTGCGCGCTCCGGTCGGGATGACGTTGGGGAGGTACTAGTGACCCAGATAGCTCTTCCTCAGGCCCGGATGTTCGGCCAGCTCGGCGGCGGCGCCTGACAGGGCGATGCGGCCGTTTTCCAGAACGTAGGCCCGATGGGCGACGGCGAGCGATTGGACGACGTTCTGCTCGACCAGCAGGATGGCCAGGCCGTCGCGGTTGAGCCGACCGATCAAGGCGAACATCTCTTCGACCAGCAGCGGCGACAGGCCGAGCGACGGTTCGTCGAGGATCAGGAGGCGCGGCTCGCTCATCATGCCGCGGCCGATCGCCAGCATTTGCTGCTCGCCTCCCGACAGCGTCCCGGCGAGCTGCGCCAGTCGCTCGTTGAGCCGCGGGAACACGGCCAGCACGTGCTCGAGATTCTTCGCCCGCGCCGCGCGGCCGCGGCGATAGCTGCCAAGCTCCAGGTTCTCGCGCACCGAGAGGTTGGGAAAGACGCGCCGCCCTTCCGGCACCTGCACCAGGCCCGCGTCGACGATCCGCATCGACGGCGCACCCGCGATCGCCTGGCCGTCGAACGTGATGGTGCCGCCGAAAGGCTGGTAGAGGCCCGAGACGTTGTTGTTCAGCGTCGACTTGCCCGCGCCGTTGCTGCCCAGCAGGGCTACGATCTCGCCGGCGCCGACGGCGAGGTCGACGCCGCGCAGCACTTCTATGGCGCCGTAGCCCGCACGTAGCGACGCGACCTCAAGCACGCAGCACCTTGGCGGCGCCGTGGCCGAGATAGGCTTCGACGACCTGCGGATCGTCGGCGACGGCGGCGGGTGGGCCTTCGGCGATCATGCGGCCCTGGTTCAGCACGTAGACACGTTCGGCGAGCGAGGTCACGGCCAGCATGACGTGCTCGATCAGAAGGATCGTAACGCCCGAATCGCGAATGTCGCGGATCACCCGCACGATCTCGGTGATCTCGGTCGGATTGAGGCCGGCCATCACCTCGTCGAGCAGCAGCAGGCGAGGTCCGGTGGCGAGCGCGCGGGCGAGTTCGAGGCGCTTGCGCCCGGCGACGGTGAGATCGGCGCCCATCTGGTCGAGTTGCCCCGCCATGCCGACCATGCCCGCCACCGTCTCGGCCTCGCGCGCGGCGGCAGCACGGTCGGCGGTGTGAAGATAAGCGCCGACCATGATGTTCTCGCGCACGCTGATCCTGGCGAAGGGCTGGGTGATCTGGAAGGTGCGCACCATGCCCATCGCACAGATGCTGTGCGGCGCCATCGCCGTGATGTCCGCGCCGCCCAGCGTGACGCGCCCTGCGTCGGGCTTGTGGAAACCGGCGATGGCGGCGAACAATGTGGTCTTGCCCGCTCCGTTGGGGCCGATCAGGCCGACGATTTCACCCTGCCGCACGTCGAGCGACGCACGGTCGACGGCTTTCAGGCCGCCGAACGACTTGGAGAGCTCGCGCACCTCAAGCATGGCGCGGCTTCCTTCGGAACAGGCCCATCAACCCGTCCGGCAGCCGGGCTACGATCAGAACCAGCATGATGCCGTAGACGACGAGGCTGAGCGGCTGCACGTTCTTCAAAGCCGGCACGACGCTGGCCAGCCCACGCGTCACCTCGTTGATGACGGTGAGGGCAACCGAACCGATCAGCGGCCCGAAAATCGTGCCGGCGCCGCCCACCATGCTGACCAGCAGCATCTCGACCGACTTGTCGACGCCGAAGGCGATCGACGGATCGATGTAGAGATACTTCTGGGCATAGAAGGTGCCGCCGGCCGCGCACATGGCGCCCGACAGGGTCAGGACCTTCACTTTCTCGGCGAACACGTCGATGCCGAGCGCGCGTGCAGCGTCCTCGTTCTCGCGGATGGCAACCAGGCGGGCGCCGAAACGGTTGCGTGTCAGGCGCCAGGCGATCAGCAGGGAGATCAGGCAGAGCAAGAGCGCGATGTAGTAGATCCAGATCGGGTCCTTGAACTGGAAGTTGATCGGCCGCTGGTCGGCCTTGATGAGCATGCCCAGGCCGCCGCGCGTAAAAGGGACCGAATTGGCGAGGATGCGGAAGACCTCGGCAAAGGCGAGCGTGATCAGCGCGAAGTACGAGCCGCGCAGGCCGGCGCGGAACGACAGGAAGGCGATGATCCAGCCGACAATGCCGCCGGCCAGCATGGCCGCCGGCCAGGCGAGCCAGGGATTCCAGCCGTAGGTCACCTGCAGGATGGTCGAGGTGTAGGCGCCGGTACCGAAGAACACGACGTGACCGAACGAGGTCTGGCCGGCGAAGCCGCCGGCGATATTCCACGATTGGCCGATGAAGGCCGCGAAAAACACCAGCATGCCGATATTGATCAGGTAGTTCGGCGCCAGCAGCGGAAAGACGATCGCCGCACCGAGTCCGATGGCGCCAAGGACCGCCCGCCGGTTCATGCCTTGCTCCCGAACAGGCCGGTGGGTTTCAGGAGCAGTATCAGGATGAAGATCAGCGAGATGCCGATCTGGCCGAGCTGCTCACCGAGGAACAAGCCGCCCAGCGCTTCAGTGATGCCGATGATGAAGCCGCCGACCGCCGCGCCGATGAAGCTGCCCATGCCGCCCAGCACGACGATGGTGAAGGCGACCAGGACGAAGGCATGACCCGAGGTCGGCGTGACGTAGTAGCTCGGCATCAGCAGGCACGCTGCCGCACCCAGGCAGGCGATGCCGATGCCGTAGGAGATGGCGAAGATGTTGTCGACGTCGATGCCGACCAGCCGCGCGCCCTGGCGCTCCTTGGCGACCGCGCGAATCGCCTTGCCGGTATCGCTCTTGGCCATATAGAGCCCAAGGATGACGCAGAGCACCAGCGACGCGCCGAACGAGATGAGCTTGGGCAGGGGCAGGAAGGCCGCCCCCAACTGGACGAACGAGCCGGCGTAAGGCACGTCGATCGTCTGCGTGTCGCCGCCGAACATCAGCAATGCCGAGTTGTCGAACACGATCGAGAGTCCGAGCGTGATCAACAGGATGTTTTCGTCGCGACCGTGGCTGAAGCGGCCGATCACCAGCCGGTAAAGCACGAAACCGAACGCGAAGGCGCCGGCCGTCACCACGGGCAGAGCGACGTAGGGGTCGACTCCAACCAGCCGCCACAGCCAGAACACGGCGTACATCGCCAGCATCAGGAGGCTGCCATGGGCAAAGTTGATGATGTGCAGGACGCCGTAGATCAGCGTCAGGCCGACGGCGACCAGCACATAGATGCCGCCGGCCAGCAGGCCGTTGAGAATGCCGGCAAAGATGATCTGTGGGTCGAGCACGACCCTCAGAGCTTCGGCTTGGGGAACACCGCCTTGGCCGAGGCGAATTCCTCGGGCGCGATCACGTCGATGTCGCCTTTCAAGGACTGCATGACCGCGGGCTTGGCGCCCTGGTTCTGGCCGTTGACGAACTTGGTCGGCCCGTAGGGCATCAACTCCGCCTTGAAGGTAGAACTCGCCAGCGCATCCGTGAGCTTGGCCTTGTCGGCCGAGCCCGCGCGCTCCAGCGAATCGGCCAGCAGCATGGCGGCCGAGTAGCCGAGATAGACCTCGAAGGTGAACAGAGCGCCGCCCGCCTCGACGCGCTTCTTCAGCGCCTGTGCCTTCTCGCTCTTGGGATTGAACCAGTGGTTCACGTCCATCATGTACTGCGAGACGTCGGGCATCTCCTTGACGAACTTGTAGTTGAAGCCGCCGCCCAGGATCGAATAGAAGCCCGCGACGTTGACCTTCTGCTGAAAGAGCGTGCGCGCCAGCAGCATGTATTCGTTCTGGTAGTTCGACATCATGACGATGTCGGGTGCGATCGACCGGATGCGCAGGGCGATGTTGTCGAAGTTGCGCGTCGGGTTGTCGTGCGCGATGACTTCCTTGGCTTCGATGCCGATCGACGGCAGCTTGCTCGCCAGCAGCTTCGCGGTGCCGGTGCCGAACTCACCCGATTCGTGGACGATCACGGCGGTTTTCGCCGGGCTGCCCGCGGCCTTGTTGATGTTGCCCAGGTTGGCGATGCCGTCATCGACGCAGACGCCGAAGCCGGGCATCAGGCGGAAGGTGTTCTTGAGCCCGCGATTGACGATCACGTCGGACGCCGCGACGTCGACCAGGAAGGGCGTGTTGTACTTGGCGGCCGCCTGGGTGGCGGCGATGGTGACCGGGCTCTGGAAGCAGCCGATATAGGCGGCGACGCCCTGCTCGTTCATCTTCTCGACCTCGGCGACGCCGACTTCGACCTTGGACTGGCTGTCTCCCAGCAAGGCCTCGAGCTTGGCGCCGCCCATCGACTTGATGCCGCCCGCCTTATTGATATCCTCGATCGCCATCGTGCCGCCGAGCCGTCCCTGCTGGCCGTTGTAGGCGACGAAGCCTGTCACCGGATGGATCAGGCCGACCTTGATGGCGGCGGGCTGGGCGCGCAGTGCGGCCGGCGCGGCCAGGCTGCCCGCGAGTGCCGTGGTGCCGGCGACGAAGCCGCGGCGCGAAACGGATGAGGTGACTTGTTTCTTCATGTGAAGCCCCTGTCTTCAGTCCCCGAGCGCGCGACGCTACGATAGTGTCCATCAGTCGACAACCGCCAATGGCTGCACTGCGATGTCCCAAAGTCCCCTTAAGATCCTGTCGCGCTCTCAGGTCCAACAATATCGCAGCGACGGCTTTGCATTTCCCGTGCCGGTGCTCGACGGCGCCGAGGTGCGCAGGCTGCGCGCCGATCTCGAATACTGGGAGAAGCAGCAGGGCCATGCGCTCGAGTATCCGGAAAAGAGCAAGTCGTACCTGCTCTATCGCTGGGCGGACACGCTGGTGCACCATCCCAAGATACTCGACGCCGTCGAGGACGTGATCGGACCCGACATCCTCGTCTACCACTCGACGATGTGGATCAAGGAGGCGCATACGCCGGCCTATGTGCGCTGGCACCAGGACGGCGCGTATTTCTTCCTCGATCCGCTGGAGCATGTGACGGCATGGGTCGCGTTGTCGGAGGCATCGGAGCTTGCCGGCTGCATGCGCGTGATCCCAGGCACCCACACCCTGCCCATGATCGCGCACGACGACCGGCCCGACGCCCACAACATGATCAAGCGTGGACAGGGCATCAGCGATCGCTTCGACGGCGAGACGGGCGTGTCGATGCCGCTCAAGGCCGGCGAACTCTCGCTGCACCACACCGCGCTGGTTCATTGCTCACCGGGCAACGACAACGATGATCGCCGCATGGGGCTCGGCATCAGCTTCATCCCGGCACATGTCCGCCCGATCGGCCCGGTACAGCCCTCGGCGCTGCTGGTGCGAGGCGAGGATCGCTATGGGTACTTCCTGAAGGAAGCGCGCTTGGAAACTGCGATGTCGCCCGAAGCCCAGGCCGCCCACGCCGAAGCCGTCCGCCTGTTCCGCCTCCGACAGGACCAGGGTTTCACAAAGGCAGCGGAGTAACGGCCCCACACCGTCGCGTCGACAAGAAGAGGTCCCTCGACTGCGCCGCCCTTCGGGCGGCTTCGCTCGGGATGACGGTAAATTTTTACCGTCATCCCGACCGGAGCGCGAAGCGCGGAGCGGAGCAACTGTATTGTTGCTGCGTCGATTCCCCACCGTCATCCCGACCGGAGCGCGAAGCGCGGAGCGGAGGGACCTTTTCTGTTGATGCGTTGAGAAGAAGAGATCTCTCGACTGCGCCGCCC
>CADECW010000130.1:13882-18315 GCA_902825855.1 uncultured Rhodospirillales bacterium | reverse complement strand
GCGCCGGCGCTGGCCCAGGCCGATGTCGGTGTCGCCATGAACACCGGTACCATTGCCGCCCGCGAGGCCGGCAACATGGTCGACCTCGACAGCGATCCGGCCAAGCTCATCGAGATCGTCGAGATCGGCAAGCAGCTGCTGATGACCCGGGGCGCGCTCACCACCTTCTCGATCGCCAACGACGTGGCGAAATACTTCGCCATCATCCCGGCGATGTTCCTCGCGTTCTATCCGCAGCTCGAGGCGCTGAACGTGATGCACCTCGAGACGCCGCAATCGGCCATCCTGTCGGCCATCATCTTCAATGCGCTGATCATCGTCGCCCTCATCCCGCTGGCACTGCGCGGCGTGCAGTACCGACCGATCGGTGCCTCGGCAGTGCTGGTGCGAAACCTGCTGATCTACGGTGTCGGCGGCATCGTCGTGCCGTTCGTCGGCATCAAGCTGATCGATCTGCTGATCACTGCCGTGGGCCTTGCCTGAAAGGACACCGAAGATGCTCAAGGAAATCCGTCCCGCCATCGTCATGATCGTGCTGCTCACGATCGTGACCGGCCTCATCTATCCGCTGGCCATGACCGGTATCGCCCAGGCGCTGTTTCCGCGCCAGGCCAACGGCAGCCTGGTCATCGACAAGGACGGGAAGGTGCTGGGCTCCGAGCTGATCGGCCAGAACTTCACCGAAGCCCGCTACTTCCATGGCCGTCCGTCGGCGACCACCGCGCCCGATCTCAACGACGCGACCAAGACCGTGCCGGCGCCCTACAACGCCGCCAGTTCGTCGGGCAGCAATGCTGGCCCGACCTCCAAGGCGCTGATCGAGCGCATCCAGGGCGACGTCGAGAAGCTCAAGGCGGATAACCCCAATACGCCGGTGCCGGTCGACCTGGTGACGACCTCCGGCTCGGGCCTCGACCCGCACATCACGCCGGCCGCGGCCTATTTCCAGGTGCCGCGCGTGGCCAAGGCGCGCGGCCTGGCGGAAGATCGGGTACGCGAACTGGTGAAGCAGCAGACCGAGAGCCGTTTCCTCGGCGTCATCGGCGAGCCGCGGGTCAACGTCCTGCAGCTCAACATGGCGCTCGACGCTCTGAAGTCGTAGTGACATCTTGGCGCTTCGATGGTTGAAGCTTCCGACCACACGCGCCCTTCACCCGATGCGCTGCTGAAGGCGGCCGAGAGGGAAGGGCGCGGCAAGTTGAAGATCTTCCTCGGCGCCGCGCCCGGTGTGGGCAAGACCTACGAGATGCTGTCCGCCGCGCGACGGCGCAAGGCGGAAGGCGTCGACGTCGTCGCCAGCCTCGTCGAGACGCACGGCCGCGCCGAGACCGAAGCGCAGATGATCGGGCTCGAGGTCGTGCCTCGGCGCAAGGTCGAGTACAAGGGCCGCGTGCTCGATGAGATGGACATCGATGCTGTTCTGAAGCGACGGCCGCAGCTCGCGCTGGTCGACGAGCTCGCCCATACCAATGTCGAGGGCAGCCGCCATCCCAAGCGCTACATGGATGTCGAAGAGCTTCTGGCCGCCGGCATCGACGTCTATTCGACCTTGAACGTGCAGCACATCGAGAGCCTGAACGACGTCGTCGCGCGCATCACCCGCATCCGTGTGCGCGAGACCGTGCCCGACCGCGTGCTGAACGCCGCCGACGAGGTCGAGCTGGTCGACCTGACACCGGCCGACCTGATCGGCCGCCTGAACGAAGGCAAGGTCTATGTCCGCGAGCAGGCGCAGCGCGCGCTGCGCCACTACTTCTCGCCCGGCAACCTGACGGCCTTGCGCGAGCTGGCGCTGCGGCGCACCGCCGAGCGTGTCGATGAGCAGATGTTGAGCTACATGCGCGAGCACGCCATCGCCGGCCCATGGGCTGCGGGCGAGCGCGTCATCGTCTGTCTCGACCCCAGCCCGGCGGCCGGCAACGCCGTGCGCGCCGCCAAGCGCACGGCCGACGGGCTCGATGCCGAGCTGATCGCGCTCTATGTCGAGACCGACCGGCACGCCGCGCTGTCGGAGACCGAGCGCAGCCATCTCGCCGAGGCGATGCGGCTTGCCGAGCGGCTGGGCGCGGAGATCGTGACCCTGCCGGGACGCTCGGTGGTCGAGGAGATTCTGGCCTTCGCCCGTTCGCGCAACGCCACGCGCGTGGTCCTCGGCAAATCCCAGCGGTCGCGGTGGTTCGAGCTGCGCCACGGCTCGGTCGTCGACGAGCTGGTGCGCAGCAGCTCGGGGCTGGCGATCGAAGTCGTGTCGGCCGACCAGGGGACCAGCACGAGAGCGAAGCCCGACTGGCTGCGCGACGTACCTCTGACACCGGGACCCTATCTCGAGGGCACGCTCACCACGGCTCTGGCGGCGGCCGTCGGCGTGACGATCGACCGGCTGATCGTCCTGCCCAACATTTCGCTCGTGTTCGTCGTGCCGGTCATGGTCGCGGCGGCTCGGCACGGCCTGGTGCCGTCGCTCTGGGTCTCGGCCCTGGGCGTGCTCGCCTACAACTTCTTCTTCCTGCCGCCGCTCTACGAATTCACCATTCGCGACCCGGCCAATGTCGTGGCGCTGTTCTTCTTCATGGTCGTCGCCGTCGTGGCGAGCGCACTCGCCGCCCGCACGCGCTCGCAGACCGAGGCGGCGCGGCGCGAGGCGCGTACCACCGCCGAGCTCTACGCCTTCAGCCGCAAGATCGCCGGCGTCATGGATCTCTACGACCTGTTGTGGACCATCGTCACCCACCTGGCGCGGCTCTTGAACGCGGAGATCGTCATCCTGATGCCGCACGATGGTCGGCTCGAAAGCCGCGCCGCCTTTCCGCCCGACAGCGACTTCAGCGAGGCCGACATGGCGGCGGCGCGCTGGTCATGGGACGCCGACCATCCGACCGGCAAGGGCACCGACACCCTGCCCGGCGGGCGCTGGCTGTTCGTTCCCATCCGTACCGTGCGCGGGCCGGTCGGCGTGATCGGCGTGCTGGCCCTGGATGAGGGGCGCGAGCTCAGCGCAGCCGAGCGCCGCACGCTTGACGCCGTCGGCAACCAGGCCGCCATCGCCATCGAGCGCATGACGCTTGCCGTCGACATCGACAGCGCGCGGCTGGGCGAGGAGCGCGAGCGCCTGCGCTCCTCGATGCTGACTTCGGTGAGCCACGACCTGCGCACGCCGCTCGCCTCGATCATCGGCGCACTCTCCAGCCTGAAGAGCTATCGCGACCGCTACGACCAGCCGACACGCGACGAGCTTCTGGGTACGGCGCTGAGCGAGGCCGAGCGGCTCGACCGCTTCGTCGGCAACCTGCTGGACATGACACGGCTCGATGCCGGTGCCATCGTACCAAACCGCGAGCCGGTCGATGCCGGCGACCTCGTCTCGACGGTGCTGCGTCGCGCCACGCCTGTGCTGCGGGACCGCAAGGTCGTCTCGACCATTGCGTCCGACCTGCCGCCGCTCTCGCTCGACTTCGTGCTGGCCGAGCAGGTGCTGTTCAACCTTCTGGACAATGCGGCCAAGTATTCGCCCGAGGGCGGCCGCGTCGAGATCGAGGCGCGGCGCGCCGGCAATCGCGTCGAGATCGTCGTGCGCGACGAAGGTCCGGGCATCGCCGCCGAGGCGCTTGATCGCATCTTCGACAAGTTCTATCGCGCCGACGACGGCGACCGGCGGCGCGCCGGCACCGGCCTCGGCCTCGCCATCGCCAAGGGCTTCGTCGAGGTCCAGGGAGGTACCCTGGCGGGACACAATCGAAGTGATCGCAGCGGGGCGGAATTCGTGGTGAGCTGGCCGGCATGACGACCGACGAGGTTTCGATCCTGATCGTCGAGGACGAGCCGCCGATCCGCCGCCTGCTGCGCGCGACACTCGGCGCCCACGACTATCGCACGCACGAGGCGGCGACCGGCGCCGAAGCGCTGTCGGCGATGCGTCATCACCGGCCCGACCTGGTGCTGCTCGATCTCGGCCTGCCCGACATCGACGGCCAGGCCCTGATCGGCCGCATTCGCGAGATCGCGCCGGTGCCGATCGTCGTGCTGTCGAGCCGCGGCGACGAGGCCGCCAAGGTGACGGCGCTCGACGCCGGCGCCGACGACTACGTCACCAAACCGTTCGGCGCCGACGAGCTGATGGCTCGCCTGCGCGCCGCGCTGCGCCACCGGCTGCAGCAGCAGGGCGCCGAGCGCACGTTCACCAGCGGTGAGCTCTCGATCGACCTGGTGCGGCGGCTGGTGAAGCGGGGCGTCGAGGACATCAAACTATCGCCCAAGGAATACGACATCCTGGAACAGCTCGCGATCCATGCCGGCAAGGTGCTGACGCACAAGCACCTGCTGCGCGAGGTGTGGCGCGACGAATCCATCGATCCGCAATATCTTCGCGTCTATGTCCGGCAGCTGCGCCAGAAGGTCGAAGCCGATCCCTCGACGCCGCGGCACGTGCTGACCGA
>CADECW010000130.1:0-13782 GCA_902825855.1 uncultured Rhodospirillales bacterium | reverse complement strand
GCGAAAAGCGGTAGCGCAACTAGCGTAACTGTCTGAATGCCTACCGTAGGTTGTGGTCAGCTGCTCAAGCCGCGTGCGCGGCAGCGCGACGGAGACTCGCCAGGCGCGCCGCTTCCTTCTCTTCCAGCGCCATGACCGTCTCGAGCACGCGGCGCAGCTTGCGGTCGAAGGCCAGGCTGAGCGGTGTAAGAGGAAGGCGCAGGCCGTCGCCCATCAGGCCGAGCAGGCTGAGCGCCCGCTTCAGCGGAATGGGATTGGCTTCGAGGAACAACGCCTCGTGCAATGGCGCCAGGATCTGGTCGAACCATCGGACCTCGGCCTCCATCTTCTCGTCGCAAGCCGCGTGCAGCGCCGCTGACAGGGCGGGAGCCACGTTTGCGGTCACCGAAATGCAGCCGTCGCCGCCGGCCAGACGGAAGGCCGACTGGCTGGCATCGTCGCCCGACAGCAGCAGGAAGTCAGGCCCGAGGCGGCGACGCAGCCGGGCAACGCGCGGGATGTGCCGGTGGCGTCCTTCAGGCCCGCGATGCGCGGCAGCTCGGCCAGCCTGCGCACCGTGACGTCGTCGAGAGCGCAGCCGGTACGTACCGGCACGTCGTAGAGGATGATCGGCAGCCCGGTCGCGTCGTGGATCGTGCGGAAGTGCATCATCATGCCGGCCTGGCTGGGTTTCAGATAGCAGGGCGTGACGCATAGCAGCGCCGATGCCCCGGCGCGTTCGGCCGAGCGCGCCAGCTCGACCGCGGCGGCCGTATTGCTGCTTCCGGCGCCGGCGATCACCGGCACGCGCCCGGCCGCCGCAGCGACGGCGGTCGCGATCACCTGATGATGCTCCTCGGCCATCAGCAGCGGGGCCTCGCCGGTCGTGCCGCAGGGCACCAGGGCGGCGATGCCGCGATCGATCAGGCGTTTGCACAAGGCCTCGAAGGCCGAGAAATCGACACGCCCCAGGCGGTAGGGCGTGGGCAGTGCGGCGCTCGCGCCGCGGCAGCGGAAGGCGGGGGCCTTCATGGTCGCTCTCCTCATGATGCGATGCTGTCGAGCAGGCTCGTCACGACGTTGCGGGCGCCAGCACCAGCCTGCGCGCCACGTGGTCGAACGACACAATGTCGAGGCCGGCAGCCAGGGCGCGATGGCGCATGGCCGCGAGCGCGCTGCGCCAGGCGCAGGCGGCGCCCTCGACGACGACGCGACCTCGCTTGCCGGTGCGCCAGCGCGCCGCCCGCAGGGCCTCGTCGAGCTCGCGCTCGTCCTGCAGGTCGACGATCCAGGCGAGATCGACCGGCTCGCAGTCGGGGGCGGGGCTGTCGGGACGCAGGCTGCGCACGCTTTCGCAGCCTTGACGGAGCAGCGCCATGACGAAGGGCAGGGTGCGGCGTCCGATGACGGCCACGTGGGCGGTTTGCGGCACATGGGCAATCGCCATGACGCGATCGGCCAGCGCGCCGCTGGTTTCATCGGACACCGGACTGGACGGAGGTTCGTCTTCCGCTTGGCAGTCGCTGTTCTGGTACACGACGGGTCCTTTCAGTTCTCGATCGGATTTGAGATAGGTCCGGCCCCTGTATGGTTTCGAGAGGGATGACGGGCATCCCGCGTAGCCGCGACATAAAGAAAACGGCTAGGCTCGGCCCTTCACCAGGAGGGAACGATGGCCGAGAGCGAGAACTTCAAGAAGGGTACCGAGATCCGCCGCAAGCTGATGGGCGAGAAGTACGCCGATGCGATGAACAAGTCGGTCTACACCGATCCGATGATGCAGAAGTTCGGCGACTACTCGAAGGAGGCGGTGTTCGGCCTGCTGTGGTCCAGGCCCGGCCTCGACCTCAAGACCAGGGCGCTGATCTGCGTGGTGTCCGACACTGCCCAGGCGCGCTGGCCGGAGCTTGCCATCCATCTGCGCATGGCGCGCAACCAGGGCTGGACCGAGGACGAATTGTCGGAGGCGCTGCTGCATCTCAGCG
The DNA here is from genome assembly GCA_902825855.1 of uncultured Rhodospirillales bacterium. Lineage (GTDB taxonomy): Bacteria > Pseudomonadota > Alphaproteobacteria > Reyranellales > Reyranellaceae > Reyranella. Next base: position 11,818 of record CADECW010000130.1, on the reverse strand, counting down.
GCTATATCGGCTTGCCGTCGGTGCGCGAGGCGATGTTGACGGCGAAGGAAGTGTTCGAGGAGATGCGGCACGAGAAGTGACGCCGATTGTCCTTCCTCCACCGACATGCGTCGGAGGATACAGGCGGGGAGAGCCTGATGGTGTTGATGACGACGAGCGACCTTCCCCTGAAGCGGATCGCTCGCGGCAAGGTGCGTGACGTCTACGAGGTCGACGGCGACCGGCTGCTGCTGGTCGCGACCGACCGCGTCAGCGCCTACGACGTGGTGATGGCCGAGCCGATCCCGATGAAGGGCGCGGTGCTGACCCAGATCAGCGCCTGGTGGTTCCGCCAACTCGAGGGTGTCGTGCGGCATCACATGATCGCGGCCGACGCCGCCGCGATCGTCACCCAGGTGCCGGTGCTCGAGCCGCACCGCGCCGAGATTGCCGGCCGCGCCATGCTGTGCCGGCGCGGCACGGTGTTCCCCATCGAATGCGTGATCCGTGGCTATCTCTCGGGCTCGGCGTGGCGGGAATATTCCAAGGCCGGCACGCTCGCGGGCGAGGCGCTGCCGGTCGGTCTCCAGGAAAGCGGACGGCTAGACCCGCCGATCTTCAGTCCCGCCACCAAGGCCGAGAGCGGCCACGACGAGAACATCACCGTCGGCCAGATGTCCAAGGTGCTGGGCCAGGACGTCACCGCCGAGCTCGAGCGGCTGACGCGCGTCGTCTACACCAAGGGCCGCGACGTCGCGCTGAAGCGCGGCATCATCATCGCCGACACCAAGTTCGAGTTCGGCCGCGCCAGGTCGGGTGAGATCCTGCTCATCGACGAGGTCATGACGCCCGACAGCTCGCGCTTCTGGCCGCTCGACGGCTATGCGGCCGGCAAGTCGCAGCCCAGCTTCGACAAGCAGCCCTTGCGCGACTGGCTCGATGTCGAGCGCCATGCCGGCCGCTGGAACGGCGATGCCCCGGCGCCCAGGTTGCCGCGCGAGGTGGTCGACGCCACCAGCAAGCGCTATCTCGAAGCCTATCGCCGCCTGACCGGCGCCGAGCTTGCCTTGTGAGCGGCGAGGCCCAGCGCTGGCGCGAACTGAACCGTGCCAACTGGGACGAACGGGCAAGGATCCATCTCGGTCCAGGCAGCGACTACGACCTCGCGTCGCTGCGCTCGGGCGGCGGCAAGCTTCATCCGATCGAGGACGCCGAGCTCGGCGACGTGCGTGGCCTTCGCGTGCTGCACCTGCAATGCCATTTCGGCGTCGATACGCTGAAGCTCGCGCAGCGCGGCGCGACCGTGGTCGGGCTCGATTTCTCGCCGGTCGCGATCGAGGCCGCCCGCGGCCTGGCAGGTGAGCTCGGCCTTGCCGCAGCGGCGCGCTTCGTGCTGGCCGATCTCTACGATGCGCCGACGGCTGTTCCAGAACCCGCGTCGTTCGACCTGGTGTTCGCGACCTGGGGCGCTACCTGCTGGCTGCCCGACATCAGGCGCTGGGCTGCAATCGTCACCTCGTTCCTCAAGCCTGGAGGCCGTCTCTACTATGCCGACGCCCATCCCGCGGCCTATGTCTTCGACGACGAGGCCAGGCTTGCGGACGGCTGGCCCGGATACTTCGTCCCGTATCTCGGGCGACAGCCGATCGTGCTGGTCGACCACCGCGACTATGCCGATCCGTTGGCGCATCTCGCGAACGCGACCACTGTCGCGTGGCTGCATCCGCTGTCCGACATCGTCGGCGGACTCCTGGAGGCGGGCCTGTCGCTCGACTGGCTGCACGAGCACGCCCAGCTGCCGTGGCGCATGTTCCAGATGCTGGTGAAGAAGGACGACGGCGACTGGCATTGGCCGGACAAGCCGTGGCTGCCGCTGGCGCTGTCGCTTCAGGCGACGCGGCGCTGATCGGCTACACCGTCCGGCCCCCGCCGGGCTGCCCTAGTTTTACTGCGTCAGTAGGCGGAGGCCGATTGCGATGGAGAGCCTGGCGCGCATGCTGCGCCGTATTGGGCAGCGATGCGCGCCACAGGAGTTCGATCAGCTGCGGGCGGTGTGCCGGCGGCGAAGCTCCAGCCGCTCGCGCAGCCAGAGGTAGGTCGCGACCAGCGGCAGCCAGCCCAGCCAGCGCACGGCCTCGAGGATGTACTCGCCTGACTGGGTCGCGAGCAGATAGTCGACCTGCAGCTTCCAGGCGCTCGCTGCCACCTCGAAGGCCAGCATCCACACCAGCACGGCCGGCAGGATGACGACCAGCGGCTTCATCTGGTCGGACATACGCGCGGAGTACCAGGGGGCAAGCGAGATCGAGAAGATCAGGATCGCCGCGACCAGCTTGGTGGCGGGATGGCCCTCGAACCACGCAGTGAGAAGTGGCTCGCGCACGACCATGGAGTAGCCGGTCCAGGCCAGCACGGCGCCGCCCAGCAGCACGACCGAGGGGAAGCGATCGACCAGACGGATGACCAGCTGGCTGCCCCAGACGATGATCGGAACGCTGATGGCGAGGCCCAGCACGATCAGCAGGATGCTGCCGTGCGCGGCGCCGCCGATCGCCAGCACGTTGTCGATGCCCATCACGGCGTCGGCGATCACGATGGTGCGGATGGCGCCGGCGAAAGTGGTCGCCGGACCCTTGACCAGATGGCTCTCCGCGCTGTTCTCCTCGGGCGTGAGGAGCTTGCGGGCAATCCATACCAGGGCGATGCCGCCGGCCAGCATGAAGCCCGGCACATCGAGGATGTAGACGACAAGGATCGCCATCAAGGCGCGGATGGCGATGGCGCCGAAGGTGCCCCAGAAGATTACGCTGCGCTGGGTATCCTTGGGCAGGTTGCGCGCGACCAGGCCGATGATCAGGGCATTATCGCCTGCCAAAACCAGGTCGATCAGGACGATAGCCAACAGGGCCGAAAAGAATCCGGCCGAAAACAGTTCGAGTTCCACGACGAGTCTCCAACGAAAAAGGACGTTAAAACGGTTGTCTTTTCGTCAGAGACCTATCGGCACCTTCTCGATGGAGCGCCGGCCCGCCGGGCGCAGGATGCGGATGAGACCGGCGGCGAAGACACGCAGCACGAACACGCCGAATGCCCCGGCAGCGCCGGCCAGCAGGAGCTGAAGAAGATGCCAATGGCGCATCGTCAGCACGGAGAGTTCGCCGCCGAAATCGAAGATGGCGAACTCGAGGCCCGCCTCGCCGAACAGCGCCGGATCCACGGCGTCGCCGAACGAGGCGAGGATCATGCAGATCACCACCGAGGCGACGAACAGCTCGCCGGTACCGGAGGTCGTCCGGACGGCGTTGTTCGCGCGCTTGGAATGGCGGATCAGCAGCATGACCTGCCCACTATTTCAGCCCCTGTGCAGGGGTCAAGCGTAAAGCGACATGGACGAATCGCCACACCGGTCAAAGGCGCAGGTTGCGCAGCCGGAGGGCGTTGCCGATGACGCTGACCGAGCTCAGCGCCATGGCCGCCGCCGCCACGATCGGGCTCAGCAGCAGGCCGAACAGGGGATAGAGCACGCCCGCCGCCAGCGGGATGCCGCCGCTGTTGTAGATGAAGGCGAAAAAAAGGTTCTGACGGATGTTGCGCATCGTCGCCTGCGACAGCCGACGGGCGCGGGCGATGCCCAGCAGGTCACCCTTCACCAGGGTGACGCCGGCACTTTCGATGGCGATGTCGGTGCCGGTGCCCATGGCGATGCCGACATCGGCCGCGGCCAGTGCCGGCGCGTCGTTCACGCCGTCGCCCGCCATGGCGACGATGCGGCCCTCGGCCTTGAGCCTGTGCACGATCAGCGCCTTGTCCTCGGGCAGCACCTCGGCCTCGACGGCGTCGATGCCGAGGCGGCCCGCGACCGCCGCCGCCGTGCGCCTGTTGTCGCCGGTCAGCATGACCACGCGGATGCCGTCGGCGCGGAGCTGCTTCAACGCCTCTTCCGTGGTCTCCTTGACCGGGTCACTGACGGCCAGGAGGCCCTCGGCCCGGGCCCCTCTTTCGTCGATCGTGGCGAGCAGCACGACAGTAGCGCCTTCACCGCGCAGCGGATCGGCCAGGGCCTCGGCGGCGGCGACGTCGACGCCTTCCTGCTTCAGGAACGCGGCGCTGCCCAGCAGCCGTCGCTTGCCGTCGATGCGGCCAACCACACCCTTGCCGGACGGCGAATCGAAGTCGGTAACGGCGGCGAGCTCGATCTTGCGGCCGCGCGCGGCGGCCAGGATCGCCGTCGCGATCGGATGCTCGCTGCCGCGCTCGAGGCTGGCGGCAAGCCGCAGCACCTCGGCCTCGGGCAACGCACCCAGCGGTGAGACCGAGGTGAGGGCAGGGCGGCCCACGGTCAGGGTCCCGGTCTTGTCGACCACCAGCGTGTCGACCTTCTCCAGACGCTCGAGCGCATCGGCGTTGCGGATCAGGATGCCGGCCGCAGCGCCACGGCCGACGCCGACCATGATCGACATCGGCGTGGCGAGGCCCAGCGCGCAGGGGCAGGCGATGATCAGCACCGAAACGGCGGCCAGCAGCGCAAAGGCAAGGCGCGGCTCGGGCCCCCAGATCATCCATGCGGCGAAGGCGGCGACGGCGACCAACACCACCAGCGGTACGAACCATGCCGACACCGAGTCGGCCAGGCTCTGGATGGGCGCGCGGCTGCGCTGCGCCTCCGACACCATCTTGACGATGCGCGACAGCATGGTGTCGGCGCCGACTTTCTCGGCCTTCATCACGAAGGTACCGGTGCGGTTGACGGTGCCGCCGACCACCCTGGCGCCGACCTCCTTGGTGACCGGCATCGGCTCGCCGGTGATCGAGGATTCATCGATGGCGCTGCGGCCTTCGGTCACTACGCCGTCGACCGGCACCTTTTCGCCGGGCCGCACGCGAACATGATCGCCCACGACGATCGACTCGATCGGCACTTCGGCATCGTCGCCACCGACGCCGACCTTGAGGGCGGTGCGCGGCGCCAGCCCCAGCAGGGCCTTGATGGCGCCGCTGGTCGAATCGCGAGCGCGCAACTCCAGCACCTGGCCGACCAGGACCAGACAGGTGATGACGGCCGCCGGCTCGAAATAGACCGGCATCATGCCGTCCTGCAGCAACGAGGTTGGGAACAGTCCGGGCGCCAGCGTGGCGACGACGCTGTAGATCCACGCCGTGCCGGTGCCGAGCGCGATCAGGGTGAACATGTTCAGGTTGCGCGTGAGCAACGACTGCCAGCCGCGCACGAAGAACGGCCAGCCGGCCCACAGCACCACCGGCGTCGCCAGCACGAACAGGATCCAGTTCATCCAGCCATGTGGGATCACGTGGTCGAGGCCGAAGAAGTGCCCGCCCATGTCGAGGACCACCAAAGGAACGGAAAGAGCCACCGCGACCCACAGGCGGCGTTTCATGTCCAACAGCTCGTGGTTGGGGCCTTGATCGAGCGACACCTCGAGGGGTTCCAGCGCCATGCCGCAGATCGGACAGGAGCCGGGCCCTTCCTGCCGGATCTCCGGATGCATGGGGCAGGTGAAGATCGCGCCCTTCGGCATCTCCTTGGCCGCGGCCGCGGCCGGCTTTGGCGCCAGATAGCGCTCGGGCTCGGCCGTGAACTTGCCCAGGCAGCGGAGGCTGCAGAAGTAGTAGGGGCGGCCGGCGTGCTCGGTCCGGTTCTTGGCCGTCGCGATCGTGACCTTCATCCCGCACACCGGGTCGGTGGCGGTTTCCGGATGACGGTGATCGGCGGGGCAGGCGTGGTCCATGGCTTGCCATGTATACCCTACGGGGGTATAGTTCAAGAATGGACGACAAGGTCAAGAAGTCCCAGCTTGCCCGGCTCGGCCGGATCGAGGGCCAGGTGCGCGGCGTCGCTCGAATGATCGAGGAGGACCGCTACTGCATAGACGTCCTGACCCAGATTCGCGCCGTCCGCGCGGCGCTCGACCGCGTCGAGCAGGAAATCCTGAGCGATCATCTGCAGCACTGCGTGGCGCACGCCTTCCATGCCGGCGACGAGCGTGATCGTCAGACCAAGATCGACGAGCTGCTCGAAGTGCTGGACAATCGCCGGCGCTGACGTGAGCCGATTGCGCCTCCTCGTCTGGCTGATTGCCCTGCTGGCGCTGATTGCGCCGCCGGGCATGAGCAGCCATGCGATGGCGCAGGCTTCCCAGGCCTCGTCGGTCGACTGTCCCGATCATCCACCACCGCCCGATCCCTGTCCGAGCCAGGACTCGGCCAAGCACGCGGCGAGCGTCTGCTGCCCGCTGATGTCGGGCGTGGTCGCCCTGCTGCCTCCTCTGCCGGTCATCGAGACGACGGCTCTGTTCGACGTCCAGCTGCCGCTGCATGCACGCAGTCTTGTCGGACGCGTTTCCACCAAGGATCCACCGCCTCCCCGGGTCTGAACCGATCCCATCGGTTCATCCTTTCAGACACGGGAGTTGCATCATGTTGTTCCGACGTTCGTTCGTCGGCGTCCTGGCGTTGGCCGCGGCCACGCCGGCGTCGGCACACAGCCCCACGCCGCCGAGCGGCGGCCGTCCGGGCAATCCTGCCGAAGTCACCAATGTCATCCATGTCGTGGCGATAGAGAACGCTTTCTCTTTGAAAGCGCTCGACGTGCGCGATGGCGAGACCGTGCGCTTCGTCGTGCGCAACGACGGCACGGAGCCGCACGAGCTCACCATCGGATCGGTCGCGGAGCATGCCGAGCATCGCAGGAAGATGAAGGAGATGATGGAGCTGCAGAAGAAGGGCGGGCACGCCGGCCATTCCATGGCCGACATGGCTCAGTCCGGCGGTGTCTGGGTCGAACCGGGCACGGCGGCCACATTCGTCTGGACGTTCAGGCGCACGGCCGATCTCGAGTTCGCCTGCAATATCCCGGGTCACTACGAGGATGGGATGAAGGGTCCCATCCGCTTCGTAAAGTGAGGAAAGCTCCGATGACAATCATCATTCGCGCCGTGCTTGCGGCAGCCTTGCTGGCGCCGCTTTCGGCCTTCGCAGCGACCTACGACCTGGTGATCGACCGCACCGACCTGGCGATCGAGGGCCAGATGCGCCGCGTCTTCTCGATCAACGGCCAGATCGCCGGTCCGACCTTGCGCTGGAAGGAGGGCGAGGACGTCACCGTCAACGTCACCAACCGCCTGAACGAGGACACCTCGATCCATTGGCACGGCATCCTGTTGCCATACTCGATGGACGGCGTGCCGATGGTGAGCTTTGCCGGCATCAAGCCCGGCGCCACGTTCAGCTACCGTTTCAAGGTTCGGCAGTCGGGCACCTACTGGTACCACAGCCACTCCGGTGGTCAGGAGCAGGAGGGCATGTACGCGCCCATCGTCATCGAGCCGGCGAGAGGCGAGCGCCAAAGGGTGGCGCGGGACTACGTCGTGATGTTCTCCGACCACCATCCGATGTCGTCCGGCGCCATCCTGCGCAAGCTCAAGCTGGAGCCGGGCTACTTCAACGACCGCAAGCGCACCTTACCTGGCCTGCTCCGCGACCTGCGGGCAGCCAGGACGACGGAAGAGCGCCAGGCGATCATTTCCGATCGGCTGGCCTGGGGCGAGATGCGCATGGATCCGACCGACCTTGCCGATGTCACCGGCTACACTTTCCTGGTGAACGGCCGCGGGCCCAACGACAATTGGACCGGCCTCTTCAAGCCCGGCGAGAAGGTGCGGCTGCGCTTCATCAACGGCTCGGCCATGACGGTGTTCGATGCCCGCATTCCCGGCCTCAAGCTCAAGGTCGTGCAGGCCGATGGCAACGACGTTGCTGCCGTCGATGTCGATGAGTTCCGCATCGGCGTCGGCGAGACCTACGACGTGATCGTCGAGCCGCGCGAGGATCGCGCCTACACCATCGAAGCCCAGTCGATCGACCGTCGCGGCTTCGCCCGCGCGACCTTGGCGCCACGTCAAGGCATGACGGGCCCGCCGCCGGTGCCGCGTCCGCCCGGAGTCTTGGGCATGGCGGACATGGGCCATCAGAGCGGCGGCCACAGCGGCGTTAAGCAGTCGAAGATCGACCATTCCAGGATGGACCATGCCGCGATGGGCCACGGCGCTATGGGCCACAGCGCTATGGGCCACGCTGCTGCTGCGCCGGAGATATCGGGACTCGTGCACGTGCCGCCGGTCGATGCGCCGGCCGGCACCAAGATCCTGAACTATACCGACCTCAAGCGGCTCGACCGCAGCTATCCGCTCAATCGGCCGGACCGCACGATCGACATCAGGCTGACCGGCAACATGGAGAAGTTCATCTGGTCGTTCGACGACCGCAAATACTCCGAGCAGCCGGTGATCGACTTCACCCAGGGCGAGACGGTGCGGCTGGTCTTCAAGAACGAGACCATGATGAACCATCCCATCCATCTGCATGGTCTCTGGATGGATCTGGAGAACGGCGCGGGCGATGCCCGACCCCGCAAGCACGTGGTGATCGTGCCGCCCGGGCGCACGGTCAGCGTCACGGTGCAGATGGCCGAGGTCGGCCGCTGGCCGTTCCACTGCCACTTCCTGTTCCACATGATGACCGGCATGTTCCGCGAGTTCGTGGTGCATCCGCGGGGCAGCGCGCCGCCGGCTGGTTCGTCGCCGGCACCGGTGGCGGGAGGCGGCCATGCGCATCATTGATCGTGCCTGCATCGCAGCCCTAACCATCGCCTTCGCCGCGCCTGCCGTCGCCATGGACGACCGCGCGACCTACTGGCGCTTCGACGGGCGCGTGGAGAAGCGCATCTCGGGGATCGCGCCCGCCACCGAATGGGCGGCGTCGGCGTGGATCGGCGACGATTCGACCAAGCTCCGACTCTACAACACCGGCATCGTCGGCGATTCCGGTCATATCGACAACGAAGGCGGCACCAAGGGCATCGACAGCCGCTTCTTCTACAGCCGACTGATCTCCGACTTCTGGGACGCCAAGGCCGGCGTGTCGTTCACCGTGTTCGACGAGGGCGTCACGCGCTCGGGCTTCGCCGCCGGCGTCGAGGGGCTGGCACCCTATGGCATCCATGTCGATGCCGTGTTCGGCGTCAGCCAGACCGGCGTGGTGAGCGCCCGGCTCGATGCCTCCTACGATCTCGTGCTGTCGCAGAAGCTGATCGCCCGGCCCTATCTCGAGGCGATGGCGGCTTCGCAGAACGATCCGGCGATTCAGCTCGGCAGCGGCCTGTCGCGTTTCGAGGTCGGGCTCAGGCTGCGCTACGAGATTGCCAAGGAGTTCGCGCCGTACATCGGAGTGAGCTTCGAGCAGTACACCGGCAACACGGCGGCTTTCGTCGCGGCTGCCGGTGAACCTACCTCGCTGGTGCGAGCGCTGGTCGGACTGAAATTCTGGTTCTAGTAGCTCTGCGCCACATCGTCATGCCGACCGGAGCGCGAAGCGCGCAGTGGAGGGACCCGTTCATGGCCATCGACCAATGACAACGTCCCTCCACTTCGCTTTGCTCCGGTCGGGATGACGGGGTGACTCGACCCTCTCGTGTCACTGCGGCTCGATCCTGGCGATCTTCACGTACTCCGCCCACTTGGCGCGCTCCTCGCGGTCCTGCGCGGCGCACTGCTCGAGCGTGAGCGGCCGCGAATTGAGCGCGAACTCGTCGGTCAGTCGCTTGTGAATCTCGGGCGAGCTGATGGCTTCATTGATCAGCGCGTTCAACTTCTCCTGGACAGGTTTCGGCGTGGCTTTCGGCACGGCCACGGCGAGGAAGCCGGTCGTCGTGAAATCGGCAAAGCTTTCGCTCAGCGTCGGCAGGTCGGGATAGAGCGGGCTGCGCTGCGGCAGGGTGAGGGCAAGGGCCCGCGCCTTGCCGGCCACCACCTGGCCGCGGCCGGCCGTAAGGTCGACGAACATGAACTGGATGGCGCCGGCATAGAGGTCGGTCCAGGCATTGCCGATCGCCTTGTAGGCCACGCCCTGCCACTGCACCGCGGCCTTGGTGCCGAGGACTTCGGCGGGCACCTGCGAGCTTGCGTTGAAGTAGCCGAAATTCAACTTGCCGGGATTGGCCTTGGCATAGGCAAGAAGGTCTTTCAGCGTGCCGTAGGGGCTGTCGGCCGGCACGACCAGGAAGGCGCCGCTCGAACCGATGACGCCCACCACCTGAAAGTCCTTCTCGGGGTCGTAGCCCGGGCTCTTGTACATATGGATGTTGGCGGCATTGGTCGACGTCGTGGCCAGCATCAGGGTGTAGCCGTCGGCCGGCGCCGTCTTCACTGCCAGCGCGCCGACGATGCCGTTGGCACCAGGCTTGTTCTCGACCACGAAGGGCTGGCCGGTCTTGTCCTCGATGTACTTGCCGATCAGCCGCGAGGTGATGTCGCCCGAACCGCCGGGCGCGAACGGCACGATGATGCGGATGGCCTTGCTCGGATAGTCGGCCTGCGCAACGGCGGGCAACGCGGCGAAGGCGGGAAGGGCGAACAGGGCACGGCGAGACAGCGGCATGCGAAACGAAGACATGCGCTGCAGTCTAAAGGAAGCGCCGCGCGTGGACAGTGCCGCGCCTGCAGCCCTACCTTGCAGCCATGTCACAATCTGGCCGTCCGCCCCTCGAGGGTATCCGCGTCGTCGACTTCTCCCGCGTGATCGCGGGTCCCATGTGCACCCAGATCCTGTCGGACATGGGCGCCGAGGTGATCAAGATCGAAAATCCGGACGGCGGCGACGACACGCGCAAGGGTGCAGGGCCGCGGGCCGGCGGCGAGAGCCACTTCTTCATGACCTTCAACAGGGGCAAGAAGAGCGTGGCGCTCGACTTCACAAAACCCGATGGACAGGCGGTGGTGAGCAGGCTGCTCGAGGCCGCCGATGTGCTGGTACAGAACTTCCGGCCCGGCGTGCTCAACAAGTACGGTTTCGACTACGCGAAGCTTCACGCGAAATTTCCGCGACTGATCTATCTCTCGATCTCGGCTTACGGCCAGACCGGGCCGTTGTCCGACCGGCCGGGCTACGATCCGGTGCTGCAGGCCGAGTCAGGGATGATGAGCGTCAATGGCGAGGCCAACGGCGAGGGACTGCGCCATGCCATCGCCATCGTCGACACGATGACGGCGATCCATTCGGTGGCGGCGATCAATGCCGCGCTCTTCGCCCGCACCAGCACGGGCAAGGGCCAGCATATAGATCTGGCGCTCTACGACACCGCTCTGGCCTCGCTCGGCAACATGGGCTCCTACTACCTGATCGGCGGCGAGCAGCCGCGGCGCGCCGGCAACGGCCATTTCGCGTCGGCGCCCAACAGCTCGTTCGAGACCAAGAACGGCAAGATCTACATGGCCGTCGCCAACCAGAAACTGTTCACCGATACCTGCAAGGCGCTCGGCCATCCCGAATGGGCGAGCGACCCGCGCTTCGCCCAACTCGCCGACCGCGTCGCCAACAAGCCCGAACTGACGCGCATGATGGAAGAGGTGCTGAAGACCGACACCAAGGAGAACTGGGGCCACAAGCTGCGCCATCTGCCGGCCGGCCCGATCCGCACCATGAAGGAGGCGCTCGACGAGCCCGAGGTCAAACGCCGCGGGATGCTGAAGACGTACAGGCACAGCAAGGCGGGCGAAGTGCCGATCATGGGTTCGAACTACCGGTTCTCCGACACTCCGGTCGACGACACCCGTCCACCACCGGCGCTTGGCGAGCATACGGACGAGGTGCTGGGCAGCATCGCCGGGTTGAGCGCAAAGGATATCGCCGCGCTGAGAGAGAAGAAGGTGATTGGTTAGCAGGACATCGCATATGACCTGTTTTGCCGTCATCCCGAGCGAAGCCGCCCGAAGGGCGGCGCAGTCGAGGGACCTGTTCTTGTCGACGCATCAATAGAAAAGGTCCC
>CADECW010000129.1 GCA_902825855.1 uncultured Rhodospirillales bacterium | reverse complement strand
TTCTTGCCGTTGTTGGTCGCCAGGATCACCTCGCCCTCGGTGGTGCCGACGATGACGACGAAGCGCGGATCCTTCTTGAGCCGCTCGACCAGCTCGGGCGCCTGGAAGCCCGGGAACGCGTCGACGTCGCCCGCCAGCAATGCACTCACCTGCGCCGACGGATCCTTGACGATCTTGAAGATCACCGTGTTGAGCTTGATCGACCCGGGATCGCGATAGCCCGGCGACTTCACCAGGGTGATCGAATCGCCCTCCTTGCGTTCCTTGAACATGAACGGCCCGGTGCCGATCGGGTTCTTGTCGTTGGTGGGTGCGGACTTGGGATGCATGATGCCCGCGTCGCCGAGCGACAGGCTGTAGAGCAGGAAGGAGTTGGGCGACTTCAGCGTCACCTTCACCGTCGACGGATCGACCACCTCGACCTTCTCGATGTCGGTGTAGAGCGACTTGGCCGGGTTGGTCGAGTCCGGCGCGAACAACCGGTCGAGCGAGAACTTCACCACCGAAGCGTCGAGCGCCTCGCCATCATGGAACTTCACGTTCGGCCGGATCTTGAAGACGTACTCCTTGCCGTCCTCGGCGACGTTCCAACTCTCGGCCAGGCCTGGCCCGACTGCGCCGGTGCGGTCGATGCGGCCCAATCCCTCGAAGATCGTGGGCGTAGTGACCTCGCGAATGGCGGCAGCGGCGTTCTTGGTCGGATCGAGCACGGGCGGCTCGAGCGACAAGCCGATCACCAGCCGGTCCTTGGCCGGGCCTTGCGCCCAGGCGCCGGCGCCAGACAGCGACAAAGCTGCGAGCGCGCCGGCGGCGCCGAACAGATGACGGCGGGAAAGTGAATCCACGGAAAGCCCCTCCTCTGAAGCAGGCAAGTCTATCAGCGGGCGAATACGTCCCGCCAGCCACGCGCAGCGCCCAACGTCGCCGCTTCATAGACTCCGCGCGCGACGGCGCGGGCCAGGCAATCCGCAGCCAGCGTGCCGAGTTCCGCCAATGCCAGCGGATCGCCGCCGAGATCGAGTCGGCCAGTGGCGATGGCGAACACCGTGTCGCCATCCTGTGGCGTGTGCACGGGACGGATCGAGCGCGCGAGCCCGTCCTGTGCCATCACCGCCAGGCGCCTGGCCGACGCCTTGTCGAGGACCGCGTTGGTCGCGACGACGGCGATGGTGGTGTTGGCGCGTGGATCGCCGCGCGCGGCATCGGCGGGATCGAGCGTGAGGTCGGCCCGACTGTGCGACACCGGCAGGCCAAGTGCGCGCGGCGGCGGCGGCAGGCCGCCGAACTCGTTGTCCTGCTCCAATGCCCACGCCCAGAACTGAGGCATGTCGCCCATCGTCGTGTAGCCTCGCGCATTGACGGCGACCAGCGCACCGACCTGCAGGCCCGTCGCTTGATCGACCGCCGAGGCGCTGCCCAATCCACCCTTCAGGTTGCCCGCCTTGGCGCCCATGCCGGCGCCGACATTGCCCAGCGCGAAGTCTCGACCCGCCCGGCCGGTCGCTTGGTAAGCGAGCTCGCGATAGGGCGGCCACTCCCACTGCTTGTCGCCGCCATTCAGCAGGTCGAACAGGATTGCCGTCGGCACGATCGGCACGACGACGTCGGCAATCGCCAGGCCGCGGCCATGCTCCCGCAGCCAGCGCATGACGCCGTCGCTCGACGACAGGCCGAACGCCGAGCCGCCGCTCAGGCAAATGGCATCGACGCGTTCGACGAGGCACGACGGATCGAGCAGGTCGGTCTCGCGCGTGCCAGGCGCGCCGCCGCGCACGTCGACCGACGCCGTCGAGGGCGCCTCGCACAGCACGACACTGACGCCCGACCGCAGGCGGAGATCTTCGTGATTGCCGACCAGAATGCCGTCGACGTCGGTGATCAGGTTCCTCGGGCCGGGGCGCAGCATGGTCAGTCGAGCTGCAGCGTCAGCGCCTTGAGGTAGGCGGTCTCGGGCAGGCCGGGATGCACCGGATGATCGAGCGCCGCACCCGAACTGCGCAGGATGCGGCCGCTGCGGCCGGCATCGCGCAGGCCGCGGCGGACCTGCTCGGCGAACAGGGGCGGATCGACCAGATGCGAGCACGAGGCGACGAAGAAGAAGCCGCCCTTGTCGACGAGCGGCGCCGCCAGCCGAACCATCTTGCGATAGCCCTGCGCGCCGGTCTTGAGGTCCTTGCGGCTTTTCACGAAGGCCGGTGGATCGCAGATCACGACGTCGAACTTCGAGCCGCCGAGCTTCTCCAGCGCGTCGAACGCCTCGCTCTTCTCGAACGAGACGACCTCGTCGACGCCGTTCAGCGCGGCCGCTTGCTTCGCCGCATCGAGCGCCGGCTGCGAGCGGTCGACGCACACCACCGACTTTGCCCCGCGCGACGCCGCCAGCACGCCGAAGCCGCCGGAGTAGCTGTAGACGTCGAGCACGCTCGCGTCCTTCGCCAGATCGGACATGAAGCGACGATTGTCGCGCTGGTCGTAGAACCAGCCGGTCTTCTGGCCGCCCGACAGGTCGGCGACGAACTTCGCATCGTTCTCGACCAGCTCCATCGGCTTCTCGGCATCGCCCTTGGCGACCGTCGTGACGCGCTTCAGCCCTTCGAGCTCGCGTACCGGCGAATCGTTCTTGAGCACGATCGTCCGGGGCGACAGTTCGGCGTCCAGCGCCTCGAGCAGGACGGGGGTCAACAACTCCATGCCCGCGGTGTTCACCTGCACGACCAGCGCATCGCCGAAGCGGTCGATGATCACGCCCGGCAGGCCGTCGGCCTCGGCATGGATCAGGCGGTAGTAGGGAACGCCGACCAGCCGGTCGCGCAACGCCGTCGCCCGGGCAAGCCGCCGGCCGAGGAACAGGGCGTCGACCGTGGCTTCGGGATTTGCCGACAGCACACGCGCCGCGATCAGCGAATGCGGGTTGAACGTGACCAGCCCGAGCGCCTGGCCGCCGGGCGCGCGCAACGTGGCGAGGGAGCCCGGCGCGATCCCCTTGGCGTCGGCGTCCATCAGTATCTCGTTGGAGAAAACCCATGGATGTCCGGCACGCACGCGGCGATCCTCGCCGGCCCGCAGGATGACGCTGGGCAACTTCTTTTGGGCCAAGAGACCTGCTCTCCGTTCTATTCTCCGGCGGCGACGCCGTCGCGCCGCGGATCGGCGCCTCCTTGCCAGCCGTCGCCGGCCCGCCGCACGCCGGTCAAGCCACCGTCGTGCCGGCGGACTTGTACTTCATAACCCAGCGCGCGCAAGGCGTCGGCTTGCCCCGTGATCGGCGTGCCGGCCTCGAGTTCGGTGGCACCGTTCATGTTGATGATGCGCGGCTGGGCAATTGCTTCCTGCATGGACATGTCCCAGTCGAGCAGGCCGATCACCGACTGCAGCGTGTCGCCGATGATGCGCGCCCCACCAGCCGAGCCGAGGGCGGCGAAGAGCTTGCGGTCGCGATCGAGAATGAAGGTGGGCGACATCGACGAGCGCGGCCGCTTGCCGGGCTCGACCCGGTTGGCGACCGGCTTGCCGTCGATCGCGGGCACGGCCGAGAAGTCGGTGAGCTCGTTGTTCAGCAGGAAGCCCCGCACCATGATCTGCGACCCGAACGGCGCCTCGATGGTGGTGGTGAAGGCCACCGCATTGCCCCAGCGATCGACGATGGTGATGTGGCTGGTGCCGCGCTCGGCATAGCCCGGCGGCACGCCGGGACCGACGACGCCCATGCTGCGGTCGGGCGACATCAGATTGCGACGCTCGGCAAGATAGGTTGGCGACAGCAGCCCGGTTACCGGCACCTGCACGAATGCGGGATCGGCGACATAGCGATTACGGTCGGCGAAGGCGAGCCGGCTCGCCTCGGCGATGAGATGCAGGGAGCGCAGGCTGTCCGGCTTGTCCTTCCACAGCGCGAAGGGCTCGATCAGGCCCAGCACTTGCAGGAGGGCGATGCCGCCCGACGACGGCGGCGGCATGCCGCAGACGATCCACACGCGATAGGGGCCGCATACCGGCTCGCGCTTGACCGGTTTGTAGTCGGCAAGGTCGGCAAGCGACAGCGTGCCCGGCCGCACGTGCTTGTGCACCCGTTCGACGATCTCGCGGGCGATGTCGCCTTCGTAGAAAGCGCGCGCGCCGTGCTCGGCGATCGCTTGCATGGTCTCGGCGAGAGCCGGATTGGCAATCCGCTCGCCCTGCTTCTTGGGCGAGCCGTCGGCATTGAAATAGACCGCGCGGATGTCGGGATCACTGGTCGGCATGCGCTGCAGCCAGCCGGCCAGCCGAAGTGCGGTCGGGAAGCCGTCGCGTGCCTTGTCGATCGCCGGCTGGAACAGTGTGGCCCATGGCAGCTTGCCGTGCTCCTTGTGCGCCAGCTCGAGCATGGCGAGGGCGCCAGGCACGCCGACCGAGATGCCCGAGACGACGGCCGCCAGCATGCCGATCGGCTTGCCGTCCGTTCCCAGGAACATCGTAGGCGACGCGCCAGCCGGCGCCGTCTCGCGGCCGTCATAGACGGCGATCGCCCCGGTAGCGCCGTCATAGTGCAGAAGGAAGCCGCCGCCGCCGATGCCCGAAGCCTGCGGTTCGACGACTCCCAGGACCATCTGCACGGCGATCGCGGCGTCGACCGCGGAGCCGCCGCGGCGCAGGACGTCCAGCCCCGCCTCGACCGCCATGGGATTGGCCGCCGCCACCATCGCCTGCGGCGCCGCGTAACCCGCCGGGGCGAAGCCCAGCAGCGCCGACAGGACGACAAGCAGGCGTCGCAGGATCATGCGCGGCGCGCCACGATGAACAGGCGGCGGAAGGGAAAAAGCGTGATGCCGTCGGCCCGCATCGGATAGGCTTCGGCCAGCAGTCTGGCGTAGGTGTCGTAGAAGGCGGCACCCTCTTCCTTGCTCAGCGCCTCCATGTACGGCCGCAGCCCGCTGCCCGCGGTGTACTGCGCCACCGGATCCTTGCCGGTCAGCGCCTGCTGGTAGATCGATTCCCAGACTTCGAGATCGGAGCAAAGCGGCTTCAGCACGTCATAGTAGCGCGCCGGCTCCCACACCGAGCGGATGCCGCCGACCCCGGCGAGCTTGTCGCGCCATGGACCCATCGCAGCCGCCTCCTTCATCAGTGCGTGCGACGGCGCCTCGTGGTTGCGCGGCATCTGTATGGCGAGCTGGCCGGCCGACGGCAGCAGCTTCAGCAGCCCCGGGAAGTAGTCGATGTGGTTCTCGACCCACTGATAGGCCGCGTTGCTGTACAGGATTGCGGGCGGCAGGCTCGGCTTGAACTGCGTCAGATCTCCTTTGGCGAAGGTCACGCGCGGATCGGTGGTCTGGCTGCGCGCCTTGGCGAGCATCTCCTCCGAAGAATCCACGCCGATGATCGGCGGCCCGGAGAACCGTTCCGCCAGGATTCGCGAAATGTTGCCCGCGCCGCAACCGAGGTCGTAGACCGCATGCCCGGGACGCGCGGCGTTGGCCGGGTCGAGCCGTCCCATCAGGTCGAGCGCCGGCCGCAGGCGAGCGTCGACGAATTTCAGATAGAGATTGGCATCCCAGATCGGAGCTTTCACGGTCGGCGCGTTCACGTCACGTCTCCTCAAACGCAGTATCGACTGGCACACGATAGGCCACGGCCAACTTGTTGCCCTTCTGCGCTGCCAGCACGACGGCCATGAATTCCTCGTGCATCTCGTCGGTCATGCCTTTGGCGCGCGCCATGGTGCCGTGCGAAGCAATGCAATAGTCGCACTGATTGGCGATGCTGACCGCGAGATAAACTAATTCCTTGGTGAGCGGATCGAGCTTGCCCGGCGCGAACGCCGCTTTCATCTCCTCTGCAAAACGCTCCATCATCGTCGGATGCCTGGCCAGCGCCTTCCAGACATTGTTGATGTCGGCGGGATCGATGTCGCGACGCCTGGCGATGTCGTCGACGACGGCTTTCGCACGCGGGTTCATGTCCTTGTACTCGGTCAACCTTGGCATGCGACGCTCCCAGTAAATAGATAACTTAAGTTATCTATCGCAACAGATCGGAATTCGCTACCGCCTCGCCGCGGCAATTTTTTGCCTGCCGCGGAAGGGGCCTCACCTACAATGCATTGTGGCCGAAGGCGACGCGACGAGTGCAGTCACCGCCTGTACCGACGACAGCGAGGACTCGACGCGCCGGCGTCCCACCGGCACGTCGAGCTTTCGCGTCAGTACATATGCTGGCCGCCGTTGATCGACAGCGTCGAGCCGGTGATGAAGCCGGCGTCGTCGGCGATCAGGAACATCACGCCGCGCGCGATCTCGTCAGCCTTGCCGAGCCGACCGACCGGGATCTTGGCAACGATCTTCTCCAGCACGTTGGCAGGCACCGCCGACACCATGTCGGTCTCGGTATAGCCCGGCGCGATGGCGTTGACGGTGACGCCCTTGGCCGCGCCTTCCTGCGCCAGTGCCTTGGTGAAGCCGTGGATGCCCGACTTGGCGGCAGCATAGTTGACCTGGCCGTACTGGCCGCCCTGGCCGTTGATCGAGCCGATATTGACGATGCGGCCAAAGCCGCGCGTGTTCATGCCTTCCCACACCGCCTTCGACATGTTGAAGCAGGAGCCGAGGTTGGTGTCGATCACCTGGTCCCACATGTCGCGCGTGAGCTTGCGCATGGTCGAATCGCGGGTGATGCCGGCGTTGTTCACCAGCACGTCGACCGGTCCGAGATCCTTCTCGATCTGGGCGATCACCGACTGGCAGGCAGCGAAGTCGCCGACGTCGAACTTGTAGACATGGATGCCGGTCTCGGCCTTGAACTTCTGCGCCGCGCCGTCGTTGCCGGCGTAGGTGGCGGCCACCTTGTAGCCCTTGTCTTTCAGCATGCGCGAAACAGCGGAGCCGATGCCGCGGGTTCCGCCCGTCACGATTGCTACACGTCCGGCCATGGAGTTCCTCCTTTACATTACCGCACACCCACTCTAGCGCGTTCTGCGGCAGAGGGAATTGCCGGTCGTTGCCGGATAACGACGCAGCCGAGGCTGGTCATAGAACGGCAACCATGAAGCCCTTCACTGCCCTGTTCGGCGCCGCCGCCGGAACCCATTCGGCCGATCAATTGGCGCTCGCTACCTTGCCGCTCACAGCCACGCTGGTGCTGGGCGCGGGACCGGACATCCTCGGGCTGCTCGTGGCCGCGCAAAGTGCAGCCTGGCTGCTGGTTACCCTGCCGGCCGGCGCCTGGGCCGACCGCGCGTCGCGGCGTGCGCTGCTGATCGTCGGCCTGGGGTTGGGACTTGCAGCCTCGATCGTCGCCGTGATCGCCGCCGCCGCCGGCATCACCGCGCTGCTCGGCATCGCAGCCTTCGTCGGCGCATCGGGCACCGTCGTCTACATGCTGACCGCCATGTCCCTGCTGCCGAGCCTGGTGCCGGCGGCCGACCTGCCTCGCGCCAACGCGCGCCTCGAGCTGGCCCGTGCGATCGTCAGCCTGGCGGCGCCGTTCGTCGCCGGCCTGCTGGCCCAGCACCTGTCGCCGACCTGGGGCTATGCGCTCGCGGCTGCAGGCGCCGCGATCGCCCTCGCCTGCATCATCGCGCTGCCCAAGCCACCCGCTCCGGGCGCCGACGACCATCGGCCGTCGATGGTGGCCGCCGTACAAGCCGGCGCGCGCTTCGTCGTCCGTCATGAGCTGCTGCGTGCCATCAGCCTGTGCGCGATCTTCTGGAACTTTGCCTTCTTCGCCCTGCTCGCCGTCTGGGCGCCGTTGGCCCTTGACCTGCTCGAGCTCGATCCGGCCAGCATGGGTCTGGCGCAGTCGGCCTATGGCGCGGGCCTGATCCTGGGGGCCCTGATTGCACCGATCTCTTCCAGGCGACTGCCGCCGCTCGCCACGCTGATCTTCGGCCCGGCCGTGTCGGTGATCGCGGCCGCCCTGTTCCTGCTGGCGCCATCAGTTGGCGGCTTCGCCTTCGCAGCAGCAGGCCATTTCCTGGTCGGCTTCGGCCCGATGCTGTGGCTGATCTGCCAGACCACGGTGCGCCAACTGGTGACGCCGGCGACGATGCTCGGGCGGGTCAATGCCACGGTGCAGACGGCGATCTACGGTGTGCGGCCGCTGGGTGCGCTGGCCGGCGGCATTGTCGCCGCCCAGGCGGGACTGCAGGCAGCGCTGCTGCTGATCGCCGTCTCCTTCGCGCTCTCGACGCTGGTGATCCTGCTGTCGCCGCTCGCGCGCCTGCGCGTCCTGCCGCAACCGGCGGCCGCATAGTCCGCTTGACCCCCGACCTCCGCCAGTCGACCTTAGCGGCGGAGGTCGTTGTATGAGGAAGTTTCTGGTCGCCGTTGCCTTGCTGATGCTGGCCGGCTGCAGTGAGAATTCGGTCTGGTGGAAAGCCAACGATGCGTGGGGCACCGGGACCTTCCCTGTCTCCAACCCGGGACAGGCGGCGCTCTACATCGTGCGCGAGCCGGCCCAGCCCGATTCGCCGCCGATAGGCATCGCGATGGGCCGGCAGCCGGTCGGCAGCATCGTGCCGCCGAACTACATGCGCTTCGACCTGTCGCCTCAGCTCTACGACGTGCGCGCCTACGGGCCGCAATCCAACAGCGAGCTGATCATCACCGTGGCGCCTGGCCAGACGCGCTTTTTCCTGGCCCGGCTCACTCCCACCGGCGGCGCCGAACTTCTGGAGCTCTCCCAGGAACAGGGCCGCAAGCTCGCGCGCAAAGGCGAGCGCCTCTACACTCCCGAGATCCAGAACGAATACTGATGTCCTTGCCGGGAACGCGCCACTCCGTGGCGTACGCTCCCGGCAATCAGCAGGCTTAGTCCCGCTGGACGCACATGGCGATGCCCATGCCGCCGCCGATGCACAGCGTGGCGAGACCCTTCTTGGCATCGCGCTTCTGCATCTCGTAGAGGAGCGTCGTCAGCACGCGCGCGCCAGAGGCGCCGATCGGATGGCCGAGCGCGATCGCGCCGCCATTGACGTTGAGCTTCTCCGGATCGAGGCCGAGCTGCTTGCCGACCGCGACCGCCTGCGCCGCGAAGGCCTCGTTGGCCTCGACCAGATCGAGATCCTTCACCGTCCAGCCCGCCTTCTTCAGGGCGGCCTGCGAGGCCGTCACCGGGCCGATGCCCATGATCGAGGGATCCACGCCCGTGGTCGCCCACGACACGATCTTGGCGAGAGGATTGATGCCGCGCTTCTTGGCCTCGTCGGCCGTCATCAGCACCAGCGCCGCCGCACCGTCATTGATGCCCGAGGCATTGCCGGCGGTGACCGAGCCGCCTTCCTTGGTGAAGGCGGGCCGCAGCTTGGCCAGCGTGTCGACGGTAGTGCCGTGGCGCGGGAACTCGTCGCTGTCGACCACGACATCGCCCTTGCGCGTCTTCACCGTGACCGGGACGATCTCGTCCTTGAAGCGACCGGACTTCTGCGCCGCCTCGGCCTTGTTCTGCGAGGACGCGGCGAAGGCATCCTGCTCGGCGCGGGTGATCTGGAACTTCTGCGCGACGTTCTCGGCGGTGTTGCCCATGTGATAGCCATGGAAGGCGTCCCACAGACCGTCCTTCAACATGGTGTCGATCATCTTGAACTCGCCCATCTTGGTGCCGTCGCGCATGTAGCCGGCATGCGGCGCCTGGCTCATGCTCTCCTGGCCGCCGACTACCATGATCGACGCGTCGCCATTCCTGATCGCCTGCCAGCCGAAGGCGACAGCGCGCAGGCCCGAGCCGCACAGCTGGTTGATGCCCAATGCGGTCTTCTCGACCGGGATGCCGGAATTGACGGCAGCCTGACGGGCCGGGTTCTGGCCCTGAGCGGCGCCCAGGATCTGGCCCATGATGACTTCGTCGACTTCCTCGGGCTTCACCTTGGCGCGCTCTAGAGCGCCCTTGATGGCGACCTTGCCGAGGTCGTGCGCCGGCACGGCGCCGAATGCGCCATTGAACGAGCCGATCGGTGTGCGTGCAGCGCTTGCGATGACGATTTCGGTTGCCATGTAATCCTCCTTGCGGGCGGCCCTCGGGCGGACTTTATAGGCCGGCCACCGGCACCGGCAAGGACCCCCTCTTGGACCGTCAGCACCTCGTCACCGCTCGGCTCGACCTCAGGCCGATCTCCATGGCGGATGCGGACCGACTGGCGGTATTGCACGCCGATGCGCGCGTCATGAATCTTCTCCAGCACGGCGTGCTGACGCGCCCCCAGAGCGACGCCTTGGTCGCCAACTACGAGGCCGAGTGGCCGGCGCTCGGCTTCGGCAGCTGGACGGCGAACGAACGTGCAAGCGGCCGCCTGGTCGGGCTGGGTGGACTGCGCGTGCACACCGGCGACTACGGCGTGGCAATCCGCCTGGCCTTCACTCCTGAGGCCCAGGGCAAGGGCTATGGCCCCGAGCTCGCGCGCGCTGCACTTACCTTCGCCTTCGACGTCGCCAAGCTCGATCGCGTCGTCGCTCTCACCCGGTCGGACAATGGCCCAAGTCAGCGTTCGCTGGAGAAAGCCGGCATGGCGCGCGAGCGCGAGATCGTGATGGAGTCGGGACGCACGATCCTGGTGTACGCCCTGCACAATCCGAAGGGCGCGCAGCGCCAGGTCAGCTGACGCGCGTCGTCGACTGCCCTTCCAGCAGCGCGGCTTCGCGGATCACCTCGAGCGCCGGCACGATGACGTCGGGCGCGGCGTCGACGGGATAGACGACGTAGGCGGACAGCACGAACTCCGGGCCGCCGGCAATCAACGCCAGCTTGCTGCTTTGCAGATGCGGCCGCAGGAGACGGATCGGGAAATAGCCCGAGCCGCCGTTTTCGAGCACGTGCTGCAGACCGAGCCAGCCGGTGTTGGTGGTAAGCGCCGAACCGAAGAAGTTGGGAAAGCTGGCGCTGTGCTTGGCGAAGAACTCCGGTCCCCAATCGACATAGACATAGCCCGGACCCGGCTCCGGCTGGCCGTGCGGGTCCGTCGCGGCAAGGACAAGGCGCTCGTCGAAGAGCAGCTCGACCTTCAAGCCCGGTCGGCTCTCGGGCGTGTACATCACGCCGATGTCCAGGCGGCCCTCGACGAGACCCTGCATGAGCTCGGCCTCCAGACCGATCTCGGCGCGAACGGAGATGTCGGGCGCCCTTTGCAGCAGCACCGCGAGCCATCGGTTCAGGAACTGCTCCCAGAAACCGAACCGTCCGCCGATCCTCAGCACGCCACGGAAACCCTTGGCGATGCCGACTTCGTGGCGCGCCTGCTCGACGGTGCGCACCAGCATGGACGCATATTTCTGGAAGTGCCTGCCTTCGGCGGTGAGCGTCGTGCCGCCTTTGTTGCGCACGAACAGACGGCAACCCAGCGAACTTTCGAGCGACTGAATGCGGGCGCTGATCGTCGACTGCGTGACGTGCAGCTTCTCCGCGGCGCTGACGAAGTTGCCGGCGGCCACGACGGTAAGGAAGGTCCGTGCCAGCTCAGTGTCCATGCATTTACAAATTGATATCGACTTTTTCGATGTCAACGGCCGATTATCTTCGTTTTTCAAGTGTAAAGCCGTCCGATACGCTGATTCACCATGAATGACGTCCCGCGCCAGGACAGCGCCACCGATGCGGCCAAGCACGAACTCGTCGCGACATTGAATGAGCTCCTCGAAGCGGAGCGCGCCGGTGCACGGGTGACGCGGGAGACGGCACGTCAAACGCCGCATCCGACGATCGTGGAGCTGATGCAGCACATCCACGAGGACGAAGCGCGCTGGTGCGCGATGCTGCTGCGCCAAATAAGGGCGCGCGGCGGCACGGCCTCGCCGCGAATGGGCGCCTTCTACGAAAAGGCGATGGCGATCGAGGACATCGCGGAGCGCATCACCTTCCTCAATCGCGGACAGGGCTGGGTCGTCCGCAAGCTGCGCGAGCTGATCCCCAAGGTCGAGGACGCTTCGCTCAGCGCCGATCTTCACCACATGCTGTCGTCGCATGTGGCCAACATCACGCTGGCCAACTCCACCGATACACAGGCCTTGTCCGCCACTGCGCCATGAAGAGCTTGCACGACGACGAATCGCAGGAGGCCGCGCAAGAGTACGCCTCTCCTCCTTGCCTCATGCACAGGTTCGATCCAGTGACCGGAGATCGCGTCTTGGACCGCGATGTTGCGCGCTGGCGCAAGGCGGAGCGTGAGCGGTTGATCGCGGCTCGTCTTGCGATTCCTGCTGCCGAACGCCGCCGGCAGTCGACGCAGATCGCAACATGGCTCGATCGGGCACTGGGCGATGTCTCGGGACGCATCGTCAGCGCCTATTGGCCATTCCGCGGCGAGCCGGACCTCCGACCGTGGATCAACGGCCTCGAGGAACGTGGCGCTGTCGGTTCGCTGCCCGTGGTGGTCCACCGCCAGGCGCCGCTGGTCTTTCGCAGCTGGCGGCGCGACGAGCCCCTCGAGCCGGGCGTGTGGAAGATTCCGGTGCCGTCCCACGGCATCGCCGTGATACCCGACCTCGTCATCGCACCCGTCGTCGGCTTCGACGCTCACTGCTTCCGTCTGGGCTACGGCGGCGGGTTCTACGACCGCACGCTGGCCGCTCTGCCGCGGCGAACCTGGATCGTCGGGGTGGGTTACGAGCAGCAGGCGATCCGGACGATCTTTCCTCAGGACCACGACGTGGCGATGGAGATGATCGTCACCGAGAGCGGCATCGTCACCCCGGCTGACGCCGCGTGACGATCGCTCGACGATCGGCCAGCTTCAGCCCGAAAAGCGGGCGCAGGAACCAGAGCGGACGGACCAGCCCGAAATAGATCGCCGACGTACCGACGAAGGTCGCCAGCACCGCCAGGATGAAGCCCGCGACAGGCGGCGCGCCGATCTGGAGCAGCCAGTAGACAGCGATCACCGTCACGGTCTGGTGCAGGATGTAAAAGGGATAGACGGCCTCGGTCGCCTCGCCAAGGAAGGCCGGGCGCTTCGTCAGGTGACGATTGGCGAAGCCCGCGATGGCGAACAGCCAGGCCATGGTGTTCACCGCCGACAGCAGCGCGAAGGCGGGACGGTCGGCATCGGCGATCGTGGGCCGTAACGTCCCCTCGAAGAACAGGACGTAGATCGCCCCGTAGGCTGCGACGCCGACGGCGAACGACAGCCAGCGTTGCCGGTTCAGCGCCGCAAGCATGTCGCACGAGCCGAACAGGAATGCGCCATAGAGCAGCAGCGCGCCGTAGTAGACGAGTCCGTGCCAGTCGCCGATCAAGCCGTTGGTGTTGTAGGAGATCGGCGCCAGCCACAGGATCGATGCCGCAAGCGGCAGCACCATCAACCACTGCAATCCGAGCCGCGCCGCCAGGCCGCCTGCCATCTCGAGCGCGCGGCGTCCCTGCGCGCTTCGGGCCCACAGGAAGCAAGGCAGCAAAGCGAAGGTCAGCACCAGCACGTAGGCCAGGAACCAGAGATGGTGCCAGCTCACGTTGCCGTTGGGATATGGGCCACCGGTGAAGGCCTGGGGCAGCCAGTCGAAGAACGAGCCGGCGAACTGGCCGCGATACAGGCGCTCGAGATAGACCTGCGGCGGCACGATCACGACCATGCCGAACGCCAGAGGCAGCAGCAGCCGCTTCATCCGATCGCGGGCGAAGGCCGCCGGCGTGCGCGACCCCAGCGCCAGCATGATGGCGGCGCCCGAAACCAGGAAGATCAGCGGCATGCGCCAGCGGTTCACGAACCGCATACCCTCACGCAGCCAGTCGATGTGATCGGAGCTGGTGAGGTGCCAGCTCCAGCCCGACCACGCCATGCCGGCGTGGTAGGCAATCAACAGCCCGAAGGCCAGGACGCGGAGCCAGTCGAGATCGGCACGGCGGGAGACGGACATGGGGCACCTCGCGGAGAGGCCTTTCGTTTATCTCCCAACCCTTTGATCGGGCTCGAAATTGTGACGACCGGCGGAAATTATGGGATGACCGGCAGCTCGCACGGGACGTCCGGTGTGCCGCGTTCGCGTCACTTGGCTCGTCATTGGGGCGCGTAACTGGCGCGTTGCTCCAGGTGGCGGACCGGCGCGCTAGCTCCTCACCGGTACCAAGGCCTCGAAGCGCTGGCGATAGCGGCGGCTCAGGTTGACCTCGGCGCCGTCCTGCAGGCGGATGCGCCAGTCACCGCTGATCCAGGGGGTGACCTCGGCAATGCGCGCGACGTTCACCACATATGACTTGTGGACTCTGACGAAGCGCTTGGGATCGAGCTCGCCCTCGAGCTTGGTGAGCGAGGAGCGGATCTCCAGGGTTTCGCCGCCGACATGCAGCACGGCGTAGTTGCCGGCCGCCTCGATCCAGTCGATGTCGGCCACCTCGACCATGATCTCCTTGCCGCGCTTGCGGACGGCGAAGCGCTCGGGCAGCGCGCTGGCCGGCGCCGAGACAGATGCCGAGACAGGCGGCGGCGCTGGCGACGGCACTGGCTCGGCCGCTGGTTGCGGGCTCCCGATCAGGTGGCGCAGCAGCTCGGTCGCGCCGCTCAGCATGCCGTAGTTCACAACGTCCTTGGCGAACTCGAAGGTCAGCCGGTCTACGGTCAGAGGGAAGGTGTAGTCCTCGCCAAGGATTCCGGAGAACCACAGCAGGCGCAGCGCCGCCATGCCGAGCGTGTGGATGATGCTGAACGGCACCAGCCCAGCGACGTGGATCGCCAGGTTGCGCGCACCGCCGAGGACCGGCCAGCGACGATGCATCCAGTAGAGCACGGGCAGCAGGCCCGCGACGACGAGGTGGCTGCAGATCTCCACGGCAAAGGCACGAGCGAACGAGACAGGCTCGCCGCGCCTTGCCTCGTTGGTGAGCTCGACATGGGTGTGCGCGAACACCGAGACCGTGAGCAGCACGGCCCAGACGGCGACATGCTTCCACAGGATCGAGCGTTCCTGGGGCGTCATCGTTTGGATGGAATATTGCGGAGCCACTCGATCAGCGGCGTCCAGCAGAGCTCGCGCGCGCGGCCGCTCACCACCATGCCGATATGGCCCAGCGGCAGGTCGAGACGCGTGGCATTGCGCAGGCCGCGACCGGGCTCGGCCAGCGCCGCGGCCGACAAGGGCGGCACGATGCGATCGCCGGACGGGATCATGACCAATGACGGCGTGGCGATCCTGGAGGGCACGATGGGCTTGCCGCCGACCATCCATTTGCCGGCGCCCGGCTGGTTCTCGCCGTACCAGCCGATCAGGCACTCGCGCGCCGTCGGGCCGGCAAGCGGCGCGCCGCCGTTCAACCAATCCTCGAGCAGCACGAACTCGCGCGCCGAGCTGCTTCGCTGGTCCATTCCGAGGAAGCGGCCGAACTTCTTCACCGCAAGCCACGGGTCGAGCGACCAGAACAGGGTCTGCAGGATATCGACCGGCAGTTCGCCAACCTGATCGGCGACGCGCGCCAGCATCGGGCCGACCGACACCAGGAACGCCTGGCCGGTGCGGTCGGCGTGGAAGTCCCAGGGTGCGGCCAGCAAGGCGAGGCCGGCGACCCGGCGCGGCTGGCGCGCGGCCAGCGCGACGGTGAGCGTGCCGCCCATGCAGTAGCCCATCACCGCGGGCGCACGACGCGCTCGCCTGGTGAGGAAAGCGACTGCGCGTTCGAGGCGAGCGACATAGGCCGACGTGTCGAAGCGCCGCTCGTCGGCATTCGGCGTACCCCAGTCGACGAGATAGGGCCTGAGCTCCGCGGCCGCCATGGCGCGCAGCAGGCTCTTCTCCGCCGTGAGGTCGAGCACTTCCCAGCGGTTGATCAGCGAGGGCACGACCAGCACGGCCCTGGTACCGCGCGCCCGCGCCGTGCGGTGCGTGGCGCCGTAGTCGAGCAGACGCGTGTTGCCCTCGCTCCACACGGCCGGGGGATTTTCGAGATCGCGATGGACCGGATGCCGGCGATAGGCGAGCACACCCTCGGCCAGCCGGTCCATGCGTCGGGTGATCTCCTTGTGCAGCGCTCTTTCGAACTTGCCGGCGCCGGCCTTGGCTTCGAGCGCAGTGATCTCGGGCAGGAGGCTCGCGATCGCCTCAGGAATCGCGCTTTGATTCGAGCTCGGCGAGCCGGACTTCCAGAGCTTCCATGCGCTTTCGCAGCTCGCCCACGTCATCAGCGCCGTTCCCAGGTGGAGCGGTAGCGGACGGGGTCCCAGTCGTGGCTCCATGAGGTGCTCCTTGGGCGGCTTGCAGGGCGCTGGCAACCTGGGCGTTCGCGACAGCGAAAAGGCGCGCGATCTGCTCGGTCAGCGCCTGATCGGAGG
This sequence comes from uncultured Rhodospirillales bacterium, assembly GCA_902825855.1. GTDB lineage: Bacteria > Pseudomonadota > Alphaproteobacteria > Reyranellales > Reyranellaceae > Reyranella. Next base: position 2,112 of record CADECW010000129.1, on the reverse strand, counting down.
CGAGCCCGGCGAGCTGGCTCTGCCAGAGATCGAGATAACGCCGGGCAAGCTTGTCGAATTCGCCGGCATCGTCGTTTTCGGGCGTCATGCCGCGACTATAGCCCATCAATGGTGGCGAGCGTCCGCCGAACACCCTTTTCGCACGCGCAAAGCGCGCCTTGTCGCACTGCGGTATCGGCGGTAAGGTGGCCCGCATCCGATGTAAACGGATGTTTACTCGCGTGCTCCAGGGAGCGAAGCGTAATGGCCGATCAGGCAGGATCCGAAGGCGGACCCAAATCCGCCCCGGTAGTGATCAAGAAGTACGCGAACCGGCGACTCTACAATACGGCGACATCGGCGTACGTGACGCTCGACCACCTGTCGCAGATGGTGAAGGAGAAGACCGACTTCGTCGTCTATGACGCGAAGACCGGCGACGAAATCACGCGCTCGGTGTTGACGCAGATCATCTTCGAGGAGGAGAGCAAGGGCGGCCAGACGCTGCTGCCGATCCCCTTCCTGCGCCAGCTCATCTCGTTCTACGGCGACAGCCTGCAGGGCGTGGTGCCGCAGTATCTCGAGATGTCGATGGCGCAGTTCGCCCGCAACCAGGAGCAGATGCGGCGCTATCTGCAGAATGCCTTCGGCTTCAACCCGTTCCAGCAGTTCGAGGCGATGGGCAAGCAGAACATGCAGATGTTCGAGCAGGCCATGCGCATGTTCAATCCGTTCCAGCGTCCCGGTGGACCGGGGATGCCGCACGCGGCGGCCAACGGCCAGGAGCCGACGACCAAGACCGATGCGCCTCTTGCGCCGGCGCCGGCCAACGACACGGCGATCGACGATCTCAAGCGCAAGCTCGACGAGCTGCAGAACCAGCTCGCGGAACTCAGCAAGAAGTCCTGATCGGCAATGGGTGCCAACAATGGGTGATGGTCCGCCGCCACTGAGGCGCGTGATGTCGCCGTGCATCGGCATCTGCACGCTCGACCGCAAGAGCGGCTTCTGCCTCGGCTGCAAGCGCACCGTCGAGGAGATCGGCCGGTGGATGATGCTCGATGATCCCGAGCGGCAGGCGATCATCGATCAGTTGCCGACGAGGAAGATCGCTTAGCGTTCATATCCGCGTCATCCCGAGCGAAGCCGCCCGAAGGGCGGCGCAGTCGAGGGACCTGTTCTTGTCGACGCATCAACGGAGCAGGTCCCTCCACTTCGCCTCGCTGCGCTCGGCTCCGGTCGGGATGACGGAGTTGGGGGCGGCGCAGTCGAGAGACCCCTTCTCGTCGCGCTCGGCTTCGGTCACCGCCCCTTGAAAGTCGGCTTGCGCTTTTCGCGGAAGGCCGAGGTGCCCTCCTTGTAGTCGTCCGTCAGGCCCGTCAGCACGTTCTGCTCCGCATCCATGTGCGAGCCAAGGTCGTGCAGGGCGAACGTGACGCGGTTGACCGTCGTCTTGGTCATGCGGACCGGGATCGGCGGCTGGCGGCCGATGCGCCCGGCGAATTCCATGGCGGCAGCCAGCGCCTGGCCGTCGTCGACCACCTTCTCGACCAGGCCCCATTCCAGCGCGTCGGCGGCCGGGATGCGGTCGGACGCCAGGATCACCGCCTGCTTGGTGCGCGCCGGCCCCATCAGCGCGACCATGCGCGGAATGGAACCCCAGCTCATGTTCATGCCGAGCTCGACCTCGGGGATCCGGAAATGCGCACTCCTGCCGCAGAAGCGGAAGTCGAGCGAGACGACGAGCGCCGCACCGCCGCCGATGCAATGGCCCTCGATGGCGGCGATCGTCACCTGGTCCATTTCCTGCCAGGCGCGCGACATCTTGGGGCCGAGCCGCTGGCGGTGGATCTTCTCGGCGATGGTGGCAGTGTCGCGCAGGCGGCCTTCTGGATCCTTCAGGTCGAAGCCGGCCGAGAAGGCCTTCGCCGAACCGGTCAGGATCACCACCGACGTATCGAGATCGTCCTCGAAGTCGCGCGTGACGTCGCGCAGTTCGCGCATCGCCTGGTACGAGAAGGCATTGATGTTGTCGCCGCGATCGAAGCGCACGACGGCGATGCGGCCCTGCGGGCCCAGCCCCTTCTCGACTTTGACGAATCGCCGCTCCATCTCACGTTCCTCCTGTGTCGC
>CADECW010000128.1 GCA_902825855.1 uncultured Rhodospirillales bacterium | reverse complement strand
TCTTCACTGGCGCTGGTCGGCGTCGGAGGTGGAGCGCCGAGCAGAAGGCGGCGATCGTGGCTGAGAGTATGGGAGGCAATGAGTCGGTGAGCTCGGTAGCCCGCCGGCATGGCCTAACGGTGCCGCAGTTGTTCGCGATCGTGCTCGCCGAGCGGCTGGAGAGCGAGCGGCTGCGCCAGATCATACGGGAGTTCCAGCGCCATCGCTTCGGCCGACGGGCGGAGAGACTGCCCGAGGATCAGCTCCAGCTTGCGCTGGAAGTCAGCGAGCAAGAAGCGGCCGCAGGTCAGGCTGACTCCGAGCAGAAGCATCCCGCGGAACGCAAAGGGCGCGCCGCCCGCCGGCGGACCAACCGCGGCAAGCTGCCGGCACATCTGCCGCGCATCGAGACGGTAGTCGACGTGCCGGGCATGGTCTGCCCTTGCTGCAGCGGAGCGCTGCATCGCATCGGCGAGGATGTGTCGGAGCGTCTGGACGTCGTGCCGGCCCAGTTCCGGGTGCTGGTGGTGCGTCGCCCGAAGTACGGCTGCCGCGCTTGTGCCGACGCGGTCGTGCAGGCGCCGGCGCCGGCCCGACTGATCGAAGGCGGGCTGCCCACCGAGGCGACCGTGGCCCACGTGCTGGTATCGAAGTTCGCCGATCATCTGCCGCTGTATCGCCAGGCCCAGATCTACGCACGCCAGGGCGTTGCCCTGGATCGCTCGACCTTGGCCGACTGGGTGGGGCGTGCGGCGTTCCAGCTGCGGCCGGTGCACGAACGGCTGCTCGACAAGCTGAAGGCCTCGCCGAGGCTGTTCGCCGACGAGACGACGGCGCCGGTGCTCGATCCGGGGCGTGGCCAGACCGAGACCGGCCAGCTCTTCGCCTATGCCCGGGACGATCGGCCGTGGGGCGGCAGCGATCCGCCTGGCGTGGCTTACGTCTACGCCGCCGATCGCAAGGCCGAGCGACCGATCGCCCATCTGAACGGCTTCACCGGCATCCTGCAGGTCGACGGCTATGGCGGCTACAAGGTGCCGGCCCGACAGAGCAATGTGCAGCTCGCCTTCTGCTGGAGCCACGTGCGCCGCAAGTTCTACGAGCTCGCCGCCCCCGGGCCGGCGCCGATCGCCAGCGAGGCGCTGACACGCATCGCCGAACTCTATCGGATCGAGGGCGAGATCCGCGGTCGTTCTGCCGAGGAGCGCCGCATCGCGCGCCAGGAGCGAACCCTGCCGCTGGTCGACGCTCTGGAGCCGTGGTTGCGCATGAAGCTGCAACTCATCAGCCAGAAAACAAAGCTCGCCGAGGCGATCCGCTACACGCTGTCGCGCTGGCACGGGCTATGCCTGTTCCTCGACGACGGCCGCGTCGAGATCGACAACAACATCGTCGAACGCGCCATCCGTCCGATCGCCTTGACCCGCAAGAACGCGCTGTTCGCCGGATCCGACGCCGGTGCCGAGCATTGGGCCGTGATTGCCTCGCTGATCGCGACTTGCAAGCTGATCGACCTCGACCCTTACCGTTACCTCGCCGACGTCATAACCCGCATCGTCGTTGGACATCCCCAAAGCCGCATCAATGAGTTGCTGCCCTGGGCCTACGCCACTCAGCAAGAACTCAAGGCCGTGGCCTGAAAACGACGCTCTACGGTAGGTTGTCGAGACTGAGCTGCACCGGCCCGATGTCGCGGCGCAGATAGCCGTGGCGGCCGATGTTGCATTGAGAGAGTTTACCCTTGCAGAGGGTACTTTGTGCTCCATGCCCAGGCCATAGATGTCACCGCAGAGGCGGAGCCACTTCATCGTAGCCCACACACGGTGGTGGGATCCTTCAAGGTCCGCAACGCTGCGTTCAACGTCATCGCGCCGATGTCTACTAAACCGTGGTCGCATCAAGCGCAGACCTTTGTGATCTGGGCAAAATGGATCTGCTAGTCTGACATCTGCTACTTCCGCAAAAGCTGCTGAAAGGATAGCTCGGGAAAGGCCAGTGACTTGGTTGTGTCGTTAGTGTCGACATCCCCCTCGCCTCATTGCCTACCCGCTGTAGACCTACTACGATCCCTTGCAGAAAGCGGGAGAACTTCCCGTGTCCCGTGAGCAGCGCCAACTGGCGGCGGCCGTGTGCACTAAGCTTTATCATCCAGAAAGGAGCGGCAATGTTTGCTCAACCAAGCAAAAAATACACTAGCTGCCTCATTGTCTTGGCTGCCATAGCCATGGCTCTCATAGGCATGTTCGTGCCCTCGATGTATGTCTTGGCCCAGCATCACCCCGTCGTGAGGACCAAGCCAGACCAGGCCGGCGACAAGGAGCCGCGACGCCGTTCTCTCGTGACGCCGGCTCAAAAAGCTCACGCCGCCACGCTGCACGAGTCCGCGATGGTGGTTCTCGCACACGACCACGTCATTTCAACCCTCGAATTTGACAACGCCCTCGCGGGTGGCCTGTCCGGTCTCGGCCTCGACATCGTCGCCGGAGATGGCCAAGAATTTGTAAACGGGTGCCGCGTGCCGCGGAGTCCTATCGAGATCTTCAATATGTACGAGCGCAATCTTGCGCAGCTCAACGCCCTCGTCGCCGCCGCCCCCCATCGATACCGAATCGCGAAAACGGTCCAAGACGTTCGTGACGCCAAGAACGCCAACACTCTGGCAATCATTGTTGGCACGGAGGCGGCGGATCACGTTGTCCGCGCCATCACCCATCCACCAACTCCGGATGATGTCCGCGCCCGCGTCAGAGCGCTTCACTTGACTGGTTGGCGTAAATCGCACCTCTACTATCCAGAGGTATGGGAGCCGGTGACAGTTGAGTGTCCATCGGGCGGACATGGATTGGGAAGCAGCCAATTGTATTGGAACAATGACACGCTGACAGAGCAGGGGACTGCACTCATTGAAGAGATGAACCGCGTTGGAGTCTTAATCGACGTGACCCACCTGCCCGAGCGCATGCTGATCCAGCTGCTCAATGGGAGGCCGAACGAAAGCCACCTTAGGAACAACGCACCAATCATGGATTCACATGACTTCGCATTTAATCCCAACACCTCGACAACGCTCGTCGATAAGATGGCATCATATTACAGATCGGTTGCGGCAAGCGGCGGGGGCTACGGAGTCATCGGGTACAACTTCATTCCGGACTTTTTTGCCGGGGGACCGAACAACGTTACCGCCGCGACCGTAGTAGCAGCGATGAAGGAGCTGAAGGAAGTTGTTGGCGCGGATCATATAGTGCTGGGCGGGGACTACTTTCTAGGGCAGTTTGAGTTCGTACCTGCCAGCGTTGCGGACATGAGATCGCTGACTGAAGAGTTCGTGGCCCAAGGCTTCACGGACGAAGAGATCCATAAAGTCCTCGGAGGGAACATGCTCTCCGCTTATGAGCGCGCGTGGGATCCTACACGAGGGTATAGCGGTGGCCGCGCGCGCTTCTATACCTGCACGAATGCGTCGACTTCTGCCGAGTGTTTGGCGGCGAAATCGCGCAATGGTCAGGGTGATTTCAATCATCGCCCGGTCACGTGCCTCAACACGGGCGCCGCGGGGGCCGTGAATCTGCAGCTCACGTACCAGAACAACGTGTGGAACAGTTGGTCTATCGCTGGCTCGCTCGTTCCTTGCATCGACGGGAGTCTGCTCGCCGTAACCTGGGGAGACGGGCAACCGAATGGTCAGCTGGGCCTTTGCACGAATACCTCCAGCGCACCCCTTTGTACGCTGGCCGCAGCTTCCGGAGGAAGCGGTTCAGTCGATTCGCGTGCTATCAACTGCCTATCACCTCTCGGCAATGGGGCAATCGGTCTCCATATACCGTATTCAGACGGCAAGTGGAAATACTACAATCTCGCAGCAGATCTCAACGATTGCACACCGGGGTCACTTCTGGCGATTCGCTGGGGTGCGAGCGCAGATGCGACCGCCCGGGTTCAGCTCTGCGATGATCGAGGCAGCGACGCATCCGACCCGCAGGCGAACCCCATTTGTGTCCAAGCCGCCGCGAATGGGGGAAACGGAACCGCGGTAATTCGCGCACTTAGCTGCTACAACTCCACTGCCGACAAGAGCGCGCACGGCGCTGTGGGCCTGCAGCTCACATACATCGGTGGTCGTTGGTACTACTACAACATCGCGCGCGGCCTACATCCGTGCGTACACGGAAGCGTTCTCGTCGCTCACGACTGAAGCAGATGGGCTGTGCTTGCCGAAAACGCCATCCGTGCGTGTCGAGTTCGACCTTGGAGGGTTACGTCCGACAGTATTGATGATGAAGTCCGCCTAGGATTGGTTCTCGCAGCGGCTTGGCCGAGCCGCTGAGGACTCGGCGCAGATGGTCCTCGCTCAGATCACGGGTTGATCCAGGCAATCCCGGCGAATCGAGCTGATGAGCCTTTTCACATATCCGTTCTCCAGGGCGAGCGTCGCGCTATCGGGTGATCCCGGATGCCCATCACTGCAATCCGTCGCCATACACACTGGCCATAGCGCGCGTCGCGGTCACGGATGAGGCGAGAGGGGGCCTCTGTAGTTATCGAAAACCCGATCCGCGCTGAAATAGTTGATAGGATGGTGTAGGGTCGAAGTCGATGTCCAACTTCTTAAGGCTGCTCTTCCACGCACTGGCGGCGCCCTTCCGGACGCAGGCGCAGTTGGAAGCCGAGACGACAGTTCTACGGCATCAGCTGAATCTGCTTTGGTAGTAAGGTTCGACGAGGCCTCGTGTGAGGTCAGCCGACCGGCTGCTCTTCGTCCGGCTATGTCGACTGTTTCCGTTACTGAGAAATGCCATCACGATCGTTCAGCCGGAGACGGTGCTACGCTGGCACCGCTCGCGCTTTCGGTTCTATCTCGGAGTTGCGCTTCATCATCGGTTCATGGATGAACTTGCCAAGCTTTCAAGCCACTGAATCGCCTCCACTGTGACGAGCCGCGATCGAGCCTGATCCACACCGTGTGAAGCTCTCAACGCGCCCGGCACGAGACGACGGCCAGCAACTTTCAATCCAACCGCACCCTCGAGTGCATGATGTGCACCTGATACGGAGAGCTCGTGGACATTAAGTAGTAGATGCCCAGCTCGCGAGTCGCGGCGTGCCACTCGGTATAGCGATTGAGCAGAAACGCGCCATACGCCCACCCGTCGTGCTCGGGTTTCGACGGGTCCTGCATCGGTGGAACGTTCGGGTTGATCTTGTTGGGATGCCCGAGTTGGTGCATGTACTTGCCGTACGCGCCCATCTCGGTCGGCTTGAAGAGTTCAATTTCTGCCGACCAGTCCAAGAGCGTCTTGCCGACATACGCCACAACCGGACGACGGAATCCCTCAGGGCCGGCCTCGTCGCTCGCGTGCGAATACATCACAAGCCAGCGTTGCGGACCTTCGAGCCATGCCGCCGACACATGCGTATAGGTATTGTCGTGCGGCATTATCACCTTCGCATTGCCTTGGAGCGTTGACCACGGATTGGCGAGATCGCCTGTGTAGTAGAGCATGTCCTGCAGCATCGGCCCGGCGAGCCCCTTGAGCGGCATCCACGCCAAGCGGATGCCGGGATTGTTGGAGTAGGAGAAACCGAACATCACGAGGCCATGCTGGTGCGGTGTTTGCGGCAACTCGGGATGCCTCGCGTTCTCCACAACGCAGGGCGCCACCCAGGAGAAATAGTCCTCCTGACGTGTATAGACGGCTCCGTGACACTTCACACAAAAGCGCCAACCGCCTTGAGTTGCCGGATCGTCGTTCGGGTTCTTCGGTAACACGAAGTCAAAACCGGCCGCGGCGTGCCCGGCGCCGTCCTTCGGACACACGCCCTTCTCGGCGGACCCGTCGAAAAAAAGACCGAAGCACTTCCCACAAAACCGCCAGCGGCGCTGTGATTCAACGGTCTCGGCGACGCCGTGGGGCAGCGCGAAGTTGAGGCCGGTCGCGGAATGACCAACGCCATCCTGCGGACAGACACCTTTGTCAGTGTAGCCGTCGAAGAAGAGCCCGAAGCATTTGCCACAATAGCGCCAGTTGCGCTGCAGGTTTGCGGTCTCGTCGACGCTATTCGGCAGAACGAAATTGAGCCCTATGGCTGAATGGCCGGCTCCGTCCTTCGGGCAAACACCCTTGCCACCGTAGCCGTCGTAGAAGAGTCCGAAACATTTCCCGCAATAGCGCCACTCGGGCTGCTGGGTCGCGGTGTGCTCGAGGCTGCTGTGCTGGAGCAGCAGGCCGAAACCTGCTGCTTGATGCACGCTGCCGGCTGCGCAGAGTCCGGGATTCGCCGCATCGCCGTTCCAGAACACCAATGCGCACTTCGCGCAGCGTCGCCAGTTTGATTGATGCTGAGGGTTTTCGACAAGCGAATGCGGCAGCACGTAGTTCACGCCGTCGGGTTCGTGGCTTCCCCCGCGATGGCAGTGGCCTCGGAACCCGGTTTGTCCCTCCCAGAACAGCCCGGCGCACTTCACGCAATAGCGATACTGACCCTGCCGATTCGGCCCTTCCGGCAAGCTGTGTTGCACGAAAAATTTCAGGCCGAGAGGCGCGTGGCTTTCAAGTCGATCGCGCGTGGCATCGCGCGGGCACGACCCGATGCGTGGGCTGAACAAATACTCGGTCGTGTACGGGCCTGGCAAATCGGGCCGCGCCTTGCTCGTCAGATAGCAGCCAGACTGCGGATCGCCTGGCCGCCTATGCTGCGTCCATTTCGCATCGCCGAACCCGGCGAAGACCCACACTTTGCCGGCGTAGCTGAAGGCGCCGTTCGGGGTCTCGAGGCTGAGCGTCTCTCCGACGGGATCAGTCGCGACAAAGTGATCGAACAGCCGACTGTTCGGCCGCAGAACGGCATTGAGATGCACACCGCCGCCCGGCGCACCGGTACAGAGGCCCTTGTGCGCATAGCCGTCGTAGTACAGCCCCGCGCACTTGTCGCAGTAGCGCCATTCCGGTTGGCCCTGCACGTCGGTCGGCTCAAATGGCAGCAGAAAGGTCCAGCCGACGGCATCATGCGCGCCGCCCTTCGGGCACACTCCCTGAGAGTGCGGGTAGCCCGCAAAAAAGAGCGATGCACATTTGCCACAGTAGCGCCAGTCGGGCTGTCCGGTCTGCGCTCCCGTTTCCCGCGCGGGGATCACAAAGCGCCACCCGACGGCCTCGTGCACGCCGCCGCGATGACACACGCCCTTGAAGTCGGGATACCCGTCGTAGAAGAGCGCGCCGCACTTCCCGCAGAAGCGCCACTCGGGTTGACCGGGGACATTGGTAGGCTCGAACGGCAGCACGAACTTCAGTCCCATCGCCAGGTGGCCGCCGTGGCGAAGCACTTGCGGCTCGTCGACCCATGCGACGAGGTCCGCGTTGATGGGGATGCTGGTGCCTTTTGTCCACACGTCACCGAAGAAAATGTAGAGCCTACCTTCATGTTCCGTGTTGGCGCCAAGGTCTACGCCGAAGGCGTCCCAGTGACCCGTATCCGTCAAGAGCGGCCACTGCTCGGCATCCACGAGATAAGGCCACGGCGGTATACCGGGCGCTGGATTGTGTTCCGTCGATCCAGTGATTTGACCGATGCGAACGGTTTCGAGGAATTCCACGACGCTTCCTCCTTAATTTAATGGCCGAGCGGTCGCCACCCATGCCACGGTCCTCCGAACGCAGGTTCCCATGCGGCAGTCCAGATACGCGTGTCATTGCCGACGACGAAGATGTCCATGTGGTCGGCGCTGCGCGACACTGCGCCAATCGGCGCCCCGGGAGCGACTGCCGGAACCGGCGCTCCAGCCACGAGCCGATCGCGCAGCCTCCATCCTTCCCACGGTGACGCCGGAGCCCACGACGCCGTGTACATTTCACCCGCAGCGTCCGTCACGAAGACGTCGATGCGAGCAGGCGCGCGCGAGACCACGCCCACGTGCGAACCCGTGCGGCCCTTGATCCCTGGCAACTTCCACCAGCCCTTCCAAAACGGCGCGCCGGCCTCCCATGACGCTGTGTAAACGAACCCATCCTTGCCGGCGACAAAGATGTCGAGGTGATTGGGACTGCGCGACACGGCTGTCACTGGTGCTCCGGGGTCCAAATCCGGCACGAAAGATCCCGATTCTAGCCTGTCGGTCAATCGCCAGCCGCGCCATCCCGAGGAGACTTCCCACGCGCCGGTGAATACCTCGCCGCGTCCACTGGTGACGAAGACATCGATCTTGCCGGCCATCCACGATGTGGCGCCGATGCTCGAACCGGGATGCGCCTCGACATCAGGTACAGTCCACCAGCCGACCCAGTGGTTTGCAGTCGCGTCGTGGTCGAGGCTTTCGTCGGGCCACGCGGCGGTGTACACGCGGCCATCGCTGCCGGCGACGAAGATGTCCACATGATTTGCGTTCTTGCAGACCGCCGTCACGGGCGCCGCAGCTGGCACGGCAGGCGATGCGCCGCCGGATCCTGGCCGTAGCCGCGACGCAATCGTAGACACGCGCCACTGCGGGCTGTTCACGTCCCACGACGCGGTGCAGATCTCGCGGTCAGCGTTCGTAAAGAACGCGTCGAGCCAATCCTTTGACTGTGAGATCATATGAACCGGCGTCCCGGGCTGAACCGTGCCGAGCGCGACGGGCCACCAAACGTACCATGTCGGTGCGCTCGGATCCCATGCCGCAGGGACGAGCGCCCCTGCGTCGTCGACGACGATAACCTCGAGCTTGTCGGTGTCTCGCGACGCCACGGCGACCATCGCGGCCAGTGGCACCCTCGGGCTGAGGAGACTCGGGCGCGCGTCGCCGGCGTCCTGCAGGGCGTACGTCCAGTACTTGAACTCGTTCCAGTCCAGCGATAGTTCGTTCGAACGGATGTCGGTGGGCAAGAATTCGAGCCTAATCCGAAGCGACCTGCGCCCGCGCGTCAGTACTTCCGAAATGACGAATTCGTCTTCGCACCACCTATGATACGTATTGCCTCCTGCTTTGGACCATATCCCGACTCGCACGTCGTCCACGAATACGACGGCCTGCTGGTTTGTGACGCCCTGATCGAACATCCGTCGGAGCATGACGCTCACGTTTTCGCGCGGCATCGAAATAGTGAACTCACTGGAGCCTCGATGTGCGCGCCCCTCGTCCTCGACCCCGACGCGATCGAAGTCGCCCTCGAAGGTCCACGTCCGCGTGCCTTCCCACTGCTGATTCGCAATCGAGTAGAGATGCGCACGCTCGTTTGTCGCGATGCGGACGTCGAACACGTCGTGCGGAAAGCTCCGCACGAACGGCTGGTAGTAGTAATACGCCAGCGTCCACGCCTCGACCGGGACGTCGTTTACTGGCCCATGCTCAAGCGTCATGCGTAGATGTTTTCTGAACGGAACGGCGTCATGCAGATACAGCCGGTAGGCCGAGACCCTCTCGCGGCCATCCCTGATCTCTTTAACCGTGCACCCGTGCATCGGCGCCGAGAACGGACCTGCCTCGAAATACCATCCCGCGTTAAAGAAGTCCTCCATCCCCGTCCCGTGAATGGTCGGCGTACGGCGATCGTCGACGTAGATGCGCTCGTCGCCTTCCAGGAAGAAGAAAGGGGTGGTCGGATGCGGCGGACTTTCGATGGACGCGGCGACGCCGACGAGATGGCCGGACCCTTCCACGTCGACCAACAGTAAGCTCCTGTTGTTGACGCCAGTCTGCTGCTTGTAAGCCGCCGTCAAATAGCCGACGAGGGATGCATCGTCCGTGAACGGTTCGTGTTCGATCCTGTAGTGCAGCTCGACTGGCGAGCGAAACTCGCTGATGACCGCGATGTGCGCGTGCCGCGCGAAGGGCATCGGGAAATAGGTGTATAGCCAATCGTCGTCGAGGATCCCGACGACGAGGCTTTTGGGACGGGTTGCGGCCGGGAAGTGCCCAGCCGCGAAGAATGCGCTGAGGGGCACGTTGACGGCGGCATCCGGACGGTTGTCCCACCACGCCCGCAGCCACACGGCGTTGAGGACGTCCGCGTCTCTGCCACCGAGATGCAGTTTGAGGGATGTAATCGAGCGTGGCCCCGCGAGATTCAAGATGGAGACGGTGCTATGCGGCGCCAAAGCGACACGGTCCTCGACGAGGATCCTGTCGCGCGTGGAGCGCGGATCCGCGCCTACATTCGCCTTCTTCCACAGCGCCAGCGCGCGACCCGCATCCTCCGTCCCGGTCCAGTCGGCGATCGGCGAGTCCGGCGCGAAGTACTGATACTCAATGTTGTAGTAGAAGCCCAATCCCTCGAGAGTAGCGCCGTTCGTGGTGATGCGGATGGACTGCGAAAACGGGATCGGCAGGTAACAATACGACCCGCCGCTCTTTCGGCCCACCAGTGGCGGCGCGAACCCCGCGCAGGAGTGATCCTCAAAGAGCTCTTTAAGATTGCACCTCCGTACGAACGAGCCGTTGACGTACACCTTCAGGTACGCCGTCGTTTCATATCCGGTGAACCATATCCGGTACACGACGCCGGCGCCCTTAACGTCCAGGATGATGTAGTCACCCGCCGCGTCTGTTCCGAGGAAGGGATGGACTTTGGAATGGGAATCCAGGTTGCCGCCGGCGCGATCGAAACTCGATTGTCCGCCGGCGAAGGCACCCGACTTGAGAAAGGGCAGTCGTTCGAATGCGACGATCGCGTCCAGGCCGTATGGGTCCATTGGCATGCGGTGCACCTCGTGAACGCGACCTCGACCGCCCAGAAGCATTCCAATCGTAGTGGCACCACGGGTTGACGCAACGTGGGGTATTGGGACTGTAGACGAAATTGGTTTCCAGAGTCTGCGCCGTTGTCCACTTATCAAAAACTTCGCGCTGGACCGAGTATTGGAGCGCTTGGAGTAGTCGCTTCGTCACCTTAGCGTGACTTTGGATCGTCATTGTGTGACCTTGGTCACGCAGCGAGGTTGTAGACTCCAACTATTCTTGGTGACCTATACGTTGGGAGACGTGATGGCCATCAGATGGAGCCCAGATCACGAGTACTCCGGATTCTCTGCCGAGGGCCGTCCCTGGAGTTGACCTTGGAGCGCCCCTGGGATGCACCGTAGATAGGTCGCGGCGCAGTGTCTTTGGCGACCTTGGCGACCGGTGCCACAGGGCTCTGCAGTGTCGAGAGCCTTGCCGCGAGTTCCCGACCGCGGGACAACTTGGAGTCTTGGATCGAAACTGACGAGTCCGCTCGAGCGCACTAGATTGTGGGAGGGAAGGAATGGTTCTTCAAGTTGCCGAGTTTCCACCTCAGCTTCCACCTGCCTTCAATGGCATACCTCTCAATGGCGGCCGTACTCACGCGGTATCAGTCAGTCCTGTTGATCGTCGTACGGCAATCATCTCGACGCAGTTCGGTGGTCTATGGAAAACGACCGACGGCGGCGATCACTGGGTCCACCTAAGTGCGCTACCCACTGTATTCTCTGCCGATGTACAACATGGCCCAAACGGTCGCACGGTAGTTGCGGCGCTCTTCTGGGACAACAAAGTCGACAACGGTGGAGGGATTTGGGTAAGCCGAAACGGCGGATCGACCTGGTCGCGCCCTCCTTCGGGAGCGGTTCCCACCGACGCCCGCACGCCGGATCGGACGGCGGCGTGGGGTATTGCCAAGGCACCGGACGACGATTTCACGTGGTACGTCGGCACCGATTACGGCATTGCCACTAGTCGTGATGACGGCGCGACCTGGACGCACAGTCGTATTGAGCCGACTACTGCGGTGATAGCGGACAAGATGCAGGACTCCGTTCGTTCCTTACTTGCCTTCCCCAATGGGAATGTGCTGGCGATGGTTCGAGACGGGATTCACCGGAGCGATGATCGAGGAGCAACGTGGCGCAAGATTCGCGCAGGTTATTTTGGCTTCTGGGAGGGCGCAGGCTGGAACAAGCTTGATCGTTCACCGTACTGGCCCTATGCGTTCGTACTTCAAGACTATTCGACGTTGTTATTCTATGAATTGAGTGCCGACCGCTGGACCGCGCTTGCGCTGCCGACGGGTGGCGGCTCGCGCAGCCCGTTCGTCCGAACTGCGAAGGCCTACATTAGTGGCGACTACACTACGATCTGGGTCGGGCAAGGCCTGCGGACGATCTATGCCACACGCAAGCGGGTTGGCTCGATCAAGGCGCTGCAGCCTGACGATTGGTCAATCGTCGGGAGGGCAGAGGGACTGCACGATGACACGGGTGACCTCGGCGTTGATGGTTCATGGAAGCCGACGATGCTGGGTTGTGATGGTGGTGTTTTCAAGCCCGACACCGTCAACGTGTTGGGAGACATTACGAAATGGAAGTCGGCCGCAACACCCGGCAGTCGACTGAATTCATACCAAATTACCGACCTCGGGGGCACCAATGTGTTTTCCGACGGTCGCACAGCAACAACCTTATACTTCGCCACGCAGGACAATGCCATTTGGGCCTCAACCGATGGCGGAAACACGTGGCCTAACTCTGACTGTGCAGAGGGATTTCACGTCGAGGTTCAGAAAACGGCCGCGCCGAATGACGCGGTGACCGTTGCCTATGGCAAGGTCGGGTGCGGTCCGAGCGCCAGCATGTTCAGCGATCCTGGTCTCGTCAATCAGCGCGCCGTGCCGGATGTCGATGCATCTGGGGCTGCCTTGGCTAACATGGGCCAGGCATTTTACCTGAAGCCACGTTATTGGATTCGGTTCCGATCCCCGATGGGCATACCGCCACCGCCCGGAGAGATCTGGATTTCCTCGGACAACGGCGCCTCTTGGAGGAGGCGGTTTACAACAACACTGGGCCCGGCCGGGCCGTTCCAACGGACTAAGGCCCACTATCCTGCTAGTTACATGAAGGCTTACCTGGCCGTCGGCACGGGGGAGACGAATTCCGATGGTTCAGGCCGCATTGGGTTACTTAGGCTTTACTCGTTGCTACGCGATCGTGTCGACAACATCGGCGAAGACGACATCATCGAACTGCCGAACGCAGGTTCTCTCGGCATAAGAGCTACGGAGTTCGACTGGCAAGCGGTCTTTGGTGTTCACCCTAAGGAATGGCGGCTTGTGATTGCCCCCGACATCGTCAACGGCGACATCAAAATCACTCGCGATGGAGGTGCAACGTGGACGACCAACGCGCAACTTACCAATTTGGTGACCAAGTCGGGTTCGTTGCATATGTACAAGGGGCCCTACTTTATGCAGGTGACCCACATTGGATTTGACCCTTACAACGACCAACGCATCATGGTGGGCACGCGTGATGCTGGAATCGTTGTGTCGGACGATGACGGTGCGACCTGGACTACAATACCTGGCTCGGAACGGGTCCTCTACTGCACCGGTTTCTTCTTCCGTTCGGACGGCTCCGTCATCGTCTCGACCTATGGCAGGGGACTATGGCGCATCACACAGAGAATTTGTTGTCTATCACCGGGCACCTTCGCGTACCGGACGGTGTCAGCCGCCGCCGGATTCCTTCGCTTGCCCTTCGGTGTGAGATCGGCACCTACTCAATGGATAGAGGAGACTGTAAGGGAGCATGATGTGAAACCTGACGACGAGGAGCTTCGAGAGCCTCGCGGACGGGATTTGCCGCACCGCCCGCGAGTCGTAGTGCGAACAAATCTTGCTGTAATGGGAACTGCCGTGCTCGACTCCGATGGACGGCTCGAGGTTTGGGGCAAGGGCTTTGATCCCGCATTTGATCCCCCTATCTTGCTATTGGATGGCAAGGCCGTGACTCCTGAAAATTGGCGGGTCGAACCGAACGGAACAGTCAGCGCAAGTTTGATTGTTCCTGCAGATCTGTCCAATGGAGAGCATCGCCTCGAGGTACGACAGGGGGATGGGTCGCGGGCTCGGGCTAGTTCAACTCTCTTTGTGAAAGCGCAGATCGATGATCACCTTGATGAGCCGTCAGAGTCGCGGTTTGTGGTTCAGCCTCTCGATCCGGATGACGACAGCGACGACATCGAGGGGCATAGCAACAATCGCCGAGAATAGGCTCACTCAAAACCCATAAGGTCTTGTTTCAAGCTTGTGGCAGTAACCTGGGTTTGCACCACCACAGACATAGTGAATGTCACAGGGTGCGGTTTGGAGGCGCGCATCGCCGTCATGGCGCCGCCGGCTGAGGTGGAGAAGGTTGTCGAGCGCAGCATCGATGGCCCGGGTGGGCCGATGACGTTGCGCATCTACACGCCGAAGGGCGCCGGGCTGTTTCCGCTCATGGTGTTCTTCCATGGCAGTGGCTTCGTGCTGTGCAGCCTCGACACGCACGACGGCATGTGCCGCAACCTGGCGGCCGGCATCGGCTGCGTCGTCGTCTCGGTCGATTATCGCCTGGCGCCGGAGCACAAATTCCCGGCCGGTCCCGACGATTGCCTGGCGGCGACGCGCTGGGCGGCAGCGCACGCCGCCGAGATCGGCGCCGACCCAGCACGCATCATGCTCGCGGGCGACAGCGCTGGCGGCAACATGGCGGCGGTCACGGCGCTGCGTGTGCGTGACGAGGGCGGTCCTGCCCTGGTCGGGCAGATGCTACTCTATCCTGTGACCGACTATCACACACCCGGCACGCCTTCCTACGCGGAGAATGCCGAGGGCTACGGACTGACGCGTGACACCATGGAGTGGTTCTGGGCGCACTATCTCGGCACTGCCGCGCAGGCCGACCACCCGCACGCCTCGCCGGTCAGGGCACCTGACCTGTCGCGGCTGCCGGCAGCCTACGTCGTGAGTGCCGAGTACGACACGCTACGGGACGAAGCCGAACGCTATGGTGATCGCCTGCGCGCCGGTGGAAGTCACGCGCCGGCCCGGCATGAATCACGGGTTCCTGTTCTGGGTCGGCCGATTCGGCGGCGCCGACACCGAGATGGCCGAGGCTTGCGTCTGGGGGCGCTGGATCTTCCAACACGCCGTATAGAGTCATCCGACACGTCGGCGAGCTCAGCCGTTAGGTTCACGAACATGTCGGAGCGCCGTCAGCGCCTCGCACTTGCGCCGAGGATCGTTGTGGGCCATCAGCGAGTTGACTGCTGTACCTTGCAACTCTCAGCCACGGCGCCATAACCGTTCGCCATTCGAGAGCGCCCGAAAGCCCCATGGCCTTCGAAGGTGCCAGACTGAACGCGCGAAGCCAAGGGCGGGCAAGGCCATGCGGCGAGCATGCCTCCCTCTCTCCGGACCGTGCCGCGGACCTCAGTCCCTGCTAACACCGAAAGGAGAGACCGATCGAATGAGGGTAAAGATGGCTGCTGAAGCGCGACTAGAGTTCGTGCGTGTGTTTAGTGCGGGGCCTGAGGGCGGCAATCCGGCGCCCATCGTCGTGGACGCGACTGGGATGTCCGACGCAGACATGCAGGAGGTGGCCCAATCCTACGGCCACGAGAGCGGGTTCGTGCTTCCGCCTCCACCGGGCTCAGACTGCGATTTCGAGTTTCGCTTCTGGGTGCCCAATCACGAAATGTCCATGTGCGGCCATGCGACTGTCGGCGCCGTGTGGCTGCTGGAGCGGCTCGGGCGATTGAAGGGTGATCGTCTGGCGATCCAGACAAAAAGCGGACGCGTCACTGCGAGGATTCAGAGGTCGGCCGGACGGGATTTCCTCGTGGAGATCTCGCAGCCTCCGGGTGTCGTCGAGCCGATTCCCGGTGGCGCAGAAGCTGAGGCGGCCATTGTCGAGATTCTCGGCATCCGATCTGGAGATCTCGCGCCGTTTCCGATCCAGAATGCGCGAACGAGCAGGGTGAAAACGCTCGTTCCTCTAAAGAGCGTGTCGATCCTGGATGGCCTGAAGCCGGACTTCAGCAGGATGGAGCAACTTTGCTCCCGCCTCGAGTCTACGGGACTTTACCCGTATGCGATATTCGACCAGGAGAAACAGATCGTCGATGCTCGCCAGTTCCCCAAGGCATCGGGGTATCCCGAAGATGCCGCGACCGGCATGCGAGAAACGCAGCCATGGTCCGAAAGGCGGCGAAACGTTCCTGCCACAGCGCTTTCGGTGCTTTGGCCCGATTGTCTTGGGTGGTCTAGGCAAGCTCTCGCCCACGGTTCGTTCGCGTTCGATTCGAATTCGCATGCAGCCCGCTCCTGTGGGACGCGAAGGTGTCCCGCTTGCCAGGCACGCTAGGGAGGTTGCCGAACTGCGTGAGTGGGTCGCCCCGCAACTCGCTGCCCATGCGGCGTTGATCGCCGAAACTCTCGAGCGTGGCCCGCGCGCCGCTTTTCCAGAGGAGCTCCGAAACCGCGATCGAGATGTCTGGAGCCCTCTTTTTGCGCTTGCCGAAGCGATCGGGGGAAGCTGGCCGCAAGAGTGCCTCGCGGCCTACAAAATTCTTTACTCACCGCGCAAAGATGAAGTGACACCTGTTAGAGATGCTTTGGATGCGCTTCAGGCCTTCCAAGAAGCCAGGAAGGCCTCGTACGACGCCGTTGCCAACGGTGCACCGCCGCATCGTAGTGTCCGGTTCGGCGACCAGGATCAGGCCAGGGGGGCGGAATACGATGCATTAATTCCGCTCGGTAAGGTTCCGATCCGTTTGTTTAGGGAATGGTTGAGTACCCCCGCCGGCGGTCAATTCGCAATTGCGACAGCCTCTCCAGGGGAAGGGCCCTTGAGTGAGACGAAGATTTACCAGCTACTCGAGGAAGCAGAGGTCTATCATCGCAGGTTTACCAAGATGAAAGATGGCAAACGAATTTTCATTCAGGTTTTTGATCTCCAGGACCTTGAGCGCGCCTGGGCAGAGCAACGCGGCGAGTAAGCGCATTCGTTCTTCTCGGAGTGCATATTCTGGTTCGGAGGTTGCACACCTCGCACACCCAGCAACTTAACCGGTGAGCCGCGCCCCAACCGGGGGTGCCCGGCACGCTAGAGGTCTGTGCGGAAGTTGCTTGCAGGTATTCGACCTTCGAGGCGTCGAGCGCGCATGGGCTGAGCAGCGTGGTTATGATCCCCTTCTTCTGAGCTGCATGATCCAGCTAGGAGGTCGCAAACCCTCGCACACTTTGAGGGCTGCCGTGTCGAAGCAGGTACCTCAGGTACGAGTTCTGGTGATCGCTGCTTCTGCCAGTTACCGAATACTACGTCCGACAGTATTGGTGATGTAGGCCGCCGAGAATTGGGGTGCAGGCGAGGTGCCATAGCGCTGGACCGGCCGGGGGCGAGGCGAGTCCTTGTCCAAGGAAAGATGCGGCCGGATCTCATTGTACAATCGGGCTCAAGAACGCCCACGGCACGGAGTGCCGTGAGGTTCTATATCACTGGCATCCTTGGTTTGGCCTTCGAGTGGCGGTCCATGAGGCGGTCAATCGTTCGGACGGCATCATCTTCCGCTGCACCCTGACTGGGGGAAGTGGCCGTCAGCTAGAGCTGCCAGCCTGGATGTTTGAGCGGTCTGCTTGTCGAGATTGCTCTCCTCCGGCGTCGACCCCCCCTCGTCTCCACGGCAGGGCTTCGTGCGTTGTCGGATCTTCTGCGCGATGTGCTGTGGAGGGCCAGGGCGTCGAGCGCGTCTCCTTGTGACGCATCATGTGCCTCTCGCAACGAGGAGGGAGAGGCCCGTGTCCGCCAGCACGACAAGACACCGAACGAGGGCATTGAGAGGCCGGCGCGGGGAGCCGCAGCAGTTCGACCTGTTCGGCGGGAACCGGCCACGCTCGACCGGCGATGCCCCGACATGGTCGGCCCTTCCGGCCAAGGCAAGAAGCGAGCTGATCGACCTGTTGAGACGACTGATCCTGGAGCACGCCGATCGGGAGCAGCGCGGCGCAGCAGCGGGGGACAGCCATGACCTTTGAGAAGATTCGCCCCCACCATCTGGAGCGCAAGGCGCTGCTCTATGCGGCAATCGTCGGCTCATCAGGTTCTGCACAACCGCGAGAGCAGCGCGCTGCAGTATGCCATGCGGGATCGCCTGGCAGCGCTGGGCTGGTCGCAGATCGAGGTGATAGATGACGATCTCGGTCGCTCGGCGGCGGGTGGGGTTCAGCGATCCGGCTTCGAGCGGATGGCCGCGGAAGTCTGCCTCGGCGGCGGTGATCGCCCTCCAGGTGGCCGGAGCAGGTAAGGCCGTCTCCTCCGTGCGCCGCTGCGCAACCCCTTTGCGTGGCCAGCGCCACACATGATCGTCCCTGACGCCCAGGCACCCTTTTGGACACGCGGCAAGGACGCACTCTGCGCGGAATTGGGCCGCGCTACGGCCGGCCTCGGCGAAATGGAGGCGGTTGCGCGTTTCAAGCAAAGATAGCGAAGGAATCGTCGTGGCGAGTGCTCACATCTAGCCTCGACCGAATCATCTCTCCCAGGCGCTCGATGCGCTCGCGTACTCTGTAGGTAGCGCCGCAGATAGGGCAGGCCGTCCTGAGCTTGTTCATGCGTTCCAGGCCCCGTGGGAATCGATGCACTTTTCTTTGCTATCATCATGGTGAACAGATAGGCCGGTCCCAGGCCGAACATCACCAGCGGATGTCGGTACAGCCGATAGCGCAGCTGCCCCCGACCCTCGCGCGCTGGCCCTGCGCTTATGCAAAGCGCTCGCTATCGGTGTCGCCGGCAAGACAGGAACATGGCGCAGCCCGGCACCCATCGCGTCGCCTGCGAAGATCCGCAATGAAATCCACGTCGACCGCGCCGTAGCCTATGCACGCGCGCAGGGATGGCTCG
>CADECW010000127.1:10334-18639 GCA_902825855.1 uncultured Rhodospirillales bacterium | reverse complement strand
CTAGACCTCTTTCCACCAGTCGTCGTCGCACACCATCCGCCGGTGTCATGCCGTCCATGGAAGCTTCTTCCAGTTGCAAGGCATCGACCCCATTGTTTCAATACCGCGATCTTCTCGGTATGTGATAGGTCGCAGTTAACAACATCGCGGGCTAACCGCCGCCATACATTTTTCAGTATGCACGGGCGGGACTCGCCCATCACTCACTTCATGACAGCCAAGGCTTCGACAACTGGGCGATTGCTAATCTTGATGGTGCCGATTCCCAGGTAGTCCAGGTCGATAGTCATCCAAAGCGCGACCGCAAGGACGACCCCGTAAATGGAGTCGATGACGGAGAACCGCCGGCCCACACGACCATTTCCGAAGCCTATCAGGCCAACGCTGATTGCCGTTGCCCCCAGAAGTATTGCCATGATCGGAAGGGGCAGATGTCTTCTCGCCATAGCGAGATGCGTCGAATGCAGGTCGATAACCTCGTTGATCGGTGGCAGCACGACCGCCATCAGAGGTGCATTGTCTTGCGTGGCCTTGATTGCCGCTTGCCACATTCGGGCGTGAAGACCGCCTGCGTTGGCAAGCAGGCGCTCGATTTGATCGCGTCGCTCACCACTCAGCAGTTGGACCCGTTCGACGGTGTATTCTCTCAGCGCGACCTTTAGCTCGCTGCGGTGAGGTTCGGCAATGGCGTCGGCTCTCAAGTAGGCAGTGCCAAGAGCGTCCGCCTCCGTCACGATTGTGTCGAGCCGGTCAATGAAGCGAGATGCCGCTCCGGAAAATGCGAAGCCAATCAAGAATGCAACCACGGCGGCAGTGGAGGCCTGAACCAGGTTTACTTGTCTGTCGAAAGCGTCATCCTCAGAACGGCCAAGGGCACCGAGCCTGAACCCAAATTCATGGGCTGCCACAACTCCGCCAATCAGGCTCAGAGCAATCAGCAGTTCGGTCATCTGTGGGTCAAACCCGCCTCAGGCTTCTCACAGCATACTCTAACTTGGCGCACTGCTCGCACAAAGTCTCAGTAGGTCGTACTGAGCTCAATCCGCGTTTTCGAGGGCCACATCGCACATGGCGCCGTCGAAGATTTCGCTGGCGCCCCATGTAGCCCGCAGTCACAGTGGCGTCCCCCGAGCGAGCATGGGCGCGGGCAAGCGCCCCGGCGGAAGGGTCAAGACATCTCCTATCGGCCCGACTGCCCTCGCCATTGTTCCTGGCCTCCCCGGTAGTCCTGCTCCTCGGCCGTAGCGCTAGCAAGCACCGCGTCGACACCGCATACTGTGCGGGGCATCATACTCGCTGCATTGCATCAGTTCAGTCCGTTTCGTATGCCACGGAAGTCACGATGAACAGAACCACAGCGATGGTTGTGGCCGCCATTCTCGTAGGGCATTCAGCACTCGCTCACGCCGAGTCGGATAAAATTCGGGCCAAGCTGCTAGGCACGGCAGAGTGGGCTTATCAGACGAGCCGTGCAGGTGGCGTGACGAGCCACAATGGCAAAGTCTGGTTCGTCGAAGAGGACGGCAAGCTGATCGGCTACGTTGACGCTGGCTGGAATTGTGATGCTGAGGTTACGGTTCGGCCGGACGGCTTTGACATGGAAATCTGCACCGCAGGAGATAAGCACTTCGTTCGATCAGGTGACGGTTTTACGGCGACGTTGGGGTCGTACACTTATACGATACGCCCTGCACCATAAGTACGCACCACTTCGCGTGCCGACCTACCCAGGCGCTGCCGTGGTATCAGCTTGCTGAGCTTCACGCTGCCGGGATGCACGTGCTCCGGCCGCTAGGTCTATGATGGGAGTTCCTTCTGGCGCTAAGCCGGGCTTCAAGATTCATGTTGAATTGGTGCCTCCGTTGCTCGACGTATCCTATTGAACTCTCACCTGTACGTCGCAAGAAGCGAAGTCATCAGGTAGGGGTAAGGACCTTGTGGTGAGTTGCAACAAACGGGTTCTTCGGGCCCCGCATTTAGCGCCCCATGCAATTGCGGGGCCCATTTTTCGAGTCACTTTGGGATTTTTTGTGCTGTGGCCGTTGGGCAAAGAATGACCGAATTTTGGGAAGGCTTCATAGCGGGAGCGAGTGCAGTCGGCGCTGTTGGAATGCCGCAGGCCAACCGAGCATGGAAGTATCGGGAGGCGGATATCTTCGCAATGCCATTGCGGTCTTCTCAGCCACGACGGTAAGGCCCCGCTTCCTCTTCAGCGATCCTGAGATCGCGCCACGCACACTGTGCGTCTGCGAATCCAGCGCCTTGGCGACCTGGCCGATGGTCGCGCCGTCGGCCCGCCGCAACATTCGTTGTGCGGGCCTTGGTCCCCCTCATGGTGGGCTCCATGTGTAGAACACCGGCTTGGTGCCGGCTCCGGCGTGCATGCTTGCTTTGCCCACCTTCTCAAGCCGGCGTCTCACGGATTCGCTGGCAGACCTCAAAGCCGGAGAGCCGCGGCATCATGACATCGAGTAGCACCAGATCGCAGGCCTTGCCGCGCCTGAGGTAATCGAGCGCCTTCTGGCCGGTCGCCGCGGTCACCACGTCGTAGTTGGCGAGGGTCAGATAGCTCACCAGGCTTTGGACGTTCACCGGCTAGTCATCGACCACCATTTTGTGATGCCGGCCACCCCGGCCGGCCGAGACGGGCTCCTGCCCGCCGGCGTCGAGGGCAAAATGCAGGTCGGCCAGCACCCGGCTTACCTCGGTCTCCTCCCGATCGGGGGCCGCCAGCATGGCGCGGCGTCGTGCGACTGAGCGGCAGACTGAACGTGAATGGCTGCCGCTGCCCAGCTCGGCCTCGACGCGAATGATCCCACCGTGCAGTTCGACGAGTTTTCGACTGATGGTCAAGCCGAGGGCGGTGCCGCCCTGCTCGCGGATGGCCGAGCCGTCGCCCTGGGTGAACGAATCGAAGATTCGCCCGAAGCGCTCGTGGGCGATGCCTGGACCGTTATCGCTGGCGGTGACCTGAAGCCAGCCTTGGTTACTGCGCGCCGATACCTCGACCGAACCGGCCGGCGTGAACTTGACGGCATTGCGAACGAGATTGAACAGGATCTGCTGCACTCGCTCGTCGTCGGCCTCGACCAGCGGCACACTTGAATCGATGCGATTGAACAGGCGCAACGGCCGCCTGCCCACCAGCGCCCGGAATACGGTCAGCACCAGATCGGCCAGCGCGTGAAGATCGGTCGGTCTGTAGCGCAGCTCGATCTTCTCGTGCGGGACTTTGGAGAAATCTAACAGATCATTCACTAAGTTGGCGAGCCGCCGACCGCTTGCCACGATCATTCCGAGGTTGCGTCGCTGGTCGTCGGTGATCCGTCCAGTGGCACCGTCGAGCATCGACCGGCAAATGCCGATGATGCCGTTCAACGGTGTGCGCAGCTCGTGCGAGGTGTTGGCCAGAAACTCGTCCTTCAACGGATCGGCGCACCGCAGTGCTTCCTCAGCCTGCTTGCGCAGGGTGATGTCCCGGATGACACCGGCGAAGCGCCGCTCGGCGCCCTGGCCGCGCACCTCGCTCAGCGACAGTTCCAGGGGAAAGGTAGTGTCGTCCGGGCGCAGACCTTCCAGCTCGCGTCGCTGCCGATCACCCGCGCCTCCCCTGACACAAGGTAGCGCGCGATGCACTCGTCGTGTCGTCCGCGTCCGCTCTCGCGGCCCAGCCAGTTGTTTGGTACAGTGAGCCAATGCGGTTCGTGTGGGCCAGCCTAACGGCCATTTTGTTTGCTAGCGCCGCGTTTCTCTACTTTCGCGGCGAGCCGGGCTGTGAGTTTGGCGGGGGAAGCAACCTGTATCTCGACCGGCTCGGCGTTGAAACGATGCGCGCCCGCTTTTGCTATGCTGCCGATTGCCGGCTAGTCGCGGACCAGATGACCAGGGTAGAGAACGCAAGCTGGTATTGTCGTTAGAGAGAAGAGCTGATGCTCGATGCTACAGATGAAGAAGTAAGTATTCGACGTTAAGACCAACATAGCGCCTCGCAAGTGCTAGACTTGCAAATCACCTTTCTGCAAAAGACGCACGTTGAGAACGTTTTGGACCACCAACACCATGTGTGGGACGTGCACTGCGAAGGCGACAAGGAGCGGTGGTGGGTGATAACCAACCCTACGAACCTCTACTTGCAAGATCAGTTCCCCAACATGGACTTGGCCATCACATTCCATGTCGGCCTCGTCTCCGCAATGGTTAGCTTCGTCGGGGCGGCAAAAGGCGTGGTGCCGTGAACTGCGCACGAAGAGCCGCCGAAACGCGCTGACGTGGGCAGACCACATCTGCAACACCACGCTGGGCGGCGCGGCGCATGCGGAGCGCCGCAGCCTTTTCAAAAACCTCCTGAAGTCGGCCTGGGACTTCACCAACTGGCTGACGCACACCAAGCGCCCGCTTTGGCGCGACGCGGAAGCGGCCGTCACCAATCTTGTCATTCGCCACGTGCGCAAGGTCCCGGAGACTTGCCCAGCCTGCGGATCGCACCGCCTGTCGCCCGAGCGCGGCCTCCACACCGGGATACCGAATGCGGTTTCGGAGCGCCCGATCTGCGACAAGTGCGGCTAAACCGGGGAGCCTGTCCAAGTGACACCGGAACCGATGCCGCCAGAGGATCACCGGCCGATGCCCGAAGGCGAGTGCATCGTGCCAACGGTCCCGCAAAAAATGGGTTGATGCAACCTCACGCCGCCTCGCGAAGATGGTTGCGCTCGCTTTGTGCATGATCTGGCCCGAGATCATCCTCGGCGAAAGCAACGTGACGATGCGGCATCAACCCATCACAAGCTTAGGCAGGCCCAGCGCCAAGTTGGGGTAGATCATCAGCGCAGCGATCAGCAATAGCATGGCGCCGACAAATGGCATGGCACCCCAGATGACGTCGGCAATGGGGCCACGCTCGCGCATCCCCTGGACGACATAGAGATTGAGACCGACCGGCGGCGTGATCAGGGCCGCCTCGATCAAAACAGTCAGCACGATGCCCCACCAGATCGGATCCCAGCCGAGATTGGTAACGATAGGAAAGATGAATGGTGTCGTCAGGATCATCATGGAGATCGTCTCCATGAAGCAGCCAAGCACCAGATAGAAGACGATGACCAGCACAAGCGTGCCGTACTTGCCCAGCCCCAGTCCGTCTATCAGCTTGCCCATGCCGTCGGTGAATCCGATGGAAGCCAATACGAAGTTCAGAAACTGGGCAGCCAGGATGATCAGCATGATCATCGCCGTGGTGCGCATGGTTCCTTCGAGTACGGCACGCATCATGGCGAAGGTCAGGGTGCGTTCCAGGGCGGCGAGAAGCAACGCCGCCAGCACACCGAGGGAAGCCGCCTCGGTCGGCGTCGCCCATCCGGCATAGATCGAGCCCACCACGACCAGGAAGATGAACAGCGGCGCGATCAGCTCCTTCAGCACGAGAATCCGCTGCCGCCATGAAGTCTCGATCGGCGTCCCGCCCTTCGCGGGACGGGCCAGGCAGGCCACCAACACGTACGCCATGAAAAGCGCGGCGAGCACGACGCCCGGCACCATGCCGGCGAGGTAGAGGCGCGGCACGGACGTGTTCGTCAGCAGCCCATAGAGGATGAAATTGATCGACGGCGGCACGAGGATGCCGAGCGTCCCGCCAGCCGCCAGCGTGCCAAGGAACAACCGTTCATCGTACCGGCGCCGCTCGATCTGCGGCAAGGCGACGACGCCCACGGTCGCCGCGGTTGCCACGCTCGAACCCGAAGTGGCGGCAAACATAGTGCAGGTGCCGATATTGGCATGCATCAGGCCGCCCGGCAGCCACGATAGCCACTGCGCGATCGCGCCGTAGACTCGCTCGGCGATGCCGGAGCGCAACAGAATCTCGCCCAGCATGATAAAGAGCGGAATGGCGATTAGGATGTACTCGGAACTCGAGTTCCAGAGTATCTCGCCCATCGCGAGATAGAGCGGCATCGAGGAGTAGAATTGGTTCAGCGCCAGGCCGAGCACGCCCATGGTGGCGGCGATGGGCACGCTGATGGCGAGCATGACGACCAGCATGATGAGGGCGTTGACAAGCATTCGGGGCTACTTCCTCCGATCTGACGGCGATGGGGCACGCACCTTGGCGATACCCAGACTGGCAAGCTCACTCTCGATCTCCTCGTCCTGCGAGGAGACGCCGGCAGTCTGGTTAGCGGTGTGGTAGTCGCCACGCCCGAGAGCTGTCAGCGATCGCACCAGGGCGACGGCGATCGAGACGACAAAGAGGATGAGCCCGAACAGCCACGGTGTCTGTGGCAGTGACAGGGGCGTGCGCAGCGGCGTGTTGGAGCGGTTCCATTCGACGTAGTTCGACTGCGTGAGGTCGAACCCGCAATCGAGCATGGCGAGCGCCAGGATCCCGAGCATCAGCAGCGCCACGATGTCGAGCGCGGCGCGCGCGCGCAGCGGCAGGTGGCGGTAGAGCGCATCGATGCGCACATGGCCGCGGGTCACCAGCACATGTGCCAGTGACCACGTGGTGCCGACCGCGAACAAATATGCGGCCAGTTCGTCGGAGCCCGAATAGACCATCGTGAAGAGCTTGCGCGACACGACCTCGACCGAGACCAGGACGGCGGCGAGCAGCAGCAGCAGCCCGCCCAGGCAAGCGAAAGCGCGCGAGACTTTGGCCGTCAGGTTCCAGACTCTTTCCATTGGTGCTAGTGCCTCCGCATCGGTGCTGACGCGGAGACTGTGTTCCGACCGGATCCTACTTGGCCTTTGCCGCCAGTTCGTACTTCGATCCGATCGTGTCATTCCACTTCTTGGCGCACTCGGGGCCGCAGCGGGCGGCCCAGGCAGGCAGCACGACCTCGTTCAATACCTTGTCACGCGCCGCGGTATCGGCCTTCGAGGGCGTGACGAGCTTGAGCTTGCCCGGCGTTCCGGCCGAGCACTTCCCCGTCCCGGTCGTGCAGGCGACCCCCTCGTCGCTCTCTGCTTCAACGACCTTCCACGACTGATCGGACAGCTTGGCCATTTCCTTCCGAATCAGGTCCTGGGTCGCCGGCGAAAGCTTGTCCCACGTTCTAACGTTCACCACCCAGACCGAGGCCGTGAAGCCCACCGGCAAGCGGAACAACGTATCGGTGACCTCGTGCCACTTGGCCTTGTAGGCCGGCATGGTGCCGGTGATGCCGCAATCGACCACGCCCTTCTCGAGTGCCGGCACCACTTCGCCGAAGGGGATCGTTACCGCGGAGCCGCCGAAGCCCTTCACCAGATCGGCCTGCGAGGCGCCCTGGACGCGCACCTTCTTGCCCTTGAGATCCTCGACGCTCTTGATCTCGCCGCGGCAGTAAAAATTCTGCTCTGGCCACGTGAAGGTACCCAGCACCATCGCGCCATGCCGCTCGCGCATCACCTTTTGCATCTCCGGCATCCAGGCGTCGATAATGTCGCGGCTCATCTTGAAGGAATGCGCCACGCCCGCGATATCGACCGCTTCGACGATCGCTGCGCCGTCGTCGACATAGATCGGCAACGCCGCTGCAAAGTCGTAAACGCCGCTCTTGAGCAGGCGCAGGACCTCGGTGCCCTTCAGGTTCAACTCGGTTACGGACTTGATGTTGCCCGACAGCTTCCCTCCGGATGCCGCCGGAAGCTCCTTCTCCCAGAACGGCACTTCGAGCGCCTTCCAATTGGTCAGGAAGTTCCACGTCCCCACGACGTTAAATTTCTTCTGGTCTACCGCCTGAGCGCTGGCGCTCGCGCAAGCCATCAGGGACGCTGCAGCCGCAGCTGCCGCCACGATACGACGCATACTTTCCTCCCTAATTGATGTCTCGATCGTCTTCTTCGTTGTTATGCTGAAGCATAGCCCATCGTTGTCGCCTTTCGCCAGCCGGCTTGTGGCAGTGAATCAGGACGCTCGATTGGCCGGCCCGGCCCGATTTGCGAGTGCGTACTGCGAATATCGCTCTTTCGTTCCAATCTTCCGGTTCTCGAACGTCGACTGAGCTGCCCACGGAAGGTGTTTTCCATGGGACAGCTGCCTTAGCGCTGGAGTGATGACCATGAGCGGGACTCGCGATTTCGACATCCTGTCGCCGGCCTTCCATGCAAACCCTTTCCCTACCCTGGACGGCATGCGAGCCAAAGGTCCTTTGATCCACGTGAGGTTGCCAATCGTTGGGCGCACATGGCTTGCCTTGACACATGATGCCTGCACAATGCTGTTGAAGGATCATCAGACATTCGCCCGCGATCCCGGCAACGTGGATACTCAGTGTACTGCCGAGGACGATCAGCCTACTGGCGCTGAACATGCTCGGCTACGATGACC
>CADECW010000127.1:5351-10234 GCA_902825855.1 uncultured Rhodospirillales bacterium | reverse complement strand
GTACTGCCGAGGACGATCAGCCTACTGGCGCTGAACATGCTCGGCTACGATGACCCTGAGCATCGCCGCCTGCGCGGCCTCGTCGACCAGGCGTTTCAGCGCCGTATGATCGAAACGATGAGACCGATGATCACGGACATCACCGACCGGCTCCTCGACCGACTGCAAGGAAGGAAAGATGCTGACCTCATGGCCGAATTCTGCAGGGATCTGCCGCTCGCGGTCATCTGCGCGATGCTCGGCCTGCCGGAGCAAGATCACGCTCGGTTTCGGGGTTGGCTGGGAGGGCTCAAGGACACGGCCAGTCTCGGCGCGGTCATTCGCGCTGTTCCCGGCGTGCTCCGCGTCGTCCGCCATCTTCGGCGTGTCTCTCGACCGGGTGGCGGAGCTCTGCCTGAAGGATTGATCGTGGCGCTGCGCGATGCGTCAGCGGACGGCCAAATGCTGAGCGAGGACGAACTGGTCTCGATGATCTTTCTGCTCTTCGGGGCTGGACAGGAAACCACCACCCATCTGATTTCCGGCGGGCTGTTTGCATTGCTGTCAAATGAGGATCAATGGCGTCGGTTGCGGAGTGATCCGAGCCAGCTGGCATCGTGCGTCGAGGAATGCCTGCGCTACGTGTCGCCCGTGCAGATGACCAAACCGCGCTTCGCGACGCGCGATGTGGTCTGGCAAGGAAGGCAATTCCGGCGCGGTGACATTCTCGCGGGGTTCCTGGCTGCGGCGAACGGCGATCCAGCAAAGTTCGAGGACCCTCATCGTTTCGACATTTCGCGACATCCGAACCCGCACCTTTCCTTTGGCACGGGGGCGCACTTCTGCCTCGGCTTCCAGCTCGCTCGGGTGGAGACCGCGATTGCCTTCGAACGCATTCTGGCACGTTTTCCAAACACGCGCCTCGCGGTGGAGGAAGGGGCGATTACGTGGCGTCGGCGCCTCGGCATACGCGCACTGGTACGGCTGCCCGTCCACCTTGCGGCATGACGCCTGCATTGTGCGCGATGCCATGACGCCGGCCGGCACTTGGGACTGCCTCTTTGCCGTTTGACACTCTTCCCAATCGCCAGCTAGCCTTCCGGCAAGCAGAAGAAACGCGTTGCCCGTGCTTCGAACCGCCGACTTTCGGCGAGCCGACACCATGAGGACGATGCGACTTCACAGGGAGGCAATGATGACGAAGAAGATGGCGGGCGCCATGCGCCTCGCACGCGTTCTGCTTTCCTCTGCGCTGATCGCCGCAGTCCCCGCACTTGTCCATGCTCAGCAGAAAACCGAGCTGGTATTCAGCGCCGGCCCCACCGGTGGAAGCTGGACACCGCTTGCCGCCTCGGTGTCACAGGTCATCAACACGCGAGTGCCCGACCTCAACGTCCAGGTCGAGCCGGGCGCGGCGCTGGTCAACATGGAGAAGATCCGCACCGACAAGGCCGATCTCGGCTGGTCGATGACGACTGTCGTAGCTGATGCTCGCAAGGGCGAAGGACAGTTTGCCGGCAAGCCGACCGACAAGGCACTGTTCATCGCCAACTTCTACCCCAACGTCTGGCAGCTCGTAGTGCCGGCAAATAGCGACATCAAGAGCGTCAAGGATCTCAAGAGTAAGCCGGTAGCCCTGCCGGCGCGCGGCAACACAAGCCTGGCCGCGGGCTGGGAGTATCTGTTGAAGATCAATGGCATGACTCTGAATGACCTCGGGCCCAAGAGCTATGGTCCAGTGTCGTCGAATGCTGAGGCCGTAAAGAACCGTCAGGCGATGGCGACGGGCTGGTTTACCGTCGTGCCGGCCTCGTTCGTGCTCGATCTCGGCTCAGCCATGCCGTTGCGCATGATCGGCGTGACGCCGGCCGAACTGGCCGAGCTCGTAAAGATCAACGCCGGTTTCGTGCCCTTCACGGTCAAGGCCGAGACCTACAAGGAGCAGGGCATTACCGCCGATGTAGCCACCTTCCAATCACCGACCGTCCTGATGGCCTCCTCTCGCACTCCGCCCGAGGTCATTTACAAGGTCACCAAGGCGATTATCGAAGGGCGTGCCGAGTTCGCCAACGTGGTCAAGACCATGAAGGACATCGCACCCGCCGAGATGGCGCAAAACTTCGGCATGCCCTACCATCCGGGCGCTGAGAAGTACTACAGTGAAGCCGGCCTGCTGAAGAAGTAGCGGCCAGCGACAGTGCGCAAGCTCGCAGGCTATGCCGGCTTGGTCGTCGCCACAATCGCCGTGGCGATGTCAGCGTACCATGTCTATGCGCGGCTGACGGTCTACGCCCCCGACCAGCATGCGCTCCTGTTCATCACGCTCGCATTCAGCCTGGTGCTGTCGTTCTTGCTGTGGCCGGCACGTAAGAACCAGACGCCCGAGCGAGTGCCGTGGTCTGATCTCGGCCTGGCAGTGCTATCGCTCGGCTGCATCGGCTACATGTTCGTAAACTACGATTACGTTGTGAACCGTTTTCCCACCGCGCACCCACTCACGGCTTTGGACATGGCGGTGGGCGGTATTGGCATCCTGCTGGTGCTGGAGGCGACACGACGCACCATTGGGGCATCTCTGCCGATCGTGGCCATCGTCTTCCTGGTGTATGGGCTGGCTGGCAACTGGCTGTTCGGCTTTCTGCACCATCGCGGGCTCAGCGCCGAGATCACCATTGACCAGAGCTGGTTCACAACAGAGGGGGTGTTCGGCGTGCCGCTGCAGGTTGCCGGCACCTATGTCATCCTGTTTATTATCTTCGGCACCTTCCTCGAGCGCTCGGGGGCAGGCCAATTCTTCATGAACTTCGCCAATGCCATTGCCGGCGGCGCGCGCGGCGGCCCGGGCAAGGTGGCGGTCGTCTCGTCCAGCCTGTTCGGCACCATCTCGGGTTCGGCGGTAGCCAACGTGATGGTCGACGGCTGGCTCACAATCCCGATGATGAAAAAGACTGGCTTCAAGCCCGAGGCGGCTGCCGCGATCGAAGCGGTGGCGTCGACAGGCGGCCAGATCATGCCGCCGATCATGGGGGCGGCGGCGTTCGTCATGGCCGAGTTCCTGGGCGCCAGCTACACAGAGGTGATGGTCGCCGCAGCGATACCCGCGCTGTTCTATTACGGCGCCCTGTTCGCGGCGATCCACTTCAATGCAGTTCGCTCGGGGCTGAAGGGCTTGCCGCGCGAGGAGCTGCCGATCCTCGGCCAGATAATGGTCAAGCAGGCCCATCTCTTTCTGCCGGTGGTCGTGCTGTTGGGGCTGCTGCTCATGGGGTTCACGCCGACCTACGGCGCGATCATCGCCACGGGAGCGCTGGTCGTGATCTCCTGGCTGCGGCCAGCCACTGGGCTCGGCGCCCGGGCATGCCTCGAAGCGTTGCGCGACGGCGCGGTGCACACCGTTCCCGTCGCGATGGCCTGTGCCAGCGCCGGGGTCGTGATCGGCATCGTGCTGCAAACCGGCCTGGCCCTGCGCTTCACCGCATTTCTCATCGATTTCACCTACGGTTATCTGCTGCTGGCGCTGCTGATTACCATGATGGCCGGCATCGTTCTCGGCATGGGTATGCCTACCACACCGGCCTACATCATGCAGGCTGCCCTGCTGGTGCCAGCGATCATAAAGCTCGGTGTCGAGCCGATGGCCGCCCACATGTTCGCGTTCTATTTCTCGTGCTTGTCGGCGGTGACTCCACCGGTCGCTCTGGCGGTTTATGCCGCCGCCTCGATCGGTGGAGCGAGCTTGTGGGGTGCCGGTGTGCAGGCAGTGAAGTTCGCTGCCGCTGGCTTCATCGTGCCGTTCTTCTTCGTCTTCAACCCCGCCCTGCTGTTCTCTGGCACGTGGGACGAAATCCTCCGAGCGGTCATCACCGGCACGATCGGCGTGGTGGCTCTGGCTGCCTCGATGGAAGGCTATTTCCTGCGTGCCGCCAACTTGCTCGAACGGCTTCTGCTGTTTGCGGCGGCGCTGCTGCTGATCGATCCGAACGTGATCACCGACGTGATTGGGCTCGGCGTGCTGGGTCTCGTTCTGCTCAGCCAGAAGCTACGCGTCGTGCGACAAACCAAGCCTGCAGAGTGAGGCCGATGGACCGCGCTCAGCTCTTCGTCCTTTCAGTGATCGCCGCGATGCTCCTGGGCGGTGCAGTGGTATACGGGATACTGCGGCTGTATGCGGCATGAGGCGTTGACCTGCTCCGCCGATGACACCGTTCATGAGCCCGCGGTCAGTGCGGACCTGCCGGGGACGTCCGGCGGCTGAGCCTTGCGCAATCCACGCGCTCGCCTTGTCGCGTGGATGTGGTCGGGCTACGGTTTTTGATCTGTTGCCGTGCAGCGCTCGAATGGGAGGCGATGATGTTCTTCCCACGGGTCTGCTTGGTATTGGTGCTGCTGTGGGTCGCTCTCCTCTCTGGACCCGGGCATGCACAACCGGCGACAGATAAGCCCGTCCCAATGCGAGTGGCGCCTGCACCGGTCATCGTCGTCAACATCAAGAGTGCGATCGGAGAGGGCACCGGGCACCTGCTTGACGAAGTCTTCGCGCGTGCGCGTACCGAACGGGCGGGGCTCGTCGTTCTGCGCTTGGACACACCGGGTGGGCTGGTCTCGGCAACGCGTGAGATTATCCAGGCGATCCTGGCCTATCCCGTACCGGTCGCCGTGTTCGTCGCGCCGAGCGGCGCTCGCGCGGCCAGCGCCGGCACCTACATTTCCTACGCGGCCCATGTCGCAGCCATGACGCCGGGGACGCATCTCGGCGCAGCCACGCCGGTCCAAATGGGTGCCCCGCCTGCTCCGACGCCGCAACCGCGGCGCGACGACGACAAGCCGGAAAGGGAGGCGGGCACCGCGATGAAGCGCAAGGTGCTGAACGACACCGTAGCTTACCTGCGCAGCCTGGCGCAGCT
>CADECW010000127.1:0-5251 GCA_902825855.1 uncultured Rhodospirillales bacterium | reverse complement strand
TCTAGCCGGCCTTGCCCTGCTGGCGCTCGGCATCGGCATGATGGCGGCCGAGGCCTTCACGCCGGGAATCGGCATGCTGGGTCTGGGCGGCGTCGTCTCCTTCATCCTCGGCGGACTGTTTCTGTTCGATCCCGCAGGCGCCGACATCGATTTCGCCGTCGCATGGCCGGTCGTTGTCGGCGCAGCGGCCACCAACGCTCTTCTGTTCGTCGGCCTGCTCGGCGTGATCCTGCGCGTGCGCCCCCGCAAGGTCGCGACAGGAGCGGAGGAGATGATCGGACTCGAGGGCAGGGTGCTCGACTGGCAGGACGGACAGGGACACATCCGCGTGCACGGCGAGGTCTGGTCGGCGCGCTACTGCTTCTCTCTCGCCCGGCACGCCAGTGCGCGGCGCGGCGCGACGGGCTGACGCTGCACGTCGAACCCAAGGAAGGAACATGACGATGCCGAACCTGGATTTCCTTGCCTATGTCCTACCGGTCGTTGTCCAGATTGTTCTGCGCGGCGTGTGTTCACGCTGGGCCGGCTGCAGGGCGCCGGGGGCCCGGGCTGATCTTTGTCATTCCACTCGTTCGGCAGATGGTGCGGGTCGATCTGCGCACCCGCGTGCTCGACGTGCCGCCGCAGGACGTCATATCGCGCGACAACGTTTCGGTGCGCGTCAATGCCGTGGTCTATTACTGCGTCATCGAGCCCGAGAAGGCCATCATCCAAGTCGAGGCCTTCGATCAGGCGACAAGCCAGCTGGCGCAGACCACGCTACGCTCAGGTTTGGGCCAACACGAGCTCGACCAAATGTTGGCCGAGCGCGATCGGCTGAACGCCGACGTCCAGCGCATTCTCGACGAGCAGACCGACGCGCCTGGGGCATCAAGGTGTCAAACGTCGAGCTCAAGCACATCGATCTTGACGAGAAGAAGGTCCGCGCCATCGCCCGGCAGGCGGAGGCCGAGCGCTTGCGCCCGGCCAAGATCATCGACGCCGAAGGCGAACTGCAGGCCGCCGAGAAGCTGGTGGAGCAGGCGCCGTCATGGCGCGTCGCCGGAATCGATGCAGTTGCACTATCTCGGCACGCCGGCGAACATCGCAGGAGAAAGGAGCTCAACAATTGAGTTCCCCCTGCCGATCGACCTGATTAGCGCCTTGCGTGGGCGAACAGCTCCGGGCGACGTCCGTGAAGGGGCTTGATCGAGACCACGGCGGCGCTCCCTGCGATCTGTCGGCCGATGAAGACGATGGCGGCATCTGTGTGCGTTGGATTCTCGACCTGGATGACACGCCGTTGCACATACTAAGGGTCGAAGCCCAATAAAGTCGTTGAGGGGAATCGCTTAGTGATTCTGTGCTGGCAGGGAGCACGGAAGATGCGAAGCAACCTGTTCTGGCTTGACGACGAACAGTGGTCACGGATCGAACCGCATCCGCCAAGCGACGTGCGAGGCAAGGAGCGTGTTGATGATCGACGGGTGATCAGCGGCATCCTGCATGTGCTGAAGAGTGGCTGTCGTTGGAAGGATTGCCCACCCGAGTACGGTCCGCCGACGACGGTCTACAATCGCTTCGCGCGGTGGGCCGAGCGTGGGTTCTGGGAGAGGTTGTTCAAGGAGCTTGCCCATCGCAGTCGATCGGCGGCGACCCAGATGATTGACAGCACATATGTCAAACCCACCGCTCTGCGTCGGGCGCCAGAAAAGGGGGGAGCAGAAACAGGCGATTGGCCGCTCACGAGGAGGGCGCAATACGAAGATCCACGCACTGGCAGATGCTAAGGGCCGTCTTCTTTCCATCCTCCTGACCGGTGGTGAGGCCCACGATTGTCCGCCGGCTCAGCGTCTGATCCGCCGTACCAAGGCAGCCATCAAACTGCTAGGTGACAAGGCCTACGACAGCGCCGAACTGCGACAGTGGCTGAAACGGCGCGGCACTAAGCCGGTTGTGCCGAACAAGTCGAACCGAAAGCAGCCTTTCAGCTTCGACAAAAAATCCTACAAGCAACGACATCGCATCGAGAACCGCTTCTGGTCGCCTCAAGGACTTCCGCCGCATCTTCACGCGCTACGACAGCTTAGCCCGAGTCTTTCTCGCCTCGGTCTGCCTCGCAGCTGCTATCGTATGGTGGATCTAATGAGTCTGGACCCTAACCGTAGACCAGTCGCGGGAGCCACATACTGATCTCAGGAACGTATGTTATCACGATCAACAGGGCGATCATCAACACGAGGAAAGGGTTGACGCCCTTGATGACAAGACCAATCGGAGTCTTTGAGACTGCAGACAAAACATAGAGATTCAAGCCCACCGGCGCGGTGATCAAGGCGAGTTCCATGTTGACCACAACGACGATTGCGAAATGAATCGGATCGATGCCAAGTGGCTTCAGGACCGGGATGAGGATGGGCATGGCGATCAGAAGGATCGACGCCACTTCGAGGAACATGCCGAGGATGATCAACATGATATTGATGGCGAGCAGGAATTGCCAAGCGGTGAAGCCGTTGTCGCGGATGGACTGCACCAGAGCGGCGGGAATGCCCGATTCGGTGATCCAGTGTCCGAACGCAAGCGCCGTGGCGATGATGATCATGATCGTGCCAGCATTCTTGATCGACTCGCCGATCACCGACAGCGTCTCGGACGGCTTGAAGCCCTTGTAGTAGAAGAGGCTGATGAGCATGGCGACAGCGGCGGCCAGCGCCGCCGTCTCGGTCGTCGTCACCCAGCCTCCGTAGATGCCGACGGCGATGATTGCCGGCAGCGACAGCGCGGGGAGCGCGTCGATGTTGACGCGGCGGAATTCCTCGGGGGAGCGGCGCGGCTCGCGCGCCAAGTTCTTGCGTCGGCCGTACCATAGCACGTAGAGGATGAAGAGGGCGGCCTGCATCAAGCCGGGAACGACGCCGGCCAGGAAGAGGCGCGGCACCGATTCGTCGGCGATGATGGCATAAAGAATCAGGGGCAGGCTCGGCGGGATCAGGATGCCGAGCGTGCCCGATGCGGCGGTGACGCCGAGCGCGAACGGCCGGTCATACTTCCGGTCGATCATGGCCGGGATCAGGATCGTGCCCATGGCGAGCGCGGTGGCAACGCTCGAGCCGCAGATCGCTGCGAACATGGCGCAGGCCACGACGCACACCACGCCCAGGCCGCCGCGCACGTTGCTGACCCAGGCGGCAGCGACGTCGACCAGCGCCTTGGCGATACCGCCGCGCTGCATGAAGGAAGCGGCCATGACGAAGAAGGGCACTGCGAGCAGCGTGGTCGAATTGAGCTCGTCGAGCATCTTCTGGGCGATGCCGACCAGCGGCTTGCCTTCGACGGCGAACATGGTGCCGGCCGAAACGCCCAAGACCAGCCAGATCGGCAGGCCCATGCCGAGCAGCACGAAGAAGATGGCGGCGAACAGCTTGGTCATGGCTATTCGCGCCCCGAATGGACTTCCATGGTCGCCGGGTCGAAGGCGAAGCAGAATTGCCACAGCCGGCGCGCGTAACGGATCGACATCAACGCAGCCGAGACCGGCAGTGCCGCGTAGTAGACCCACATCGGGAAGCTCAGGACCGTGTTGCTGCGCTCGCCGAGATCGTAGGAGTCGGCAGCCACCAGCCAGCCGTACCAAGTAAGGGCCAGGCAGAAGCCGAGCGCGATGCCGCAGTTGGCGATCTCGACCCAGCGCTGCCGCTCGGGCCGCAACATGCGCAACAGGAGGTCGGCGCGGACGTGGCCATCCTCCCTGACCAGCAGGCTGGCGGTGAGAAAGGTCGCCCAGATGACTATGTAGATCGTGAGTTCTTCACCGGCGGAGAAGTCGATTTCTGTCGTCAGATATCGGCCGACGATCTGCGTC
Organism: uncultured Rhodospirillales bacterium; assembly: GCA_902825855.1. Lineage (GTDB taxonomy): Bacteria > Pseudomonadota > Alphaproteobacteria > Reyranellales > Reyranellaceae > Reyranella. The sequence goes on along the minus strand of CADECW010000127.1, from coordinate 1,407 downwards.
AGGTAGATGAGCAATCCCACTCCGCCGAGCAGCCCGATCAGCCAGCGCTCAAGCCTGTCCCACGCGTCGAGCACACGCATCGCCGCTCCCCATCATGTTGCCAAGGAAGGAAGGGCGCCTGCCGTCGCGGGCGCCCCCGCCGCCGGATCAGCTCTTGCCCGAGATGCCAAGGGCGGCGTTGGCCTCGGCGACCAGAGCGGGATCGAGCTTGAGCTCCTTGATGACGGCATCCTGGGTGGCCATCAGCTTCCTGCGCGTTCCTTCGAGCACGCCGGCCGCGGGGTCCACGATCGTCATGCCGGCCTTCTTCATGATGTCGACCGACTCGGCTTGGCTCTTGGCCATGTCGGTCCGCCAGCCGCCGATCTTGGCGGCCCACATGTCGGTGATGGTCTTCTGCAGGTCGGGCCCGAGCTTCTTCCAGAAGGCTTCGCTTACCATCGGGATGTACTGGGCGAAGAACTGGTGATCCTGCAGGCCGTACTTCACGCCGGAGTCCCAGAGCTTGGCCGACTTCACGCTCTCGTTGGTAGTGAACAGAGCATCAAAGGTACCCTGGCTCAGGGCCAGCGGCACGTCGGGCCAGGCCGTAAAATTCGGCACGCCCTCGAAGAACTTGACCCGGACCATCTGGCCGGCGCCGCCCGAGGTACGGATCTTCAGCCCCTTGAGATCGTCCGGCACGTTGAGCGACTTTGCGGTGGAGAACGTGTGCGAGGCGCCTAGATCAAGCCACTTTCCGACGATGTGTACGCCAAGCTTCTTCTCCAGCATGGCGTTCAGCTTCTTGCCGACCTCTCCATCGATCACCTTGTAAACCTCGGTCGCGGTGCGGCCGTAAAAGGCGGGCGACTGCGTGATGTCGAGGTTGGCCTCGATGCCGGTCAGGTTCCACGGCCCGGGCACGCCCATCTCCGCGCCGCCCTGGCGCAGCGCCTTGCCGACGTCGCGATCACGGAAGAGCTGCGCCGAATGGAACACCTCGACTTTTATCCTGCCGCTGGCGACCTTCTCCAACTCCTGGGCGAAGGCAGTCATCTGTATAGTCCGCGTATGCGTCGCGGAAGTGTCCAAGGACAGGCGCATCTTGATCGGTTCTTGCGCTCGCAAGAGCGCTGGCATTGCCAGCGCCGATGCGCCTGCACCGCCCAACAAGGTCCTTCTGAGCATTGGTTTCCTCCCGTTCGCGTACTTCACTTTTCTTCTGTTCGGCACTCTGACGAGGCTACGCTTCATCCTCAGCATAGCCCATGACGTCCGCGCGCTCAGGGACATATTCGGGCGCGGGCAGGTACACATCAAGTGCGATGTGCGTACGCGACTGATAGATACTCTGCACTCCAAGAGCGGAGTTCAGCGGAAGAACAGCAGCGTAAGCAGAATGAACAGCGGCAAAAGTATGGCGCA
>CADECW010000126.1 GCA_902825855.1 uncultured Rhodospirillales bacterium | reverse complement strand
CTGAAGCTGGCTGGCCGTTGTCACCCAGTGTGAGCTTGCCGACGATCAGCTTGGCCGCATCGTAAGGGCGGCTTTCGTAACCGATGAGGCGCGACCCTTCGTAGCGCTTGATCAGCGGGAAGTCCCGCGCGCCTGCCGCTTCCTGCTGTGCGGCGGAGCCAACTGACCACAGCAGGGTCGCAGCGAGCGCGATGATCCGACAGCGGTGAAGCGCGTTCTCAGGACGCATGAGATCCTCCGAAGTCCAAGCGAAACGTCTGCTGAAGCATAGTGGGAAATTGACATGGCTGCGAAGCGCGTTAGGTTGGCGCTGCGCAAAATTCTACGGGTGCAGCATTGCTGGCGGGCGTCGGTTGCCAAGACGAAAATGCACCGTATCGGAAGATTGGACGCCGTCGCTTTCTCTGGCCGACCGATACGTTTCAACCCCGGCGTTGACCGTAGCGATGGCGTGCTTCTGACCTAACCTGCTGTCGGCCTGCCGAATGTTTCGAAATGTACTGTTAGTTGTAGTGGCGACGATTGTCTCTCTTCTCGTAGCCGAAGGTGCCGCTCGAATTGTACTACCCCCTGTGAAAACCGGATGGGGCTGGGCTGATTCGCCGCTGAGGCATTTGCGGCCTGGTGGAAAAGCCGAGCAACCAAATGAGTTTGGACTGCGCGGACAAACGTTCTCTTACTCAGACGATGATCTCGTCGTTGTACTCGTTGGCGATAGTCAGGTTGAGTGGCCATTCGGGCCGCCGGAGCAGATGCCGGAAGCCCTGCTTCAGCGTGAGCTGGTTGCGAAGTTTGGGCGAAGCGTCAAAGTGTTTTCTTTGGCGGCCAGCGGATGGGGGCAAGATCAACAGCTCCTCGCACTTACCAGCTATTTCGAACGCTACCGGGCCGACCTGGTCGTCGTGTGGGCGACACCAGGTAACGATTTCTGGGAAAACACGTTTGCCGACCGCAACGCCATTTCCGAGGCAGGTCCAATCAAGCCGACATTCATCAATCAGAATAAAGTACTAGCTGGGCCCTTTTTCGGCGCCGACTTTTACCTCGGTGGATCCGCGCTCGCCGAATTCACCTTAACCGTGCTTCATGATTCTGCGCCGAACAAGCTTGTTGCAGAACGGTGGAAGAAGCGCCTGCCAGATGCGGCGGTTCCCAATCAGCAACTAGGCTGCGAAGGCGCGATCGAGATAGACCAGGGCAAATACTTCGCCGAAATATTCGCGATCGATCACCAAAAGAAATATACGCTCAAGACAGTTGAGGACATTGCCAACGGGCGCACGCATTTCTCGCCTTTGACGAGACCCGATTCGGCGCTCAACGCTTATCAGAGGGACATAACTCGCCTCCTGTTTGCTCGGCTCGAGCAGACTGCTCGTGCAAACGGCGCTGCCTTCAGGGTTTTTTATCCAATCAGGTCGGACTTTGACCTGTTGTCCAGATCGATCGTCTGTATCCGGGATCTGCACGGGCAGTATTGGCAATACACAGCTGAGTTCGAGCAGCTTCTCCGGGAGGTTGTGCCGGACCGTCTTCTGCTTGTCACTCCGATCGTGGGCCAGGATGAGAATGTGGTTAGCAAGACCGACCGGCATCTGGGGCTGTTGGGAAATCAGAAGGCCATGAAGGCGCTTTCCTTGCTCCTTAAAGTACCCGGGCAAGATGGTGGTGATTAGGAGAGCTGCGGCTCAGTTCCAGCTCAGGGAAGCAATGAAGCAACTCGCGATGCGTCTTGCTGGATGACCCCCATCTAGACGGTCGTCTTACCCGCAAAACGACACAGATCGTTCACAACGCACTGTGGGCAGTCGGGTTTGCGCGCCTTGCAGGTGTAGCGGCCATGCAGGATGAGCCAGTGATGGGCGTGCAGCCGGTACTCCTCCGGCACGCGCTTCAGGAGCTTCAGCTCGACCTGCAACGGGTTCTTGCCGGGCGCCAGGCCCGTACGGTTGCCGACGCGGAAGATGTGGGTGTCGACGGCGATGGTCGCCTCTCCGAAGGCCACGTTCATCACGACGTTGGCGGTCTTGCGACCGACGCCGGGCAGGGCCTGAAGCTCCTCGTGAGTGTGCGGTACCTCGCCGCCGTGGCGTTCGATCAGCAACTTCGAGAGCGCGATTACGTTCTTGGCCTTCATGCGGAACAGGCCGATGGTCTTGATGTGGCTGATCAGCTTCCTCTCGCCCAACGCCACCATCTGCTGCGGCGTCTTGACGATCTCGAACAGCGGCGTCGTGGCGCGATTGACGCCGGCATCGGTCGCCTGTGCGGACAGCACGACGGCGACCAGCAGTTGATAGACGTTGTCGTACTCGAGCTCGGTCTCGGGTTCCGGCATCGCCTTGCTGAGGCGGGCGAAGAATTCCGGGATGACGGCTTGCTTCATCAGGGCCATATAGGCTTCTAGCATGACTGAAACGCCAGTCCCTGCAGCGGAGGCTCGGGCGGTCCATTTCGCGACCTCGCTGGTGCCGCATCGCAGCCTTTCGCCAAAGGGCTTCCGCTGGCTGATCTGGGCCGCCGTCGCGGCCAACCTCGCGATTGGCCTCCCTATGCTGATCCTCGGCGCCTGGCCGGTCATGGGCTTCATGGGCCTCGACATCTGGCTGCTGTGGTTCCTGTTCAAGCGCAGCTATCTCGATGCCCGACGCAGCGAAACCCTGGTTCTGACCGACCGCGAGCTGATCATCGACCGCGTGGCGCCCGATGGCGAGCGCGAGCAGCATAGGCTCGACGCCTACTGGCTGCGGGTCGAGCTTCTGGGCGAGGCGGAGCGGCTGGTGCTGACTTCGCGAGGCAACCGGACGGTGATCGGTCGCTTCCTGGCGCCGGCTGAACGCGAGCGTGTTGCCGACCAACTGAAGGCCGCTCTGGCCGAGATGCGCGCACCCCGCTATGAGCACAAGTGGGACGTCGAAGAATAACTCTTAGCCTCTCGACGCCTTGGCGGTCTAAAGGCCGAGCACGTCCTTCATTCCGTAGAGTCCGGGTTTCTTGCCGGCGAGCCACTGCGCGGCGCGGACCGCGCCCGCGGCGTAGGTCTCGCGGCTGAACGAGCGGTGGCTGAGCTCCAACCGCTCGCCGGCGGCAGCGAACATCACCGTGTGCACGCCGACTTCCTCGCCGCCGCGCAGGGTGGCGAAGCCGATCTCTCCCGACGGGCGGGCGCCGGTATGGCCGTCGCGGCTCTTGCGCCACACCTCCTCCAGCTTGACTTGGCGGCCGGCCGCGGCGGCGCGACCCAGCGCCAGCGCGGTTCCCGACGGCGCATCGATCTTGTGGCGATGGTGCATCTCCAGCACCTCGATGTCATAGCTGGGGTCCAGCATCGAAGCGGTCTTCTCGACCAGAGCCAGCAGGATGTTGACGCCCAGCGCCATGTTGGCCGCCCACATGATCGGCACCTGCCTGGCCGCCTCGTGGATCAGCGCCGTTTGCGCCGGATCGAGGCCGGTCGTGCCGATCACCATGGCGACGCCTTTCTCGGCGGCGATCTTTGCGTGGGTGACGGTGGCGGCAGGCACCGTGAAGTCGATCACCGTGTTGGCAGCGGCAATGGCCGCGCCGCTGTCGCCGGTGATCTTGACGCCGCAGGCTTCCAGGGCGGCGACCTCGCCCGCGTCGCGGCCGATGGCATTGCTGTTGGGCGATTCGCTGGCACTGGCCAGGCTCATGCCTTCGGTCGCTGCGATGCGGCGGACCAGCATCTGGCCCATGCGCCCTGCGGCGCCGACAACGGCGATCTTCATGTCGTCCCCTCCGACTTGCATCGCATAAGCTATCGAATTCGAAGGGAGTCGAACATGCTGTTTATGGTGATCGAACAGTTCAGGAATCAGAATGGAAAGGCGGTCTACCGCAAGCTGCGCGATGCCGGCCGCGGCCTGCCCGACGGGCTCAGGTTCGTGGCGAGCTACGTCACCGCCGACCTGGGCCGCTGCTTCCAGCTCATGGAGACGGACGACATCACCCTGTTCCAGCGTTGGATCGCCGACTGGCAGGAGGTCGTCGAGTTCGAGGTCGTGCCGGTGGTCGAAGGCAAGACCACGCGCGAGGCACTGACGCCACTGCTTTGACCAGGCGGGACCGCCATGTGCGTTGCCGTTCACGTCCAGGGATCGGCCGTCTTCGGCCAGAACGGCGTCTTGCGCTTGGTGTAGGGCAGGCGAGTGACGTCGGGATCGGCCGCGCCGGGCGAGGCCACGTAGAGGATCTCCTTCGCCAACCCGACGAAGCCATTGTAGAAGTGCTGCGCCGATTTCACGACCACGACGCGATAGTCGGCCGGATCGGCGCCGACCGCCTTGAAGGCGTCGGCATGGAAGGTCTGGGTGCGGAGCGTGCAGATCGCCACGTCGACATGTTCCGATGACAACAGCGCCATGTCGCCCAACGGTACCATGACCGGACCGTATGGCTGACGCACGCCGCGGGCGATCTTCTTCACCGTGACGTCGAGATCGACCGGATCGCCGCTCACCGAACCCGACTTGCCGCCGAGCCGCATGCGGATCTTCGCGCCCTCGCCCGCCTCCTCGGCGATGCGGAAGGCCATCGGGTCCCACATCACGCCAAACAGTGCCGGACCGAGCTGCCGGTCGACCAGGGCGCGCAACACGAACGTGGAATCGCCGGGTGCGCCCGACCCCGGGTTGTCGGCGCGGTCGGCCAGCACCAGAGGTCCCTGGTTGTGCGAGGCAGCGCGGTCCATCGCGTCGGAGACCGACAGGTACCTGGTGGCATAGCGCTCCCGGTTGTCCCACAGCTCCCGGCCGAGCTGCCTGGCGAGCTTTTCCGCCTTGTCTTTGTCGCCGTCGGCAACGACCAGCGTGCGCGTGCCGACATCCTCGACATCGGCGAAGGAAAAGCCGTGGCTCAGCGACACCGACAGGATGCCGTCCTTGCCCTCGAGCGATTTCATGCGAGTCACGAACTCGCTGATCGGCGGCACCGATGTCCGATACTGCGCGATCATGCGGCAGTCGTAGCGCGCCATCACCGGCTTCACCTTGCCTTCGACCGCATCGGCTATGATGGTGAACAGCTCGGCCGCGCGCTCCATCGTGTCGGTGTGCGGATACTCCTTGTAGCCGACAAGTACGTCGGCGCTGTCCAGCATCAGCGCGCTGAGATGGCAATGCAGGTCGAACTCCGCGCCGACTGCCACTTTCGCTCCGACGATGGTGCGGACCTTCGACAGAAGGTCGCCTTCGCAGTCATCGTACCCGTCCGCCACCATGGCGCCGTGCACGTTGATCAGCACCGCATCGAGCGGCAACGCCGCCTCGATGCCGGCCAGGATCTCGTCGCGAAAGCTTTCGTACACCGCGCGTACCGTGGTGCCGGAGGGCGCGGCGAAGGTCGCGAGGCCCTCGATCACCGTCCAGCCGCGCTGCTCCGCCTCCTTCCGCCAGACATGCAGCGGCGCCGTGAAGTTGGTGGGCTCATGTTTCGTGGCGTCGCCGCGCCACACGCCGTGCTCTTCGTAGCCACGCCGGCCGGTCGGAAACGGAACGAACTGGTTGGTCTCGGTGCCGAGGGCGGCGATGAAAATACGCTTGGTCACGATCACTCAATCCCGATGGCGATGGCAGCCCACGATATGATCGTCGACCATGCCCGAGGCCTGCATGAAGGCGTAGCAAATGGTGGAGCCCACGAACTTGAAGCCGGCCGCCTGCAGCGCCTTGGACAGGGCGTCGCTCTCGGGCGACTTGCTGGGGACGTCCCTGAGGCTTTTCGGCTTGCGCTTGATCGGCTTGCCGCCAACGAAGCTCCACAGGAACTTCGAGAACGATCCCTCGCGCTCGACCAGCGCAAGATAGGCTTTGGCGTTGCTGACGCTCGCGTCGATCTTGCCGTTGTGGCGGATGATGCCGGGGTCGGCCAGAAGTTTGGCGCGCTTGGCCGGCGTGTACCGGGCGATTTTCCTGGGATCGAAGCCGTCATAGACCTTGCGATAGTGCTCGCGCTTGCGCAGCACAGTGATCCAGGAGAGCCCGGCCTGGCAGCCTTCCAGGGTCAAAAGCTCGAAGAGTGCGCGATCGTCCTTCAGTGGACGACCCCACTCGCTGTCGTGATATTTCTCGTAAAGCGGATCGGCGCTCGCCCAGCCGCATCGCGGCTTGCCGTCGGTGCCACTCACCGTGTTGTGCTTCCAGGCCATGCGCGGACCCTACCCAAGCGCGTCGTCGGACGCCACACTGCGACGACGGAGGAACAGCCATGGCTCAAGTACCTGCGGACCTAAGGGTCTGCATCTTCGACGTGTTCGGCACGGTGGTCGACTGGCGCGGCAGCCTGATCGAGGACCTGCCCGCGCTCGGGAAGAAATACGGCATGGACACCGACTGGACGAGCTTCGCCGACGACTGGCGCGGGCTCTACCAGCCGCAGATGCATCGCGTGCGCAAGGGCGAACTGCCGTGGACCAACATCGACGAGCTGCACAAAGAGGCGTTCGAGATGCTCCTGACCAAGCGTGGGCTGAAGCACCCGGGCGAGGAGGGCTCGTGGGAGTTCACCCGGCTCTGGCACAAGCTGCGGCCGTGGCCCGATTCGGTCGAAGGCATCGGCATGATGAAGAAGAGGCTTGTCGTGGCCACCCTCAGCAACGGCAACGTCGCACTCCTGATCAACATGGCCAAGAACGGCGGTATCCCGTGGGATCACTGCTTCTCCGGCGAGACGTTCAAGCACTACAAACCCGATCCGGAATCCTACCTCGGCGTGGTCAAGACCATGTACCTGCAGCCACATCAGGTGATGCTGGTGGCCGCCCACAACGGTGACCTGAAGGCGGCGCAGAAATGCGGCCTGTCGACCGGCTTCGTGGTGCGTCCCAAGGAGCACGGGCCTGGCCAGAAAATCGATCTCAAGGCCGACGGCGACTGGAATGCCGTCGGCGATTCGATGATCGATCTGGCGAAGAAGCTGGGCTGCTGAGCGATCCGGCCGATCTGGTTCCGGCAGACCGCCGCGAACGGGCGCGGACTGCACTGGCGGCGGCTTTCGGCCGTTCGCCGGTGACGTCGCTGGAACCGATCCCCCTGGGCGCCTCGGCTTCGAGCTACAGGGTCGAGGTCGGCGGCCGGCCCTACCTGCTGCGCTTGGAATCCTCGCGACGGGACGAGGTCCGCGATCCGCACCGCAGCTACGTCTGCATGCAGGCGGCGGCCGAGGCCGGCATAGCGCCGGCGGTGCGGTATGCCGATGCCGCGGCAGCGGTGGCGATTGTGGATTTCGTGCCGCACCGTCCCATGACCGATTTCTCAGGCACGGCGTCGGATCTCGTGCGAGAGCTCGCAAGTCTTGTTGCGCGGCTGCAGGCGATACCGGCGTTCCCGCCAGTCGTCGACTATCCGACCGCGATTGCAATATTGTTCGATCGCCTGCTCGACTCCGATCTGTTCGCGCCGGGCTTGCTCGATCCTCACCGCGAGGGGTTCGAGCGTATCCGCGCGGCCTATCGCTGGAACAGCGAAACTCTGGTCTCAAGCCACAACGATCTCAATCCCGGGAACATCCTGTTCGATGGCCAGCGCCTGTGGTTCATCGACTGGGAGACGGCCTATCGCAACGACCCGCTGGTCGATGTGGCGATCTTGACCATTTTCATTGCCGCTTCGCCGGAACTGGAAACGATGCTGCTTCGCTCCTGGCTTGGCCGTGAGCCGGTTCGTCTCGAGTGTGCCCGTCTCGCCTTGATGCGGTTGCAGGCTCGCCTCTTCTATGGTTGTGCCGCCAGCCTCAACGCTGCTCACGGACTGGACAAGGTAGTTCCGGCCACCGATCTCGACGCGCCGACACGCGCCGGCTTCGCCGAGGCGGTCGAGCAGGGGCGCCTGTCCGTCGGCTCACCCGAGGCCCAACGCCTCATCGGCAAGATGGCGCTTGCTTCCTTCCTGAGCGGGGCGGCGACTTCGGAGTTCGACGAAGCCCTGGCGGTCGTCCGGCACGGCTGACTCCGTCAAACCCCGACCGTCGTCAGGTCCTGGAACCAGTGCTGCGCCTGGACGTACGACTTGATCCTGGGCGAAAGCGCATGCGGGTTGGTGTCGTGCACCACCCAGATCAGGACGGCGTCGTCGACCACCTTCTCATGCACCTTGGCCAGCAAGGCGTCCTGCTTGGCGGCATCGAAGGTGGTCAGGACCTCGTTGATCAGCGCGTCGACGGACGGGTTCGAGTAGTAGCTCCAGTTCACGCCAACCGGCGCCGCCTGGTTCGACGCGAAGAAGCGGGTGATGGCGTAGACCGGATCGGAGGTGACGTAGGCGATGTTGTTGGCCGTCACGTCCTTGTTCATGTCGGCCTTGGCGCCGGCGCGCCACGCCGTGTAGAGCGCCTCGAGCTCGACGACCTTGAATTCAAGGTCGATGTAGACCTCCTTGAACATTTCCTGGATGGCCTCGTTCATGGGCAGAGACAGCATCTGGCCGGTACCGCCCGACGCCACCACGAACTTGGTTTTCAGCGGCTGCGTCTTGCTGAAGCCGGCCTCGCCCATGAGCTTGCGGGCCTCGTCGGGTGCGTACTTCAGCACAAAGCTTGGCTTGCCGAACCACGGGCTGCTCGGGTCGACCTGACCCCGCGCCGGCTTGGCGAGGCCACCCAGAAGCTTGACGATGGCGTCGCGGTCGATTGCGAGATTGGCCGCCTTGCGCAGCCGGATGTCGGTCCACGGCGAGCCCGGCAGCAGCGAGGGATGGTAGTTCCAGACGTGTGGCGTGACGTTCTGCTCGATGCGCATGCCGGCCTGCTTCAGCCGCGCCACGGCGTCGGGCGGAGGCGTCTCGATCATGTCGACCGTGTTTGTCAGCAGTGCTGCGGTACGGCTGGAATCCTCAGGCGCGCAGATCAGCACCAGCTTGTCCGCCTTGGCCGGACGTTTGGCATTCCAGTACGCCTCGTTCTTCACCAGCTCGGCACGCTCGCGCGGCACCAGGCGCGCAAGCTTGAACGGTCCGGTGCCCGATGGCTCCGATGCGACTTTTGCCCAGTCCTTGCCCAGCTTCTCCCAATTTGCCGGGCTCGCGACCAGAAACCACAGCATCTGATAGGGGAAGAGTGCGTCGACAGCCTTGGTCTTGATCTCGACCGTCATGTCGTCAAGCTTCCTGTAGCTTGCGATCGAGGGCAGGCGCGGCCGCACCTGCGAGGCCTGGCGCTGGTCGAACTGCGGCGCGTCCTTGTTGAACACCTTCTCGAGGTTCCAGACCACGGCATCGGCATCGAGCGAGGAACCGTCATGGAACTTCACTCCAGTCCTGAGCTTGAAGGTCCAAAGCGTCTTGTCGCTGTCGCTCACCGCCCATTCGGTGGCGAGACCGGGGATCAGCTTGCCCGGCCGGTCGGCGACATCCATTTCCCAGGCGACCAGTGGATCGTAGATCGTGTAGCCGGTGAACTGGTAGGCGCCGGCGCCGCGATCCGGCTGGCCGCTGGTCAGCGGAATGTCCGCCATCGAGATGCCGTAGCGGACGAGCTTCTCCTGCGCTGCCGCCGGCGGGGCAAGTCCCGACGGCAACGCGAGCGCGCTGGCTCCTGCCAGGATCGAGCGGCGCGACAGTCGGGTCTTGCGGATCATGCGGTCTCCTGAGGTCTAAAGCGCGGGGCGACGCAATCGCCACGGCGTAGCGCGCTCGAAGGCGGCCCCCGCGGCGAACACGCTCGCCTCGTCGAACGGTCGGCCGGCGAGCTGGAAGGCCAGTGGAAAGCCGTCGCTGCCGAAGCCGCAGCACACCGTCATCGCCGGTTGCCCGGTGACGTTGAACGGCATGCTGAGCGAGGCCTTGCCCAGGAAGTGGAAGATTGCCTGCGGCTCCTCGAACTTCTCGGGTGGTCCCCACTGGTTGGGGGCGAGGACGAGATCGTAGCCGCGCATGGCGGCTCGCGTGTCGATCTGCAGCTTGCGCCGGAAGCGGACCGCCGAGAGGTACTGCTCGGCAGTGATGAAGGCGCCGAGCTGGAAGCGCCGTCGCGTCGTGTAGCCGAACTTCTCCGGCGTCTCGATCACTTCCTGCCGATGGATGGCATGCGCCTCGGCGGTGATGATGACGCGGCCGCAGATGTGATAGTCGCGGATGTCGGGGAAGACGACTTCCTCGACGAGCGCGCCCTGGTCGCGCAGCACGCGAACCGTCTCGTCCATGCCCTTGGCCATGTCGGCGGTGAGCCCGCTCTCGTACCAGCTGCGCGCCAGCGCGATGCGCATGCCCTGGATCGGGCGACGGGTGGCCGCGCCATAGTCGACCTTGGCGGTCCTGGCTGACGCCTGGTCATTGGGATCGTGTCCCGCCAGCACGTCGAGCATCAGAGCATTGTCCTCGACCGTCCACGCCAGCGGGCCGGCGGTGTCCATGCTGAACGACAACGGGAAGATGCCGCAGCGGCTGACCAGACCGTAGGTCGGCTTGATGCCGGCGGTGCCGCAGAAGCCGGCCGGATTGCGGATCGAGCCGCCGGTGTCCGACCCCATGGCGCCCATGCACAAGGCCGCGGCAACGGCAGCGCCCGAGCCGCTCGACGAGCCGCCCGGCTGATAGTCGGTGTTCCAGGGATTCCGTGCTGCCGGGAACGGCTGGTCCGGCGTCATCGCGCCGTTGGCGAATTCGTGCGTGGCGAGCTTGCCCAGCATGACGGCGCCGCCCGCCTTGAGTCGGCGTACGGTCTCGGCATCGACGGAGGGCACGTAGTCGGCACGTAGGTGCGAATGGCCGGTCGTCAGAACGCCGTCGGTCTCGTAGATGTCCTTGAGCGCGATGGGAATGCCATGCAGCGGCCCACGGTTGAGCCCTTGGGCCAATTCCATGTCGGCCTGCCTGGCGGCGATCCTTGCGCGATCGGCAGTGACGGTTATGTAGCTCGCGATCTTGTGATCCACGGCTTCGATGCGCGCCAGGAAGGCCTCGGTGAGGTCGGTCGAGGTGATCTCGCCGCGCGTCATCAGGCGGCCGGCCTCGGCGATGCTGAGCGTCGTCAGCTCGGCTGAAGTGGGCTTACTCATCGGCGCGGAACACATGCGGCGGTTCGGCGGCCCATGCCCAATGGGTCGGAATGCGCTCCATCAATTGCAGCAATCCAACATAGCCCTTGTGTAGATGCTCGATGTCTTCGGCCGTCAGCGGCAGGCCACTGAGCGTTGCGCGCGCAGAGAATTCCTCGAGCGTCGGTGGTGTCTTCGCATCCGTCATGTCGCTTCCTTCTGTGGAGATCATGCAAGTGACATGCCGCCCCATTCAGCGTGAAGGCGCAAGTCTTGGCTTGGGCCTTGCATGACTTCGCCGCAAGGGTTCCTCCGGGAACGCCGAACAGTGGAGCATCGAATGTTCAAGCGCCTTCGCATTGCCGCCATGGGCCTCGGCCTTGCTGCAGCAACCGCATTGCCTGCCTTCTCCCAGGGCACTCTGCGCATCGGCATGACAGCCGCGGACATTCCGCAGACCACCGGTCAGCCCGACCAGGGCTTCGAGGGCTTCCGCTTTGCCGGCTACACGATCTACGACGCGCTGGTGAACTGGGACCTGTCGAAGGCCGACACCATCGCCGACATCAAGCCGGGCCTCGCCACCGAATGGTCGGCTGTCGAAGGCGAGCCGACCAAGTGGACTTTCAAGCTGCGGCAGGGTGTGAAGTTCCATGACGGTACCGACTTCGACGCCGACGTCGTGGTGTGGAACCTCGAGAAGGTCCTGAACGACAAGTCGCCACAGTTCGACCCCAAGCAGGCGGCGCAGGCCCGCGGCCGTGTGCCGACGCTGATCGGCTGGAAAGCCGTCGACAAGCACACGGTGGAACTCACCACGCGCGTGGTGAACTCGCTGTTCCCCTACGACATGTCCTACATCTTCTATTCCAGCCCGACCAACTGGGAGAAGCAGGGCAAGGACTGGGTGAAGGTCGGCCTGCAGCCGGTCGGCACGGGCCCGTTCAAGGTTGACCGTGTCGTACCGCGCGAGCGTCTCGAGTTGTCGCGCTTCGATGGCTACTGGGACAAGGCTCGCGTGCCGAAGCTCGACAAGGTGCTGCTGTTCCCGATGCCCGAGGCGGCGACCCGCACGGCGGCGCTGCTGGCAGGCCAGGTCGACTGGATCGAGGTGCCGGCGCCCGATGCCGTCCCGCGCCTGAAGCAGGGTGGCATGAACATCGTCACCAACAAGTATCCGCATAACTGGGCCTATCAGCCCAGCATGGTCGAGGGCTCGGCCTGGACCGATGTCCGCGTGCGCAAGGCGGCGAACCTCGCCATCGATCGCGCGGGTCTCGCCAAGCTTTTGGGCGGGATGATGGTCGAGGCCAAAGGCGCCGTTTACCCGGGTCATCCCTGGTTCGGCTCGCCCGGCTTCGACATCAAGTATGACCCGGAGGCAGCCAAGAAGCTGCTGGCGGAGGCGGGCTACGGCTCGAACAAAAAGCCGAAGATCAAGATCGCGATCTCGACCTCAGGCTCGGGCCAGATGTTGCCGCTGCCGATGAACGAGTACGTGCAGGAGAATCTCAACGCCGTGGGCTTCGACACCCAGTTCGAGGTCATGGAGTGGAACGCGCTGGTGAACTTCTCCTTCCAGCCGGTGACCGGCGATGCGTCGACCAAGGCCCAGGTCAATGGAATCAACATCAGCCGCGCCACGGTCGATCCCTACTCGGCCTTCATGCGCCTCTACCATTCGGGCTTCGTGCCGCCGCGCGGTGCCAACTGGGGCATTCTCAAGGATCCCAAGCTGGATGAGCTGATCGACAAGGCCCACACCTCGTTCGACCGCGCCGCCCAGACCAAGGCACTGGCCGACGTCCATACCTACATCGTCGACCAAGCCTATTGGGTCTATATCGCGCACGACCTCAACCCGCGCGCCATGAACCCCAAGGTGCAGGGCTTCGTGCAGGCCCAGAGCTGGTTCCAAGATCTCACGCCTATCACCATGAAGTAGCGGCGGACGGCCAATGCTCCTCTATGCGCTGCGCAGGCTGATCTACCTGGTGCCGGTAGCGTTCGGCGTATCGCTGCTGGTCTTCGGGCTGGTGCACCTGGCGCCGGGCGACCCCATCTCGGCCATTGTGCCGCCGGATGCGCCCAAGGAAGTGATCGACAAGCTCAAGGAGTACTACGGCTTCGACAAGCCGCTGCCGGTGCAATACTTCCGCTGGCTGGGCGTGACGCTTACCGGCGACTTCGGCACCTCCATCGGCACCGGCCGTTCGGTGGCCAGCGAAGTCTCGTCGGCGTTCGGCAACACCATCATACTCGCCATCGCCGCGACGACGCTGGCTTTCACGCTGGCCGTCATCCTCGGCACCGCTGCAGCCTACGCCAAGTCGCGCATCGTCGACCGGCTGGTCACCATGATCTCTCTGGTCGGCGTCAGCGTGCCTCACTTCTGGCTGGCGATCGTGCTGGTCATCATCTTCGCCGTCGAATTGGGCGTGCTGCCGCCGATGGGCATGGGCCCCGAGAATTCGACCGGCTGGCGCTTCGATCGCGCCCATCTCGCCCACATGGTGCTGCCGACCGTCGCCCTGTCGGTGATCCCGCTCGGCGTCGTCACGCGCACCGTGCGCTCGACGATCAAGGAGACACTCAGCATGGAGTTCGTGACGGCGCTGCAGGCCAAGGGCCTGAGCGACCGGCAGATCCTCTACCACGTGCTCAAGAACGCCGCGCCGACCTGCCTTGCCGTCATGGGGCTGCAGGCCGGCAACCTGATAGGCGGTTCGATCCTGATCGAGACGGTGTTCGCCTGGCCGGGCACCGGTTTCCTGCTGAACAGCGCCATCTTCCGGCGCGACCTGCCGATCCTGCAGGGCACGACGCTCGTGCTGGCCGGCTTCTTCATGCTGCTCAACCTCACCGTGGACGTGATCCAGACCATGGTCGATCCGCGCATCAAGCGAGGCTGACGATGGCGATCCAGACCCCCTCGCTCGAGCTAGGCGCCGGCCTGGTGCAGGCGACGACGAACTCGGCCTCGCGCGGTTACTGGAAGTCCGTCGGCCGCCGCCTGCGCCGCGATCCGGTGACGCTGATCTGCGCCGGTACCCTGATCCTGATCGTTGCCGCGTCGCTTGCGGCACCGTGGCTCGGGCTCGCCGATCCCTACAAGACGTCGATGATCCGCCGTCTCCTGCCGATCGGCTCGCCCAACTATCTGCTGGGCACCGACGAGCTTGGGCGCGACATGCTCGCGCGCCTGATCTATGGCGGCCGGCTGTCACTGTTCATGGGCGTGACCCCCGTCGTCTGCGCCTTGCTGATCGGCGGCCTTCTGGGCATCACCGCAGGCTTCGTCGGCGGGCGCACCAATATGCTGATCATGCGTGTCATGGATGTGTTCTACGCTTTCCCGTCAGTGCTGCTGGCGATCTCGCTGTCGGGCGCCATGGGCGCAGGCACCGAGAACACGCTGCTGTCGCTGACCCTGGTCTTCATCCCGCCAATCTGCCGAATCTCGGAAAGCGTCACCACGCAGGTGCGCGGCTTCGATTTCGTCGATGCCGCGCGGGCGAGCGGTGCCGGCACGCTCACCATCGTGCGCGTCCACGTGCTGGGCAACGTGCTCGGGCCGATCCTCGTCTACGCCACTTCGCTGATCAGCGTTGCCATCATCCTTGCCGCCGGCCTGAGCTTCCTCGGTCTCGGCGTGAAGCCGCCCGAGCCGGAATGGGGCCTGATGCTGAACACGCTGCGCCAGGCGATCTACGTCAACCCGATCCTGGCCGCCTTGCCCGGCGTCATGATCTTTATCACCTCGATCTGCTTCAACCTGATGAGCGACGGGCTGCGCGCCGCCATGGATGTGAAGGCCTGACATGGACGCATTGATTCCGGCCGATCGCGGCGGTCCGGCCCAGCCCCTGTTGCTGGCGACGGGCCTGCGCAAGCATTTCCCCGTGGGCGGCGGCATCCTCGGCCGCGCTCGCAAGGTCGTTCGCGCCGTCGACGATCTCACGCTGTCGGTGGCCAAGGGCGAGACCCTGGGCGTGGTGGGTGAATCGGGCTGCGGCAAGTCGACGGTGGCGCGATTGCTGATCCGCCTGATCAAGCCCGATTCGGGCGCCATGGTGCTGGACGGAGATCCGGTCGACGAGCCGCACGGCATCACCGTGAACGAACTGCGCCGCCAGGTGCAGATGGTTTTTCAGGACTCCTACGCCTCGCTCAACCCGCGACTCACCATCGGCGAGACGCTGGCCTTCGCGCCCAAGGCGCACGGCCTGCCGGCGATGGAGGCGCGCGAGCGCGTGCGCGACCTTCTCGCCAAGGTCGGGTTGGACCCCGACAACTATGCCGAACGCTATCCGCACGAGCTGTCGGGCGGTCAGCGCCAGCGCGTCAACATCGCCCGTGCGCTGGCTCTCCGGCCGCGGCTGGTGATCCTCGATGAGGCGGTGTCGGCCCTCGACAAGTCGGTCGAAGCGCAGGTGCTGAACATGCTGGTCGATCTCAAGAGCGAGCTTGGCCTCACCTACGTCTTCATCAGCCACGACCTCAACGTCGTGCAGTATCTCAGCGACCGCGTGCTGGTGATGTATCTCGGCAAGATCGTCGAGCTGGGGCCGGTCGAGGCGATCTACGGCAATCCGCAGCATCCCTACACTCGGGCGCTCCTGTCGGCGCGGCCATCGATGGATCCGCGCAAGCGCACCCGCGAGGCGCCGATTCAGGGCGATCCGCCCAACCCGATCGATCCGCCGTCCGGCTGCCGCTTCCGCACCCGTTGCCCCTTTGCCGAGGATGTCTGCGCCAAGGCCGAGCCGGCGCTCTCCGACACGGGCCGCCAGTCTGTGGCCTGCCACATGAGCATCGCAGGATCCGGCCATTCCCGGTCGGTTGGAAACGGGGTGGCCGCCGCATGAGCGACCTTCTGCAAGTCCGCGATCTCCACGTCACCTTCAAGACTCCGGATCGCACGGTCCACGCCGTCAACGGCGTGAGCTTCGAGCTCAAGCGCGGCGAGACCTTGGGCATTCTGGGCGAATCGGGTTCGGGCAAGAGCGTCACCTTGCGGTCGATCCTGCGGCTCCATCCCGAGCATCGCACGAACTGGTCAGGCAGCATCCGGATGGAGGGCGACGAGGTGCTGGAGATGGGCGCCCGGGCGCTCGCTGACCTGCGCGGAAGGCGGGTCGCCATGATCTTCCAGGAGCCGGCGACGGCATTCGACCCGGTCTTCACCGTCGGGCATCAAATTGCCGAGACGATCCGGCGGCACACCGGCAAGAGCGACACGGACGCCTGGAAGCGTGCCAAGGACCTGCTGGAGATGGTGCGCATCCCGTCGCCGGCGCAGCGGTTGAAAGCCTATCCCCACGAGATGTCGGGCGGCATGCGCCAGCGCGCCATGATCGCGCTGGCGCTGTCATGCAACCCGAGCCTGCTGCTGGCCGACGAGCCGACCACGGCGCTCGACGCCACCGTGCAGATCCAGGTCCTGCTGCTGATCCGCGAGTTGCAGCGCGAGTTCGATCTCGGCGTGATCTTCGTGACGCACGATATCGGCGTGGCGGTGGAGGTGTCCGACCGGATCGGCGTCATGTATGCCGGCAAGATCGTCGAGCTGGCCGGTGTCGAGCAGATGGTCGATGCTCCCCAGCATCCCTACAGCCGCGGCCTGCTCGCCTCGACAGTGCATGATGGGATGCGCGGCCAGCGCCTGGAGGCCATTCCCGGCGCACCGCCCGATCTCGCCGAGGTCCCGACCGGCTGCAGCTTCGCGCCACGCTGCAAGTTCGTCCGCAGCGATTGCACGACAGCGCCGCCCGCTCTGCTTGCGGCCGGCGACAGCCACCTTGTGCGCTGCGTGCTCACGGCGTGAATCTTTACCGCGACCCGACCGTCAACCTCCGAACATCTCCTTCACCTTGCTGAAGAAGCCTTCGGATTCGGGGCTGGTCTTGCCGGCGCGCTCGAATTCCTTGAGCAGCTCTTTCTGCTTGGGCGTGAGATTGGTCGGCGTCTCGACGTTTATCTCGATGTACATGTCGCCGCGCTGAGCCGAGCGCACGACCGGCATGCCCTTGCCGCGCAGGCGGAACTGATGGCCGCCCTGGGCGCCGGATGGAATGTTGATGCGTGCCATCTTGCCGTCGAGCGTCGGCACCTCGATGTTGCCGCCGAGCGTGGCCTGCACCATCGAGATCGGCACGCGGCAATGAACGTCCGCTCCTTCGCGCTCGAAGAGCTGGTGTCGGCGCACCGACAGGAAGACATAAAGATCGCCCGCCGGTCCGCCGCGCGCACCCGCTTCGCCTTCACCTGAGAGTCGGATGCGCGTGCCGTCCTCGACACCGGGCGGGATGTTGACCTTGAGTGTCTTTTCGCGCCGCGTGCGGCCCTGGCCGGCGCAGGCGCGGCAGGGCTTGTCGATCACCTGGCCGGCGCCATGGCAGGAATGGCAGGTGCGTTCGACGGTGAAGAAGCCCTGTTGGGCACGCAGGCGGCCGCGACCGTGACAGGTCGTGCACTGCTGCGGCTTGGAGCCGGGCTCCGCGCCGCTGCCCTTGCAGGTCTCGCAAGAGACCGACGTCGGCACCCGCACCGTAGCCTCGGTGCCGCCATAAGCCTGCTCGAGCGTGATCTCCAGGTTGAAGCGCAGGTCCTGGCCACGCATGTCGCTGCGCCCGCCTCGGCCGCCGCGCTGGCCATTGAACATCTCGTCGAAGATCTCGCCGAACACCGAGCCGAAATCGAAGCCCTGCCCGCCGCCGAAGGGTCCGCCCGGCCCGCCGGGTCCCATGCCGCCCTCGAACGCGGCGGGTCCATAACGGTCGTAGGCCGCGCGCTTTTCGGGATCCTTCAGGATGTCATAGGCGTGATTGACCGCCTTGAACTTTTCCTCGGCGTCCTTGTTGTCCCGGTTGCGATCCGGGTGATGCTGCATCGCAAGCTTGCGGAACGCCTTCTTGATGTCATCGGCGCTCGCCGACCGGTTGACTCCGAGCAGCTCGTAATAGTCTTGCGACATGCGCCCTACGCAGCCCCCACTTGCGCCTAAAGTTCGGCCTCCCGTGTGAACGGGAGGCCGTGTCTCTTTGTCTTGCTCCGGATCAGCCGGAGCCCGTCTTCTTGTTCTTGTCGGTCACGTCCTCGAACTCGGCATCGACAACCTTCTCGTTGCCGGCCTGGTTCGCGGCTCCGCCGCCCGGCGCCGCTCCGGCACCGCCGGCCCCTGCGCCCGCCGCGCCCGCCGCGCCCGCTGCGCCCGCTTGTGCTTCGGCCTGCTGGGCTTTGTACATCGCCTCGCCGAGCTTCATCGCCGCCTGGGTGAGGTCATTCGTCTTGGCCTTGATGGCCTCGGTGTCCTCACCGGTCAGCGCCGACTTCAGGTCCGCGAGCGCCGTCTCGATCGCCGACTTCTCGGCCGCGCCGACCTTGTCGCCGAACTCCTTGAGGTTCTTGTCCGTCGAATGGACCAGAGCCTCGCCCTGGTTGCGGGCGTCGATCAGCTCGCGCTTCTTCTTGTCTTCCTCGGCGTGCAGCTCGGCGTCCTTCACCATCTTCTGGATGTCGGCCTCGCTGAGGCCACCGGAAGCCTGGATGCGGATCTGCTGTTCCTTGCTGGTGGCCTTGTCCTTGGCCGAGACCTGCACGATGCCGTTGGCGTCGATGTCGAAGGTGACCTCGATCTGCGGCATGCCGCGCGGCGCCG
>CADECW010000125.1 GCA_902825855.1 uncultured Rhodospirillales bacterium | reverse complement strand
GGAATTTTCTTGCCGTCATCCCGACCGGAGCGCGAAGCGCGGAGTGGAGGGACCTATTCTGTTGATGCGTCGACAAGAACAGGTCCCTCGACTGCGCCGCCCTTCGGACGGCTTAGTTCGGGAAGACGGGAATTGCATCAACCCTTGTAGCCACCCTCGTCGAGATAGCGCTGCTCCTCGGCGGTCGTGGTTCTGCCGAGGATGACGTTGCGATGGGGAAAGCGGCCGAAGCGGCGCACGATGTCGCGATGATGCTGCGCCCGTCCAAGATTCGGCTCGCCGAGTCGTGTCGCGAGAGCGACGGCGCGTTCCTGATCGGCCAACGTCTCGGAGTGTCCGAACGGCAAATAAAGGAACAACGCCAGCTCGTCGCCTACGGCGCGGTCGTGGCCGGCAGTGATGGCCGAGTCCGCAACCTGGCATGCCAGCGCGTCCGTTGCATACATGCGCGGCGTGTCGCGGAAGCAGTTGCGCGGGTACTGATCGAGCAGGAGCACCAGCGCCAGCGCGCCCTCTGCGGTGGCCGACCAGTCCATGAATTCCCGGCGTGCGGCAGCCTCGTGCAGCTCGAGGAAGCGGTCGCGGAAGCGGCGGTCGAAGTCGGCGTCCTTGGCGAACCACATCTTGGGGCCGGCGTCGCGCCAGAACTGCACGACCGAAGAAGAGTGCTCAGCCACGGGCGTCGAGCCGTTCCTGAATCTGCTGCATCCAGGCCTCGCGCGTCATGAAGCGCGGGCGGCTGCGGCACATGGCTTCGGTGCGGCGCAGGATCTCGTCGTTGGTCTGGTCGAGGTCGAGCGGCTCGCCGCAGGGCTGCGGCGTATAGAACGGCGAATCGACGTAAAGTTCGACGGGATTGCCCTCGGGATCCTTGAAATAGAGCGCCCAGGCATTGCCGTGGTCGGTCACGCGATGGTCGGTGATGCCTTCCCCGACCAGCGTCCGGCGGTAGCCTTTCAGCGTGTCGAGCGAATCCAGCCGATAGGAGATCTGGTTTACGGGATTGTAGGGCAGGTCGACCGGCTTGCCGTCGAACAGCACGAACTGATGGTGGCACTCGGGGTCTTGGGTCATGAACACCACGCGTGCGCCCGAACGGCCGACGCCTTGGTCGCTGATCACGAAACCCATGACACGGGTATAGAAGTCGACCATGCGGTCGAGATCGGTCGTGTGGATGCCGAAGTGGGTGAGCTGGGCGGATAGGGTCATGCCGTGATTGTCCGGCCCGTCCGGCGAGGCTGCAACGAAAAAGGCGCTGCGGTTTCCGCAGCGCCTTCTTCACAAAGTAGCCTGTCGGTTAGTGAGTCAGGGCCGGCTTGGCCGCCTCGACGGGGATCGCACGGGGCTTCTTCTCCTCCGGGATCTCGCGCTGCAGCTCGATCGTCAGCAGGCCGTTGGCCAGCTTCGCGCCCACGACCTTCACATGGTCGGCGAGCTGGAAGCGACGCTCGAAGTTACGGCCGGCGATGCCGCGATAGAGATACTGCTTCTCGTCCTGGCCACTCTGCGCGGTCTGGCCGGTGACCAGGAGCTCGTTCTCCTTCTGGGTCACGTTGAGCTCCGCCTCGGCGAAACCCGCCACCGCCATCACGATCTTGTAGGCGTTGTCGCCCGACTTTTCGATGTTGTACGGCGGATAGCCGTTGGAGCCGGACTGGCTGGCCACCGAATCGAGCAGGTCGAAGACCCGGTCGAAGCCGACGGTGGCGCGATAGAACGGGGAATAGTCAATCGTTCGCATGATCATCATCCTCCAGTGAGCGATGTGCTTTGACGTCCCCGCCCCGGGATGGGCGCGGGGAACGACGTTGATTTAGGTAGGGTCCGCGCACCGTCAAGGGGAGGAATAATTTCTTCCGCGGACCCCCTGGCGGCAAGAAATGCTCTTCCCGCGGAGACCTTCGGTAATTCAAGTCATGGCGAATATGCGAAGACACGCCAGATCGAAAGGATCAGCCGGAGTCCCGCGTATGTCACAGTTTCTCGACCGTTTCCCCGGGGCAAAGCCCTGGGTGTTCGCCGCCAGCCAGGCGGCCGCGCTGCTGGGTTTCCATGTGCTGCTGCGGGTCGCCGTGCTGTGAAGCACCTGCCGCTGTTCTTCGATCTTTCAGGCCGCAAGGTCGTGGTGGTGGGCGAGGGGCCTGCCGCCGACCGTCGCGCCGCTCTCGCTCGCTCGGCCGGGGCCGCGGTGCGCCAGCTGGGCGACATCCGCGCCGCCGACCTTCGCGGCGCCGCCGCCGTCTTCATCGCCACCGGCGATCTCGACCATGACACGGTTGCCCAGCGAGTCGCCAAATTGCTCGGCGTGCCGGTGAACGTCGCCGACCGGCCCGCACTGTGCGATTTCATCCTGCCGGCGATCGTCGATCGTGACGACGTCGTGGTGGCGATCTCGACCGGTGGCGCCGCGCCGACCCTGGCCGCGACATTGCGCGGTCGTATCGAGGCCGTGCTGCCGGAGCGCATCGGCAGCCTCGCCAAGCTGGCGGCGACCTTCCGTACGCAGGTGAACACCCTGATCGCCGATCCCGCCCGTCGCCGCGCCTTCTGGCGCCGGCTGGTCGAGGGTCCGGCGGCGCGTCTGGCGATGGCCGGCGACGATGCCGCCGCCCGCCGCGCCGCACTCGGCGAACTCGACGACGCCCGTCGCCGACTGGCGCCCGTGGGCATCGCCCACATCGTTGGCGCCGGCCCGGGCGATCCCGATCTCCTGACCTTGAAGGCAGCGCAGCTCCTGCGTGAGGCCGACGCCATCCTGCACGACGATCTCGTGCCGTCGGCGGTTCTGGCTCGCGCCCGGCGCGATGCCGAGTTCCTCGCCGTCGGCAAGCGCAAGGGCCTTGCGCGCTGGACACAGGACGAGATCAACGCCGAGCTGGTCCGCCGCGTGCGTGCGGGCCAGATGGTGGTGCGCCTGAAGGCGGGCGATCCGTTCGTGTTCGGCCGCGGCGGAGAGGAGGTCGAGGCCTTGCGCGCGGCAGGCCTTCCCGTCGCGATCGTGCCGGGGGTCACCGCGGCTCTGGGCTGCGCCGCGTCGGCGGGCATCCCGCTTACCCATCGCAGGTTGGCTTCGGCCGTCACCTTCGTCTCGGGTCACAGCGCCCCGGAGAACGAGGCGGTAAACCGGGAAGCGACATGGCCGGCGCTGGCCGCGCAGGGTCACACGCTCGCCATCTATATGGGCGCCTCGGAGGCCGCCTCGGTGCGGGATCGCCTGCTGGAGGCGGGCGCTCATCCGGCAATGCCGGTCGCCATCGTCGAGAACGGCACGCAGCCTGAAGAACGTGTTTCGACCGGTCGCCTCTCCGATCTCACGCGGCTCGCCGCCTCCCATGCACGCGGTGACGCCGGTCCCAGCCTGATCATCGTGGGCGAGGTGGCCGCGCTCGCTGCCGTCGCGCAACCGCCTTTGGCAAAGGTATCCTGATGGCCAAGAATCTCAGCGGCGACCTCTCGGTCGCCTCCGCCAACCGCCTGGTCGACGGCGTCGTGGTGTTCCTCGACGATGCCGGTCAGTGGACGACGCGGTTCGAGAGCGCCGCGGTGGCGCGCGACAAGCGAGCCGGCGAGATCCTGCTGGAGCGTGCCCGGGCCGAAGCCTTCGACGTGATCGACCCCTTCCTGGTGGCGGTGACCGAGGACGACGACGGCCGCATCGAGCCGGTCAGCCTGCGCGAGAAGATCCGCGTCTCGGGCCTCACCTTCGACGCCATTGCTGCCGATGCGGTGCGTTATGCCTGACACGCATTTCTACCGGCCCAACCATTTCTACCAGTACGACGATTACGACCGCGCGCTGGTCGCAGAGCGCGTCGAGCAGTTTCGTGATCAGGTGCGTCGGCGAATCGCGGGCGAACTCACCGAGGAGCAGTTCAAACCGCTGCGCCTCACCAATGGGCTCTACCTGCAGCTCCACGCCTACATGCTGCGGATCGCAATCCCGTACGGCACGCTGTCGTCCCGGCAGTTGCGCAAGCTCGCGGACATTTCCCGAAAGTACGACCGCGGCTACGGGCACTTCACGACACGCCAGAACCTGCAGCTCAACTGGATCAAGCTCGAGGATGCTCCCGACGCCCTGGCCGCCCTGGCAGAGGTCGACATGCATGCCATCCAGACCTCGGGGAATTGCATCCGCAACGTCACTGCCGACCACTATGCCGGTGCCGCCGTCGACGAGATCGAAGATCCGCGCATCTGGTGCGAGATCGTACGGCAGTGGTCGACGCTGCATCCCGAGTTCAGCTTCCTGCCCCGGAAGTTCAAGATCGCAATAACCGGTTCGCCCAACGATCGCGCTGCCGTGCGCGTGCACGACATCGGCCTCAGGCTGTGGGCGAACGAGGCGGGTGAGGTCGGGTTCGAGGTGATCGTGGGCGGCGGGCTCGGCCGCACGCCGATGATCGGCAAGACGTTGCGCGAGTTTCTGCCGAGGGATGAGCTTCTCGCCTATCTCGAGGCGGCCCTGCGCCTCTACAACCGCTATGGCCGGCGCGACAACCTCTACAAGGCGCGTATCAAGATCCTGGTGCACGAGATCGGCGCCGAGAAGATGCGCGAGGAGGTCGAGGCCGAGTACGCCGCGATCAAGGACGGCACGCTGAAGCTGCCGATCGACACCATCGAGGCGATCGCCCGCCAGTTCGCGCCGCCGTCCTTGCCACATCGGCCGGCCCTTGTGCCCGAGGTCGAGGCGCTGAAGCTGGACGACCGCGAGTTCGCGCTGTGGCTGAAATCCAACGTGGCGCCGCACCGCATGGCCGGCTACCGCATCGTCACCGCGTCGCTGAAGCCGGCAGGCGCGCCGCCAGGTGACGCAAGCGCCGTGCAGATGGAAGGCGTGGCCGACATTGCCGACGCTTACAGCCAGGGCGAGATTCGCGTCAGCCACGAACAGAATCTGATCCTGCCGCATGTCGCGGTCGAGGATCTGCCGGCAGTGTGGCGTGCTCTGGGAAGGCTTGGTTTTGCCGAGGCCAATGTCGGCAAGATCACCGACATCATCGCCTGCCCGGGGCTCGATTATTGCGCGCTGGCCAACGCACGCTCGATCCCGGTGGCACAGCGAATTTCCAATCACTTCTCCGAGCTTGCGCGCCAGCACGACATCGGCGACCTGAAGATCAAGATCTCGGGCTGCATCAATGCCTGCGGTCATCATCACGTCGGCCACATCGGCATCCTCGGCGTCGACAAGAACGGGGTCGAGCTCTACCAGCTGAGCCTGGGGGGCGATGTCGACTTCGGCAAGACGGCGATCGGCACGATCCTCGGTCCGGCCGTGACCGCCGACAAGGTGGTCGAGGCCGTCGACGCCCTGGTCCGCACTTATCTCGACCTTCGCGGCGACGGAGAGCGCTTCGTCGACACGTATCGGCGCATCGGCGCCCAGCCCTTCAAGGAGCGAGTCTATGGCGCTGTTTAGCGAGACGGGGAACACGACCATCCTAGAGCCCCTGCTGTTCGCCGACTGGCAGCAGCGGCCGGCGTGGCCTGCGGTGTCGCTCGCCAATACCGATCCGGTCGAGGACCTGGCGCCCCATGTCGGCCGCCTGCGCCTGATCGTGCTCAGCTTCCCCAAGTTCAGCGACGGCCGGGCTTACAGCCAGGCCCGCCTGCTGCGCGGGCGGCTAGGCTATACCGGCGAATTGCGCGCCACCGGCGGGGTGCTGCAGGACCAGCTCCCGTTCATGCTGCGCTGCGGTTTCGACTCTTTCGAGAGCGACCAGAAGGGATTTGGCGAAGCCCTTGCCAAGGCCAGGACGCTTTTCAGCGTGGTTTACCAGCCCGCCGAGGACGATCGGGCGACCGCTTCGCTGTTGCGACTGAGCGGGCGCAATGTGCATCCGGCGGTCTAGTTTCTAACACTCTTTAGGTTTATCCTTCCTCCAAGACATGACATGGAGGAACGCG
Organism: uncultured Rhodospirillales bacterium; assembly: GCA_902825855.1. Lineage (GTDB taxonomy): Bacteria > Pseudomonadota > Alphaproteobacteria > Reyranellales > Reyranellaceae > Reyranella. Next base: position 13,233 of record CADECW010000125.1, on the reverse strand, counting down.
TGGCCAATGGGCACCAGGTGGAGACGCGCAACATCGCGCACTTTCTCCACGACTACGGCAGCGAACAGGCCGACCTGCGGCGGCTCTACGAGCAGGCCAAGATCGACCAATGGAACGCGGCCACCGATATCGAGTGGGCGGCACCGCTGGAAGGCGATGGCGGGCTGATCTCGGACGATCTTGTCGACATCCACGGCACACGCTTCTGGACGGCGATGTCGGAGGCCGATCGCGTGGAGCTCAATCGGCGCGTGACGCGCTGGCGGCTGTCGACTCTGGTGCAGGGCGAGCACGGCGCCATGCTGCTGTGCAGTCAGCTCGTCGACTGCGTGCAGGGCCAGGACGCCAAGCTCTTCCAGGCCACGCAGGTCGCCGACGAGGCGCGCCACAACGAAGTGCTGCAGCGCTACCTCGACCTCAGGCTGAATGGCGAGACCTATGGGCTGGGCGGCAACGTGAAGGAGATCTTCGACACGCTGCTCGGCACCTCTTCCTGGTACCTCAAGACCATCGGCCTGCAGCTCGTCGCCGAGACCTTCGCGGTGTCGTTGTTCCGCATGCTTGCGGAATCGTCGAAGGATCCCGTGCTGCGCCAGGTTTGCCGGCGCATCCTGCAGGACGAGGCGCGTCATATGGGGTTCGCCATGCTGTCGCTGCCCGAGATCGTCGGCCAGGCGACCGAGGCCGAGCATCGCGAAATGGAGGACTTCGCCGTGTGGGCGCTCAGCCGCACGCTGGGCGGCATCTTCCCGCTCGGCGCCTACCAGGACATGGGCTTCGGCAAGGCCGAGCTCGACGAGATCAAGCAATTCCGGCGCGAGCGCGCGGCCGGCGGTGACGAGACCGCTTTCCGCAAGTACTTCCGCCGCGACCTGCATGACGGCCTTGTCCGCAACCTGCGCAAGGTCGGGCTGCTCTCCGAACGCATCACGCCCAGCCTGCAGTCTTTCGGCATCAAGCTCGCCGCCTGAGCACGTGGGGCATGAGGCGAAGACGCGCCACTCGGTGGCGCGTCCCGGCCCATAAATCTATTTCAGCCGCTGCAGAAGCTTGTTGCGCACGACGGGATCGTTCTGCGCGACCTCGATGATGCTGGTGTATTCCTCCACCGACAGCCCCTGTTCCTTGACGGCGGTGGCCATGGCGTCGCTCGCTTCGTCGGCCAGCTTGGCCTTCTGATCGGCCGGCGCCTTGTTCAGTTTCTGCTCGTAGCTGTCCCTGATGGTCGAGACGTTCTTCACCGCCTTTGCGGCAGCGTCGAGCTTCTTCTCGGAAATGTCGGCCGGCGCCGGGCGATCGGGCTTCGTCGCCGGTGGCGTCGAAGGTGTCTGGGTCTGGGCGATTGCGGCAGGGGCCAGCAGGAGTCCGGCCGAGGCAAGGGTCATGGCGCAGAAACCGATCGTCGATCGCATGTTGGCTCTCCTTTGTTCGAGGGGTCAGTGGCGGCTGTCGGCCGAGAGATCGACCACCGTCTCGGTCGGCTCGGGCTTATGCGGCTGAAGGCTTTCGGTATTCGAGTCGGTCCAGTTTGCGAGGTTGACTACGACACCCAGTCGGCCGTCGACCTGTCCGGCCTCGACGGGCTCCACGATATTGAGCCCGCGGCTGACGAGGAAATAGGTGTGGTCACCGGGAGTGCAGAGTCTGCTGGATCTGTGCGGAATTCATCTTCATCGCACACTCCTCTGGTTGGAGGTTACGCGGATATTGAGGTGGGTCGTGATGCGCCTCCCACGCTGAGCGTGGTCGATGGCCGACGATGATCTCGATCGTTCGGCACGGCACTGATGTCTATCTAAGGCGGTGGCGCCGTCCGTCAACCCGGTAACAGGCATGATCGAAGCATCGGGTGTGGCGATCGTGTGATCAGACGGTGGCCTGCATCCGCGCGCAGCGCGGACACAACCCCGTCATCCCGGCCGAAGCGCGGAGTGGACCTGTTCAGTTGGTGCGTCGACAAGAAGGGGTCAGTCGACCAACGGAACAACCTCTGCGGCGAAGCGTTGCAGGCCCGCGATGCTGGCATCGATCGAGTTTCCCCGGAAGTCGAAGATCAACTCGTGCACGCCGATGGCGGCAAACGTGCGGATGTCTCCCGCGATCTCGTCGGGCGTGCCGGCGAAGCTGCGGCGGGTGCCGTCGCGGTCCGGCACGTTCGCATCGTAGAGCGGCGCCTTGTAGGAGATGGTGAGCCTCGAGAAGTCGCGGCCCTCGGCCTCGGTCATCTGCCTTAGTGTCTGGAGATGTGCGCGCATCTCCTGCGGCGGCAGCGGCGAGGCGGCGATGGCGCCGACCGGATGCCAGCCGTCACCGTGCCGCGCCGTACGACGCAAGGCGGCCTTGGAATGGCCGCCGACCCAGATCGGCGGATGGGGTTTCTGCAACGGGAATGGCTCGCAGCGAATGTCCGCGTACTTGTAGAACTTGCCGTCGAAACTCGCGGGCGACTGGCTCCAGAGCTGCTTGAACATCGCGATCCATTCGTCGGTCACTGCGCCGCGCCGCTCGAAGTCGGGACTGTCGAGCGCCTCGAACTCCTCCTTCAGCCAGCCTACACCGACGCCGAGGGTGACCCGCCCACCGGACAGCACGTCGAGCGATGCCACCATCTTCGCCGTCAGCACGGGATTGCGATACGGCAGCACCAGCACGGAGGTGACGAGCCGCAATTTTTCGGTGGCACCGGCCACCACGCCCAGGATGGAGAAGGTCTCCAGAGCATCACCGGTGCCGGGATGCTTGCCGTCGAGCGTGTAGGGATAGGGCGACTCGCTCTCCACCGGAAAGACGATGTGGTCTGCGATCATGGCAGAGTGCAAACCAAGCCGCTCGCCCTCACGTGCCAGCCTCAAGATGTCGGCACGTGTAGCGGTGGGGCCGCGGGTCGGAAGGTAGAAGCCGTAGCGCATGAATTGACACCCGTCGCTGGGAAGACTGGGTGAGAGTATGCGCCGCGCGGATGGAAATCTGTAGCGGGCGAAAGCCGTGTCAGGGCTTCGCAGCCAATGCGCCTTCGTGTTCGAGCAGCCACTTCTTGCGTGGCAGGCCGCCGCCGTAGCCGGTCAGCGTCCCATTCGAGCCGATGACGCGATGGCAGGGCACGACGATGCTGATCGGGTTCTGGCCGTTGGCGAGGCCTGCCGCGCGTACCGCCTTGGGCTTGCCGATGCGCCGCGCCAACTCGGCGTAGCTGATGGTCTTGCCACGGGGAATCTTGCGAAGAGCCCGCCAGACGCTTTGCTGGAAAGGCGTGCCGGCACTTTCGTCTACCGGCAGGCGATCGATCGCGCCGATTTCGCCTTTGAAGTAGGCGCGCATGGCGCTCGTCAGGCCGCCGGGATCGCGCGCCGCCTGCAGCGCGTAGCCGCCCTTGCCGTAGTAGCGGTCGAGCAACCGCCGCATGCGCCCCTCGTGGTCGGTCCAGTCGATGGTGCGCAGCTTGCCATGGCGGTCGGCCACGATCAGCAGTTCGCCGATCGGAGTCTGCAGCCGATCGACCAGCAGGGTGAGGCTCTCAACCATGGTTGGCCATCCTGAGATGCTGGTGGGCGTAGGCATGCCAGGGCCGCCACGCCGGTGGCGCATTGTCCTGCACGACGGCCATGGTCTCGCGTTCCCAGTCACCGGGCGCGCGCAGGCCGGGGCGCTTTCTGATCAGCGGAGCAAGTTTGGGATCGCGCGCCAGGTGGCTGTCGATGGTGGCGATGTCGGCGCCGAGATCGAACACGCGGCGCACGCGCGCGACGATCGCGGGCAAGGCCTTTACGCAAGGAAAGTGGATGGTGACCATCACCGAATTGCGCGACGGCAGATGGGATACCTCGACGCGGCCCTGCCTGCCGTCGAGATCGATGCGGCGGTGCCATGTATTTCCATCGACCCATTCGACGCCCGCCGCAGCGCGCGACGACAATGCCGCCAGCATGCCGGGCCAGTCGTAGGGTGGGCGATAGGCGAGACGCAGGGTCACGCCCTCGCGCGTCGAATTGTCGGTGCCGGACTTGCGACGCAGGGCGCTGGGTGGCCGGCCGAACAGGTCGCGGAACGTTTCGTTGAAGCGGCGCACGCTGCCGAAGCCCGAGGCCAGCGCCACTTCCGCCATCGGCAGATGAGTGTCGTGCAGCAGCTGCTTGGCGAACAGCACGCGGCGCGTCTGCGCGACGGCGATGGGCGAGGCGCCGAGATGCCGCTGGAACAAACGGCGCAGCTGGCGACCGCCGACGCCGAGCCGCTCGGCCAGCGTCTCCACGTCACTGTCTTCGCCGTCGAGCGCGCCGTCGGCGATCAGTGCCAGCGCGCGGCTCACCGTGTTGGCGGTGCCGCGCCAGAAGGCAAGATCGGGGGCGATCTCGGGCCGGCACCGCAGGCAGGGGCGGAAGCCCGCCTCCTGCGCGGCGGCAGCAGAAGCGAAGAAGCGGCAGTTCTCGAACTTGGGCGCGCGCGCCGGGCAGATCGGCCGACAGTAGATGCCGGTCGAGGTGACGCCAACGAACACGCGGCCATCGAAGCGGGCGTCGTGGCTCTGGAAGGCGCGGTAGTAGGTACGGCGATCGTGCAGTTCCATGTCGGGAATCTAGTACGCGGAACCCGCCGTCGCTCGCGATTTTCGGACCTCTATGGTCGCCCATACCTCACGCCCGGATGAGGTATGAGCCCTGGTCGTTTGACCCCGTGCCGCTGGCATGGTCAGTCGACCTGGAAATGTCGGAGGAAATGGTCGAGACCGGCTGGAACGCATTGCTGCGTCCGGCCTGGCTACCGGCGGTGGCGGTTCTGGTGGGCGGCGTACTGCTGCACTCCATGAACGTGCTGATGCTGGCCACGGTGCTGCCGAGCGTCGTCGACAATCTCGGCGGCGCCACGCTGATGAGCTGGACCTCCAGCGCCTTCCTCGCCTCGTCGATCGTGGCCGCGACCTGCACCGGCTATCTGACCTCGATCCTGGGCGCGCGCACGGTGTTCTGCACCGGGGCAGCGATCTTCGGCGTCGGAGCGCTCACCTGCGCATTGGCGCCGACCATGGGCCAGGTCGTGGCCGGCCGCTTCGTGCAGGGCTTCGGCGGCGGCCTCTTGACCGCCATGGCCTATGTCCTGGTGCGCAGCACGTTTCCCGAGAATTTGTGGGCGAGGGGCTTCGCCCTGTTGTCGGGTGCCTGGAGCATGTCGATCCTGGTCGGCCCGCTGGTCGGTGGCCTGTTCGCGCGCTACGGCGACTGGCGCGGCGCCTTCTTCGCCGTGACGGCAATGGCCGTCGTCCTGGTCGTGGTGGCGCGGCGCGCCCTGCCGCTCAGCGCAACGAGCGGCGCCAGCGCCCGCGTGCCCGGCGTGCGCGTGCTGCTGATCTGCGGCGCGATTGCCGCAATGTCGCTGATGGCGATCGCGCCCGGCGTGCCAATGAAGCTGCTGCTGCTCGCAGGTGCTATCGGCGCCCTGGTGGTGACGCTGAGGATCGATCGCCGTTCCCTACAACCATTGCTGCCGACCGACGCCTTCTCCTTTGGCAGCCTGACGGGCATGGGCCTGTGGCTGTCGCTGCTGGTTGCCGTCTCCTACAGCCCATTGCAGATTTTTATCGCAATCTTCCTGCAGTCGCTGCACGGACTCGATCCGCTCGAAGCCGGCTACATGGTGGCCGGCGCTTCGTTCGGCTGGACGGGCATGTCGCTCCTCGTCGCCGGCACGCCGGACCAACGCAGCGACCGCCTCCTGGTCGCGGGTCCGCTGATGATGGCGCTGGGTCTGGTCGGCGTTGCCCTGCTGATGCCGCTCACGCCGGCACCTGTCGTCTTTCCGGCGATCGCGCTGGTCGGCGCCGGCATCGGCGCGTGCTGGGCTTTCATCGCCCAGAGGGTCATGAGTGGAGCACGGGCAGGCGAGGAGAATCTCGCCGCCTCGTCGATTGCCACCGTGCAGCAGACCGGCTTCGCCCTGGGTGCGGCCCTTTCGGGGCTCGCCGCCAATGCCGCCGGCCTTTCGGCCGGATTGAGCCGCACCGACGTTGCCGCAGCGGCGTTCTGGGTGCCCATGTGCTTTGTGCTGACGGCGCTCGCCGGCGTCGCCGCCGCCACGAGGCTGGTGAGGCTCCGTCGCAGTTCCGCGAGCTAAGTTACCTTTTCCAACAGTGCCTTGCCGAAGGCCTGGAACAGGGCACGGTTGATGGGATTGCTCTGCGGGTCGTATTCGGCGTGCCACTGGACGCCGAGCGCGAAGGAGGGAGCGTCGGCGATGCGGATTGCCTCGATCGTGCCGTCCTCGGCGATGCCCTCGACAACGACGCGCTCGCCGGGCTCGAGGATGCCCTGGCCATGCAGTGAATTCACACGGATCGAATCGCGGCCGAGCAGCTTGGCGAAGGCGCCGTCCTTGGCCAGCCGCACCTCGTGGCGATCGGCGAACACCACTTCCGGATCGGGATGGATATCACCGTTGGCCAGCCGCGGCATGCGATGGTTCATGCGCCCGGGAATGTCGCGGATCTCGGGATGGAGCGTGCCACCGAAGGCGACATTCATCTCCTGCAGGCCGCGGCAGATGCCGAACAATGGAATGCTGCGCTCGACGCAGGCCTTGATCAGCGACAGCGCCATGGCGTCGCGCAACTGGTCGTAAGGCTCGTGCCGCGGATCGGGCTCGACGCCGAAGCAGGTCGGATGGACGTTGGCGCGCGCGCCCGTCAGCAGGATGCCGTCTACCGCGCCCAGCAGGGCATCGACATCGGTGATGTCGGGCGTACCGGCGAACATCAGGGGCAGGGCGCCTGCGACCTCCGCGATGGCGCGCATGTTGCGCTGCCCCACGAGTTGCACGTTGTGCCGATCGTTCACGACCTGGGCGTTGCCGATAACGCCGACCACCGGTTTCGCCTTGCCCGCCATTGCCTCTCGCCGAAGTTCCTGCTGGCCAGCAGCTAAGCGCATTTCGTGCCAAGGGAAAAGAAAATCGCCTGCACGGCAGCCATAGGAAAAATTATCCCGTCGGCGGCGACCAGACGAGGGAGGCCGCGACCAGGGCGTCGAGACGGTCGAGCCGCACCTCCTCGACCAGGGTGACCGTGGGTGTGCCGAGCCGGCCCGAAGGGTCTATGATGGTCATTCCTCGGGTGAGGCCCGGCGCCAGCGATACGCCGACCGACGCCCGCAGCGCCTTGGTGACGATCGACGGTTCGACCACGACCGCCGCCGCCAGGGGATCGATCAGGAACAGCCGGTCACCCTTGCCCTCGCGCACGTGCCGGCTGCGGTCGTGGTCCAACAGTCCCCGGACGAACTCCTTGTACAGGCTGTCGGGCGCTGCCCCGAGCATTCGATCGAGGTCGCTGCCCGCCAGGAAATGACCAAGACAGGGCTCCCAGGGAACGACAGTGGTGTCGAGGCCGGCGCCGAGCACGATGGCGGCAGATTCGGGATCGCAGAAGATGTTGAACTCGGCGGAAGGCGTGACGTTGCCGCGGCCATACAGCGTGCCGCCCATGACCGTGAGGCGCCCGATTCCTCTCGCTGTCCCCGGCGTGCGCCTGAGCACCAGCGCAAGGTTGGTGAGCGGCCCGATCATGAGTAGATCGACAGGATCGGCGGCGGCGGCTGCTGCCGTCAGCGTGGTGGTGAGGAACTGCACGGCGTCCCAGCCGGCAAGGTCGCCGGTCTCGGCCGGGCGCGGCGCGCCGCCCAGCCCGTCCTCGCCGTGGACGTGACGGGCGTCGATGCGCGTCTCCACCAGCGGCTGGGCGGCGCCGGCGTGTACCTCGATGTGCACACCGGCGGCGGCGAGGACCGCCAGCACGTTCGCGGTGGCTGCTTCGAGGCTGACATTGCCATACACCGTCGTGATCGCGTGGGGCGCTCGACCGGCGGCGATCAGCATCAGCAGCGCCTGGGCGTCGTCGACGCCGCCGTCGGTATCAAGGATCAGTCGGTTTGCCATGCCTTGTCGGATCCGAACTCCGCCGGTTCGATGCATCATCGTCCAGCCAAGTCTCGCTCATCCAGAAGAATTCGGGACGTGACAATTTCGACCGGCGCCGAAGCAACGGCGGCATTGCCCCGCCTATGGTCGTCCCATCATCAACCGATGGAGCAAGTCATGGCCGATCTTCACACCTTCAAGGATGGTCTCGTCGTCACCGCGTTCTGGGAAGCCAGGCCCGAAGAGGTCGACGCCGTCCAGGCGATCGTCCGCCAGTTCCTGCCGCAGGCCCAGCGCGAGCCCGGCGTAAAGGCGTTCCAGATCCACCAGTCGACCAGCGAACCGCACAAGTTCTTCTTCTACGAGGTCTTCAAGGATGAGGCGGCGTTCGCCGACCATCAACAGACCGATCACTTCAAGACGCTGATCGTGGGGCAGGCGGTGCCCAAGCTCGCCAAGCGCGAGCGTACCCAGCATCGGTTTGTCTAGACCTTCCCTTCCCAAGTCTCGCGATATGCGAGATTAGGGGCTCTTCCACTTGCCGACGTCGAGCCAGGTGCTCTGGTACGTGGCGCCTTCGCCCATGTCGGTATAGCGGTCGGAGCAGAGCATGTTGATGGTGCCCGACACGGCTTCGCTGGTGGGCCGCTGTCCGGGCACCAGCACGACGCCCGGCTGGATGTCGTCGCTGACCTGCAGCATCAGGCCGATCGCGCCACGGTCGTTGAAAAGGCGCACCTCGTCGCCGCTCTTGAGGCCGCGCTTGCCGGCATCGTCGGGATGCAGCACGCAGAACGGCTTGCCCTCGCGCTGGCGCAGGAAGCCCACGGCCGAGAACGCCGTATGCGCCTGAAAATAACCCGGAGCCGTCAGCAGGCGCAGCGGCCACTTGGCGGCTTCGGCCACTTCGACCGGATCCTCGTTCCAGTCGGGCAGGGGCGAAACGCCCTGTCTGGCGAGCTGCTCGGAATAGAACTCGAGCTTGCCCGACGGCGTCTTGAAGATCTGGCCCTTGAACTCGTGCGCGATATTGATCGGCTCGCCGGCGAACAGCTTCGCCGGATCGGCGGCAGCCGCGGGACCGGTCGCACCCTTGAACAATTCCCTGGCTGCGTCCTGCGGTGTGAGGGCGAAGATACGGTCGCTCAGGCCCATACGCTTGGCCAGCGCCTGGGCCACGTCGAAGTTCGATCGCGCTTCGCCCTGCGGCTTGGCGGCCTGCCGCCCCCATTGCATCCAGTATGCCCCGTAGGCTCGGTAGAGATCGTCAGTCTCGAGATAGCTCGCCGCCGGCAGCACGATGTCGGCGTACTTCGCGGTGTCGGTCAGGAAGGGATCGTGCACCACGGTGAACAGATCCCCGCGCGACAGACCCTTCTGTACCTTGTGGACCTCGGGGCAGGTCACCGCCGGATTGTTGGCCGACACGTAAAGCGCGCGGATCGGCGGGTCCTTCATGTTCAAAAGCTCTTCACCGAGACGCAGGTGGTTGACGCTGCGGGTCGCTGACGGGCCTGACGGCCTGCGAACGGCGCCATAGTTGAGATCGCACGATGCCGCCGTCAGCAGGAGCGCACCGCCGCCTCTGACCGCGTAGTGACCCGAGACACCCGGCAGCAGCGCCACGGTTCGCAGCGCCTGACCGCCGTGCGTCAGCCGCGTCATGCCTTCGCCGAGGCGGATCAGCGCGGCCTTGGCCTTGCCGTACAGCGCTGCGAGCTTCTCGATGTCGGCGACGGCTAGACCGGTGATTTCGGCGACGCGATCAGGCGGGAACTTGGGCAGGATTTCGCGCTCGACCTTTTCGAAGCCGTGGGTATGCATGGCGATGTAGTCCCGGTTCGCGAGCTTGTCGCGCACCAGGATGTGCATGATGCCGAGCGCAAGGGCGGCATCGGTGCCGATGCGGATCGGCAGATAGAGGTCAGCCGCCTTGGCGCTGCGCGTGCGCCGGGGGTCGATCACCACGATCGGCACGCCGTGCTTCTTCTTGCGCTCCTCGGCCAGCGCCCAGAAATGCACGTTGGTGGCGGCAAGATCGGCACCCCAGGAGATCACCAGGTCGGAATGAACGACGTCCTCGGGATCGGCGCCGCCAATGGGACCGACCGTGACGTCCCATGCGGTTTCGCAGCAGGTATCGCACACCGTGCCGGCCTGCAGGCGCGAGGCGCCCAGCGCATGGAACAGGCCGTTCACCAGCCCGCGGTTCATCAGGCCCTGGTGGGCGGAGTAGGCATAGCCGAGCAGCGCCAGCGGGCCGCTTTCGGCAATGATCGCCTTCCACTTGCCGGAGATCTCGTCGAGCGCTTCGTCCCAGGTGATGGCCTTGAACTGCCCCAAGCCTTTCGGCCCGCTGCGCTTCAGCGGCGTCCTGATGCGATCGGGTGAGTTGACCAGGTCGGCGTCGCGGTTGACCTTTCCGCAGGCAAATCCAGCCGTGTACGGATGGTCCGGGTCGCCCGCCACGCGCACGACCTTGCCCTCCTCGACATGCGCGATCAACGAGCACATGTCGGGACAATCGTGTGCACACACGACACGAATGGACGACACCACCATACCGTCTCCCCAGAAATGGAAGGCGGAGTGTAACAGAGGCTCCGAAGAAGCCTCGCCTTACTTCTTCTTGGCGGCGGCCTTAGCTGGCGTCGCTTCCGGCTTGGCGCCGCTCGACTTGGTACCCGCACCTACGCCGCCGGTCATGCCGAAGCGGTCCTTGAAGCGCTGCACGCGGCCACCGCGATCGATCGTCTGGCGGACGCCAGTCCAGGCCGGATGGGTCTTCGGATCGATGTCGAGGCGCAGGGTGGCGCCTTCCTTGCCCCAGGTCGACTTGGTTTCGAAGGACGAGCCGTCGGTCATCACCACAGTGATCTTGTGGTAGTCGGGGTGGGTCTTCTCTTTCATGAACAATCTCCAGCGCATAAGGGCCGATTGCCGACCGGCCGGCGCGACAAGCCGGCGGGTATACAGGGGGTGCGAGGCGAGGACAAGTGCGGCCAGAATCCTCTTGCCCACGGTCGGACCAGGTTTCCGCCACCAACGATTTTAGTATATTTTTCAAATAGTTGGCCGATCGATGGCGGCGGCCAGAAGAAGGGCGGGGCGCAAGGCCAGAGCTGCGGCCGCATCGAGCAGGTGTCGGTGAACCTCCGCTACGACTTCCTGCCCGGGCCTGCCGTCACTCCTTTCGTTGACGCCGGGCGGGCATCGTCCTTGCCGACTTCTTCAGCGTCCGTTGGCGCTTCGCGCAATGGTCAGGCTCTTTCCGCGTTGTAACGCCCGAGACTTTCCTCGAGGAATTCGTTGTTCTGCTGCCTGATGTTCGCCGCCGCGTCATCGTAGAGGAATGGCAAAAATGCGTATCGCTGCCCTTTGCGGACAGGGGAAACCGCATGCAGAAGAGAGCATGAGAAAACCACGGCACAGCCGATCGGCGGCTTGAAGCTCCGAGGCCCATACTCCGGGAAGCCGAGCTCACCACCTTCGAAGGAATCGTTCAGATTGATCGTTACCGCGAAGCGCCGGTGTGCGGTTCCCTTCGTGGTGTTGTCGCGATGGGCTTGGAAATGGGCTTCATCCTCTGCCGCATAGCAGGCAACGAGATAGCGCTCCATGCGGGTAACCTTGAACTGATAGGCCTTCGCAATTTCAGGCACGATGCGCCGCAATACTCTTGCTTGCACGGCCGTCTTCAAGGTCGGGTCGGTGACCAGGATGTCACGGCGACGTTTGTGACGATAGTCTACCATCAGCCGTGTCTTGCCATCGACTTCACGCATGAAGCCGGATTCCTCGCCGCCATTGGCCTGGTAGCCGTCGATCAGCGCTTGGCACAAATCGGCCTCGAAGACGTTGGGCAGGACGATGACTGGCGCATGCACTTCGAAACCGGCAAACAGCCCCGGTGCGGGAAGGCTTTCGACGTAGGACAGGAGTTCCTTCACATCGGCCCCTCCTTGAACAAAGGGAATGACCTTCATCACGCGAAGCGTTGGATCGAGCACTACCCAACGGCGCCGGACGGCCACGGCGCTTTTTTCCATGTCGGCATCGCGTGCAACCGTCCCGTAGAGCTTGCCGATCTTGAAATCAAAATCCCATAGGAAGCGATAGCCCGGAAGGGAGTTGGCGACTCGCCGTTTCAGTTCATCTTCTGGATCGTTGCTGACCCCGAAGAACGATCCGCGCTTATCGTCGAAGAAGTCCTTCTTGTTCAGCACGGCTGCAAGTGACGAGCGGCTCTGATCGTCGGCGGCACTCCCGAAGAATCCGAGCACGATGTAACGCCCAGCAGCTGTGCTGAACGAATAGTTCGGGTTGGCAAAGGATCGCTGCACGAACCACGGAGCCGGATCGCCAGGCAACAGTTCAGAGTGGCCCGACATGTATCACCTGTGCATTCCCGTTCTGGCCGACCGAGGACCGTGCGGGCTTTCTTTGTCGAGCGGCAACCTCAGTGAGAAAGTCGGACCTGCGGTGAAACTGAAGTGCTGGATGTCAAGCCTCACGTCGCCCGCCTGTCTTGCATGTAGGTCGTTGACTGGTGCCGGGAACTCCCGCCCCGAGCAGAGCATCCAACCGGTGACTTACGCCTGTCAATTCTCGAATCCGTTGCTGGAAAAGTCCGCGTTAATCGCGGCGATCTCTCTTTGATGCCCGGCAGGTCTGCCGTTGGGGGCTGTGTGGCTCATTCACTCAGGGGCAGTAATTTCCTGACCGTCGGGTTGCGAAGGTAGAGGCCAGCCCATGTCATGATGCCGAGGACGAGGGAGATAATCTGTGGCGGCGAGCCGATTTCACCGATGCGAAAGTGGGCGCAGATCGCTCCGCCGAGGAACCCGGTGATCAGAATGGCGCCCAAGGTGGCGGTTCGCGGGATTCCGTAGAGAACTGCGCAGACCAGCATCAGGCCCCCGAGCGGAGGCGCTGAACTTTGTGCGAACCCCGTGGCGTCCATGTCGGCCTTGAGTATTGCGGGCGTGAATAAATTGACCGCGGCGTCGGCGAGCAGCGCCAACACGACGAGCGCGCTGAGTACGCGGCCTGCCCACTGAGCTGCCATCGAATGGGAACGGTCAACCATCATGGGGTCCTCTTTACCCCGTATGCGGATATGAAGGAACTTGGCGTGTCGGTGACGGCGACGGCCGCCTGATGCTCTCATGAACGCGCTTCGCACAAATGCCGTAGCTAGAGACTGCCGCAGCGCGCCGAAGGGGTCCCGCTGCTCTCCAAGCGGAGGAACACGACTGGAGCATACGCGAGCAGTGCCAAGCCAAACTAGCGCCGAGGCCTCACCGTTGAGGTAGGGGGAGGGGCGTGGCG
>CADECW010000124.1 GCA_902825855.1 uncultured Rhodospirillales bacterium | reverse complement strand
TCAGCACGGTCTTGCCGACGCCGGCGCCGCCGAACAGGCCGATCTTGCCGCCCTTGGCGTAGGGCGCCAGCAGGTCGATGACCTTGATGCCCGTCACCAGGATCTGCGCTTCCGTCGACTGCTCGACGAACTCGGGCGCGTTGCGATGGATCGGCAGGGTCTGGGTGTTGTTGACCGGACCGCGCTCATCCACCGGCTCGCCGATGACATTCAGGATGCGGCCGAGCGTCTCGGGGCCGACGGGCATGGCGATCGGATGGCCGGTGTCCACCGCCTTCTCGCCGCGGACCAGGCCGTCGGTCGTGTCCATGGCGATCGTGCGGACCTCGGATTCGCCCAGATGCTGCGCCACCTCGAGCACCAGCCGGCGGCCGCCGCTGTCGACATGCAGCGCGTTCAGGATGTTCGGCAGGTCGGCTTCGAAGCGCACGTCGACGACCGCGCCCGTGATCTGGGTGATCGTGCCGATGTTGTTGGTGGCCATGTTTTCCCTTCCTTCGATTGCGGTCGGCGCGGGCTAGACGGCCTCGGCGCCGGAGATGATCTCGATGAGTTCCTTGGTGATCGAAGCCTGGCGCGAGCGGTTCATCTGCAGCGTCAGCTTCTTGATCATGTCGCCGGCGTTCTTGGTGGCGCTGTCCATCGCCGTCATCTGCGAGCCGTAGAAGCTCGCGGCGTTCTCCAGCAGGACGCGGAAGATCTGGACGGTGAGGTTGCGCGGCAGCAGGTCGGCCAGGATCTCGCCCTCGTCGGGCTCGAACTCGTAGGACGCACCGCCGGCAGGCTTGGCGTTCGCCTCGGCCTCGGGGGCCGGCGGCGGAATGAGCTGCTGGCGCGTGACGATCTGCGTCATCGCCGACCTGAAGCGGTTGAAGACCACCGAGGCGACGTCGAACTCGCCGGCCTCGAACATCTGCAGGACCCGCGCCGCCACCTTCTGGGCATCGCCGTAGCCGAGCCGCGGGCGGCCGAGATCGGTGATGGTCTCGACGATGTTGCCGGCAAAGTCGCGGCGCAGCTGGTCGCGGCCCTTGCGGCCGACCGCCAGAACCTTGACCGTCTTGCCCTCGGCTGTCAGCGCGCGGATGACGCGGCGCGCCTCGCGCACGATCGAGCTGTTGAAGGCGCCGCACAAGCCGCGATCGGAGGTGGCGACGATCAGCAGATGGACCTTGTCGGAGCCGGTGCCGGCGAGCAGCCGGGGCCCGGTGCCCCCCTTGAAGGAAGCGCCCAGCGACGCCATCAGGTTGTCCATGGCCTCGGCATAGGGCCGCGCCGCCATGGCCTGTTCCTGCGCGCGCCGCAGCTTGGCCGCGGCCACCATCTTCATGGCCTTCGTGATCTTCTGCGTCGACTGGACGCTTCGGATCCTCAGCCGGAATGTCTTGAGACTGGGCATCGGAAGCTGTCGGCCTTAGGCGAACTTCTTGATGAAGTCGGTCAGGAAGGACTTCAGCTTGTCGTCCGTCTCCTTGACGATCTCGCGCTTGTCGCGGATCGAGGCCAGGACCGAGCCCTCGGCACGCAGTGCATCGAGCATCTGGCGTTCGAACTCGCCGATGCGATTGACCGGCAGATTGTCGAGGAAGCCGCGGGTGCCGGAATAGATCGAGGCGACCTGCTCCTCGACCGGCATCGGAGCGTACTGGTTCTGCTTCAGGAGCTCGGTCAGACGCTGGCCGCGCGCCAGCAGGCGCTGGGTCGAAGCGTCGAGGTCGGAGGCGAACTGAGCGAACGCCGCCATCTCGCGGTACTGCGCCAGCTCGAGCTTCATGGTGCCGGCGACCTGCTTCATCGCCTTGATCTGGGCCGCCGAGCCGACGCGGCTCACCGACAGGCCGACGTTGATCGCGGGCTTGATGCCTGCGTAGAACAGCTCGGCTTCGAGGAAGATCTGTCCGTCGGTGATCGAGATGACGTTGGTCGGGATGTAGGCTGACACGTCGCCGGCCTGCGTCTCGATGACCGGCAGCGCCGTCAGCGAGCCCGAACCGTTCTTCTCGTTCAGCTTGGCGGCGCGCTCGAGCAGCCGCGAATGGAGATAGAACACGTCGCCGGGATACGCCTCGCGGCCCGGCGGGCGGCGCAGCAGCAGCGACATCTGGCGGTAGGAAACGGCCTGCTTCGAGAGGTCGTCGTAAACGATCACGGCATGCATTCCGTTGTCGCGGAAGTACTCGCCCATGGCGCAGCCGGTATAGGGCGCCAGGAACTGCATCGGCGCCGGATCGGACGCGGTCGCGGCGACGACGATGGAGTATTCCATCGCGCCGTTGTCCTCGAGCGTCTTGACGATCTGCGCCACGGTCGAGCGCTTCTGGCCGATGGCGACGTAGATGCAATAGAGCTTGCGGCTCTCGTCGTTGCCCTTGTTGATCGGCTTCTGGTTCAGGAAGGTGTCGATGGCGACGGCGGTCTTGCCGGTCTGGCGGTCGCCGATGATCAGCTCGCGCTGGCCGCGACCGACCGGCACCAGCGAATCGAGGGCCTTCAGGCCGGTCTGCATCGGTTCGGTCACCGACTTGCGCGGGATGATGCCGGGCGCCTTGACCTCGACGAGCTTGCGCTCGGTGGCCTGGATCGGGCCCTTGCCGTCGATCGGATTGCCGAGGCCGTCGACCACGCGGCCGAGCAGGCCCTTGCCGACCGGCACGTCGACGATCGCACCGGTGCGCTTGACGGTATCGCCTTCACGGATCGTGCGGTCCTCGCCGAAGATCACGACGCCGACATTGTCGCTCTCGAGGTTCAGCGCCATGCCCTTGATGCCGCCGGGGAACTCGACCATCTCGCCGGCCTTGACGCTGTCGAGGCCGTAGACACGGGCAATTCCGTCACCGACGGAGAGCACCTGGCCGACCTCGGCCACCTCGGCCTCGGTGCCGAAGTTGGCGATCTGCTGCTTGAGAATGGCCGAGATTTCGGCGGCACGGATATCCATTTAGGCAACCCCCTTCATGGCGAGCTGCAGACGCTGCAGCTTGCTGCGGATGGACGAATCGAACAGGCGCGAGCCGACCTTGACGACGAGACCGCCCAGGATCTCGGGCTCGACGCGCGCATCGATGGAAACCTTGTTGCCGCCCAGCACCGAGCGCAGCGCGGTGCTGAGCTGCTCGAGCTGCTGCGGCGACAGCGGAACGGCCGACGTCACGCTGGCGGTGCTTTCGCCGCGGCGACTCGCCAGCTCGGCCAGGAAAGCCGAGGCCATGGCGACCAGCTCGCGGGCGCGGCCATTTGCAGCCACCGTGCCGACGAAACTGCGGGTCAGGCCCTTGATTTCGGCGGCATCGAGAACCGCGAGCAACGCCTTGCTCTGGGCATCGCGCCCGATCACCGGGCTGGCCAGCAGCCGGGACAGTTCCGGGCTCTCGTTGGCCATCTTGCGAAGGGCCGTCAGGTCCTGCGCCACCTGGTCAAGTGACCTCGCATTGTCGGCCAACTCGAAAAGAGCGCTGGCATAGCGCCCAGCAACGCCTGATGTGGCGGAAGTTGACACGTCGAACGCCTCTCCGATGCCGCGTCAGCGGTCGGCAAGTTGTTGAATCCCCTCGGCTTTTCGCAGGGAAAACGCGACTGCACTCCGCCGGAAAAGCGCGCGTTGCTACCATGCGGTTTTCCAGGGCGCAAGGTTGCCAAAGCCCTGTATTACCGCGATTTTTCAGCGCGGACGGCTACATGAAGCTGTACGGGTCAACGTCGACCTGCAGGCGAACTGAACCGGGCAATCCGATCCTCTCCAGCCACGTCCGGAGCAGAGGTTGCACTGCGGTATCGCGCGACGTCTTCAGCAGGAATCGCCGGCGGTGGCGGCCGCGCAGGAGGGCGAGCGGCGCGGTCGCGGGACCGAGGATGGTGACGCCGTCCTGGTGTGGCGCCCGGCGGGCCAGGGCGCTGCAGACGTTGTCGACGGCAGCCGGATCGGGTCCCGAGACGATCAATGACGCCAGGCGACCATAGGGCGGCATGCCGGCCAGCCGCCGGTCCGCGAGCTCCGCGGCCACGAACCGATCTCGATCGCCCGACACCAGCGCCTGCATGACGGGATGCTCGGGCACATGGGTCTGGACCAGCGCGCGCCCCGGGCGATCTTCGCGCCCGGCGCGGCCCGCCACCTGGTAGAGCAGTTGGAACGTGCGTTCGGCGGCGCGCAGGTCGCCGCCGTTCAGGCCGAGATCGGCATCGACCACGGCGACCAGCGTGAGGTTCGGGAAGTGATGGCCTTTGGCGGCCATCTGCGTGCCGATCAGGATGTCGATCTCGCCCGCGATCATGCGCTCGACCGCCGCGGCGGCCTCGCTGCGATTCATCAGGCTGTCCGAAGTGAACAATTCCAGCCGCGCTTCGGGAAACAGCTCGAGCGCTTCCTCGGCAAGCCGCTCGACGCCGGGACCGCAGGCGACGAACTGGTCCACGGCGCCGCAATACTTGCAATCACGGGCCGGCGGCTCGGCATGGCCGCAGTGATGGCAGACCAGCGTGCGACGGAAGCGATGCTCGACCAGCCAGGCCGAGCAATGCGGGCATTCGATGCCGTGGCCGCAGGCGCGGCACAGCGTCATCGGCGCGTAGCCGCGACGATTGAGGAACAGCAGACTCTGCTCCTTGGCCTCGAAGGTCCGCTTCATCGCCTCGACCACCGGCGGCGACAGCCAGCGTCCGCGCGCCGGCTGCTGGCGCCTGAGGTCGATCGCCGACAACCTCGCAAGCTCGCGTCCGCCGTGCCGATCAGGCAGATGCACCGAGCCGTAGCGCCCGGTCGAGACATTGAGCACGCTCTCCAGCGACGGCGTCGCCGACGCCAGCACGACCGGGGCCGATACCAGGCGTGCGCGCACCACCGCCATGTCGCGTGCATTGTAGGTGACGCCGTCATCCTGCTTGAACGAGCCGTCATGTTCCTCGTCGACCACGATCAGGCCGAGATTGGCGAACGGCAGGAACAACGCCGAGCGAGCGCCCACCACCACGCCCACCCTGCCCTCGGCGATCGCCCGCCAGGTCTCGCGTCGCTGCAAGCTGGTGAGGCCGGAATGCCACGACGCCGGCATCGCGCCGAAGCGATCCTCGAAGCGCTTCAGCCACTGCGCCGTCAGAGCGATCTCGGGGAGGAGCACCAGGACCTGGCGGCCCGAAGCCAACGCCGCGGCGATGGCTTCGAAATAGACTTCGGTCTTGCCGGAGCCCGGCACGCCGTCGAGCAGTGTCGCCGAGAAAGCGTGCGCCAGCACCTTGTCGACCAGGCCTTGCGCTGCGATCGCCTGCTCAGGCGACAGTTCGGGCCCCTGCCGCCGACCGTCGGGCTGCGCGAAGGAACGCCGCATCGTGCGCTCCACAGGCTCGAGCAGACCGATCGACGCCATGGTCTTGATCACCGACGTGCCGACGCCGGCAATATGCGCCAGCTCGGCGACCGGCAGGGCCGGCCCGTCCCTCAGCTGCTCGAGCACACGACGTCGCGCATTGGTGAGCTTCAATGCCGCGTCGGCGCCCGCTGCGGCAGCGCGATAGACGATCTCGGTCTTTGGCGCCTCGAGCGCCGACGGCACGCTCATCGCCATGCGCAGCACCGCACCCGGTGGCGCCAGCGTGTAGGCGGAGACCCAATCGACAAAGCGACGCAGCGCATCGGCCATCCGCAAGGCCGGCAGTACCTCTTCGATGTCACGAAGCTTCTCTGGCGCGACTTCGCCCGAGCCCTCGCCCCACACCACGCCGATCGTCAACCTCTTGCCGAGCGGCGCGACAACGAAGTGACCGGCGACGACCTCCAGCCCTTCGGGGATGCTGTAATCGTAGGCGTCGGCGAGAGGCAGCGGCAGCAGCACGCGGACGGTGCGCCTGATGTTTTCCACCGATCCCGGGCGCGACGACGCCGGCCGCTCGGCTTGTGGCTCCGAGGGGGAATCGCTAGAAATTGTGGCGACAGGCGAGTCCGGACCACTGGCCATTGGGGTAGTTTATATGAAGTTCTTCGTCGATACCGCCGACGTTCTGACCGACAACGGCCTGAAAGCGCTTCTCGACGACTGGGCGAAGACCGGTCAATCCATCCTCTGACCCGGAGCGACATATGGGGAGTGACGGCACGGTGACGGCGCCCGACGGTTCGGGTCGGCAGATCAAAGTGATCACCGCCGACGACGTCGTCGCTTACCTCAAGGCCCATCCCGACTTCTTCGAGAAGCATGCCGAGCTTGCCGAGGCGATGGCCCTGGTGCCGCGCGTGCAGGGTCCGGGTGTCATCGACATGCAGCAGGCGATCCTCAAGCGCCTGCGCAGCGAGATCGACCGGCTGAAGAATGAGCGCACCGAGATCATCGCCAACTCGAAACAGAACCAGATCGTCCAGAGCCGCATCCAGGCGGCGGTCATAAGCATCATCCAGGCCTCGACCTTCGAGAAGATGATCCATGTCGTCACCCACGAGCTGCCCGAGCTCCTGGACGTCGACTTCATCACGCTCGCCATCGAAGCCAATGCGGATGCGCCCAAGCGCGTGCCGGTGCGCGGCGTCTACGTGCTGGCACCGGGCGCCATCGATGCCGCGATCGGACCCGACAAGCATGCGAGGCTGCGCGCCGACATCGCGGGCGAAGAGGCTTTCTTCGGCGAGATATCCCGCTTCGTTAAGTCGGACGTGCTGATGCGGCTGCGCGTCTCCTCGGGCTCGCCCGACGGCGTGATGTGCTTCGGCTCGCGCGATCCGCAAGCGTTCGGTCCCGAGCAGGCGACGGAGCTTCTGTTCTTCCTCGCCAAGGTGCTGGAGAACACGATTCGCGCCTGGCTCGACCTGCCGGAATGAGCGTCGAGGCAGCGCGCGGCGCCTGGCGCGACTGGCTGAAGAGCGAGCGCCGTCTCGCTGCCCACACCCTGGTGGCCTACGAGCACGATGTCGCCACCTTCCTCGGATTCATGACGGAGTATCTCGGCAAGCCACCGACGCTGGATGCGTTGTCCAGGCTGAAGCCGGCGGAGTTCCGCGCCTGGCTGGCGGAGCGCGCCCGCCAGGGATTGGCCCGCACCTCGACCGCACGCGCCTTCTCCTCGGTGCGCTCGTTCTTCCGCTTCCTCGACAAGCGCGGGCTCGCCCGCAATTCCAGCATCGACGCCATCCAGACGCCCAAGCTGCCTCGCTCGGTGCCCAAGGCGCTTTCCGAACGTGACATGGAGGAGCTTTTGGAGGCGCCGGCCGAGCAGGAACGCGAGGCCTGGCTCGACCTGCGCGACGCCGCCGTCCTGATGCTGCTCTACGGCGCCGGTCTGCGAATCGGCGAGGCGCTCGGCCTCACCAAGGCCGTCGTGGAGGATCTGCTCAAGACCGGTCGCGACACGCTCTCGGTCACCGGCAAGGGCAACAAGACCCGCCTGGTGCCGCTGCTGCCACAGGCGCTCGATGCCGTGCGCGCCTATCGTGACGCCTGTCCATGGCTCGCCGCCCGTGGTCCCAACGAAGCCTTCTTCGTCGGCGCACGCGGCGGCGCCCTCGATCCGGCCATCGTGCAGAAGCGCGTGCGCGACATCCGCCGTGGCCTCGGCCTCGCCGAAAGCGTGACCCCGCACGCGCTGCGCCATTCCTTCGCCACCCACCTTCTGGGCGCCGGCGGCGATCTGCGGACCATCCAGGAGCTCCTGGGACACGCCTCGCTGTCGACGACCCAGCGCTACACCGACGTCGACACCGCCCGCCTCACCGCCGTCTACCGTGCCGCCCATCCGAGGGCGAAACGCCAATAGGAGGGCGAACCTCCAGGCCCGCCCTCCCATCATATTGCCTCAGGACTCCTAGTCGCGGAACGCCGCGAGATGGAATGGCCGCTTGGCGGGCTTGCCCGTCACGTCGTAGGTGCGGACGCGCATCTTCAGCGGATCGGCCAGCAGGCCGACGGTGCAGAAGCCGGGTTCGACGTCTTCGTGGGCGACGCTGCCGATAACGCACGAGAAGTTGGTCTTCGCTTCCTTCTGCAGCGGTACCTTCCAGGTGATGACGTACTCGTTCGCACCGACCAGTTCGCAGCTCTCGATCATGTAGCCACGGGCGATCGAACCGTCCGCCGCGATGACACAAGCCAAGCGTTTCTCGAATTCAGCCATGTTTCGCTCTCTCATTGCAGGTAACGCTCGAGACCACGAGTGTTACCTGCTTTGCCGGCGATAGACCACATGCAACGCGCCGCCGGACTTGGGCTTGCACTTGACCAGGTCGAGCGGCAGCTCCGGCGTGCCGGCCGGAAACAGCGGAATGCCGTCGCCCAGCACCAGAGGAATGATCGCCATCTCCAGCACGTCGAGCTTGCCGATCGCGATCAGCCCGCGGACGAGCTGGCCGCCGCCTTCAACGCCGATCTTGCGATAGCCGCGCTTTGGAAGCTCGTCGGCGATGGCCAGCAGATCGCCCGATCGTACCTCGACCAGCGGTGGCGCTGCCTCGATCGGCCGGCCGGTGACGACGAACACAGGCTTGCTGTGCGGCCACTCCGGCATGGCGCGCTCGATCTCGTAGGTCGCGCGCCCCATGACCACCGCATCGATCCCCCCGTGGTAGTCGTCGATGTCGAATTCCTGCGGCGGATAGGGCAGGAGCCAGTCGAACGACCCGTCGGACCGCGCGATCTTGCCGTCGAGCGACATGGCGAGGTGGCAATGCCAGACGGGTTCGATCACGTCGCCAGCACCCTGGCCAGGAACGTCTTGACGTCGGCGACGAACGCTTTCCATGCCGCCTCGTTGGCGCCGTAGTGGGCGCCGCAGCAGCCGCCGGGCTTGCTGCGATTGCCGACACCCGGGAGATAGCGGACCGGCAAGCCCAGCGCATCGAAGCTGTGATGCGCGCCGTCGTAGATGCGCGTCTCGACGAGCTCGCGGCCCTGCACGACCCGCTCGATCACCGCCTGGCATTGCGACACCGGCGTCCAGTCGTCGAGCGCTCCCATGGCGAAAAGCGTCGGCTGGCGTACGGCCAGCCTGGATCCCAGCGCATCGGCCAGCGCGCAGTCGGGATAGAGCAGGATGGCCGCGCGCGCCGGCGCGGGGCTTCGATCGCCAGGGCGCGGCGACAACGCCCGCAGCATCGCCACGCCGCCGCCGTAGGAATAGCCCATGAAGACAAGGCGCCGCGGATCAACGAAGCTCTGCTTGCCGAGCCACGCCAGGGCGGCATCGATATCATGCGCGCGTGCCTCGGCATCGGCCTGGGTCGGCCAGTTCCTGCCGCAGACATCCTTCAGGCCGCGGGCGGAAAAACTGTCGACGACCAAGGCGACATAGCCCCACGACATGAGGAGGCCGGCCATGCGCGCCGTGTTCTGGCCGGGCCCGCCGCAGCCATGGAAGATCGCGACGGCCGGCGCGGCGCCGGTTGCGGCCGGTCGAAAGAGCTGCGCGGCGAGTTGGACCGTCCGTCCGCCCTGCTCCACCGGAAGCCGGACATTCTGCTGCGCCAGCGCCGGCGCGGTGCAGAACAAGGCAAGCAGAACGAGGACGCGTGCGATCATGGCGGCAGCCTACCAGACCGGCCGCGCTGACGCCGATCACAAGACCCCGTCGTCCCGACCGGAGCCGAGCGCAGCGAGGCGAAGCGGAGGGATCTGTTCTGTCGATACCTCGACAAGCAGAGGTCCCTCGACTGCGCCGCCCTCCGGGCGGCTTCGTTCGGGATGACGGGCCGAGACTTACTTCGCCGGCGCCGGCGTCTTGAAGTGCGGGATGCCGTCGGTGCGATCGTCGAGCGCTTCGGCGCCTTCGGTCGGCAGCACCTTCACGTAGTTCAGCGCGCCGTTGATGTCGTCCTTCCAGACCTCCTTGGGCAGGTCGTAGACGAACTCCACGCCGTAGCCGTTGGGATCATGGATGTAGAGGCTGTGGGTCATGCCGTGCTCGACGCGGCGATCGAACTTCACGCCCTTCTTCTGCAGATATTCGAGATGCTGCAGCCACGCCTCACGGCTCGGCATGGTGATGGCGATGTGGTTCACCGCGCAGGGCATGCCGAACATCGACCAGTTCTCGGGCGGCTTGGGCAGGTCGCGGTTCTCGACCAGGGCGACATCGTGATGATGGCTGGTGCCGTCCTCGCGAATGCCCGAGTAAAAGCGCATCTTCGGCGGGTTCGGGCGGTCGTTGGTCGGCGTCAGCTGCCCGACCTGCTTGAAGCCCACGACCTCCGTCCAGAAACGATGCGACTCCTCGATGTCGCGCACGTTGAGCACCAGGTGATTTACGCCACGCGGAGTTACCGGCTTGTCCATCTCATACTCCCGGAGTGATCTGTTGTTGCCTTGGATACTACCCTCAAAAGATACGTGGGCCCACCTGCGATCAGGCCACTTTCCCCGCGGTAACGGGGTTTCTCGGCGGTTCCACCATCGCGGGCTTCGCCGGCGGAGCGGTCGGGCTGACGGGCCGGCGGGCGACCAGTGGCGCGTTGCGGATCGACTGAAGGTCGACCTTCGGCATGGGCAGGCCGAGATGCTGCAGCACGCCGTTGGCCAGCTCCTCGTAGCGGTTGAAGCCGCGGCGCAGACGGCCACGCCATGACGGGATGCCGCCGTTCGCATGCAGCTCGTAGACCGATTCGCGATGATCGAGCGCCGAACCGACATGATCCCATGCCATTTGCAGCAGAGCCGCCCGTTGCTGCGCGGTGTAGCCGCCGCCGGCGAAGGAGTCCTCGAGCCCCTGGGCCAGCGCGGGATCGGCCAGATCCCGATCGGTCGGCGCCACGACCAACGATGACCCGGGCAGCGTGCGCAGGATTTCGGCCATGCGCGGCCGCGCCTTCAGCATGGCGATGCTGCCGGCCGACAGATGGCAGGCGTTCGGCGCGCAATAGCCTTCGGGGGTGAATTCAGGATCGAGCTCGGCCGCCGTCTGGCAGCTGCGCACGGTCTGCACGTCGGTGAGCAGGTCGATCAGATAGTCGACCGTGGCGTCGTGCGAGACGAGCCCCATGGCATGCGTGCAGGCGAGCGCCAGGCCCAGGGTGAACTCGGCCTTGGACAGCCAGCAATAGAGCTGATGCCAGAACAACCAGCGCGCCACCGGATCGGGCGACGGGTCGCTGAGGAAGACGCGGTCCCACGGGATCAGCACATCGTCGAGCCACATCTGTCCGTCGAGCTCGTCGAAGCGAGCGCTGAGCGGCGCGGAGAACGGGTTGCCGTCGCGCGCCGAAGGCTTGCGGCAGACCACGGTGACACCCGGCGAATTCACGGCGACGACGAAGGAGGCGCGATGACCCTCGAAGTCGACGCCGCTGTGGGCGCCGATGTAGACGTCGTGGGCGTAGGCCGGGCTGGTGTGCATGCCGATCTTGCCGCGCATCACCAGGCCCTTGTCGGTCTGCTTGACGATCCTGAGCGCCGCCCGCTCCGACGGATCCTCGCGCAGGCGATAGCCGATGGTCGCTGCACCGGCAGCGAAGGTGAGGAAGCGACCGCTGCGCGCGATCAGGGCGCGATAGGCCTCGGCGTTGGTCCGCTGCTCGGGCGAAGCGTTGCGCAGGTTGACCACGGTCTGCACGCCCATGGCGATCAGATGGCCGTAGGCCGGCGTGTGCGTGACGTTGCCGGCATTAAGGAAGGTGGTGGCGGAGAAGCACCGTCCCATGCGCGCGAGATCGTCGGCGCTGCGCGGCACCATGTAGCCGACCGGTGCGCGGTGCCCATCCTTGTCCGGCGGCGTGAACAACGTGTCCTGCCACTTCGGATCGAAATGCCGGTCGTACCAGGCAACGTACTCCTCGACCATCGCCCGCGTCGCCGGATGGGTCGTCACGTCCTCGACCGGGCCCTCGCCCAGGATGAAGACGCGCCGCCCGTCGCGCAGGCTCTCCCGGTAGTCGGCCCCTGTTCGCATCGACGACATGTCCCGGCTCCGTTGCGGCGTGGCCAAAAGCCTATGCCTGCCGTTGACATAACGAAACAATCAAAGGAAGCATAAGAGGCATAACCAGCCGTTATGGAGCGCTGATG
The DNA here is from genome assembly GCA_902825855.1 of uncultured Rhodospirillales bacterium. Classification (GTDB taxonomy): domain Bacteria; phylum Pseudomonadota; class Alphaproteobacteria; order Reyranellales; family Reyranellaceae; genus Reyranella. The sequence goes on along the minus strand of CADECW010000124.1, from coordinate 7,335 downwards.
GCGACGATGGCGGAAGCGACCCAACCGATGCCTGGCGAACGCGAACTCGCGGCCCGATTGCGCAAGGTCAATCTCGACCTCCTGCCGGTGCTGCACGAGCTGCTGCGTACCCGGAGCGTCACGCGCACGGCGCAGTCCTTCAACATGACGCAGCCCGCGGTGAGCCGGGCCCTGCGGCAGTTGCGCGGCGCGCTGGACGACCAGATCCTGGTGTCGTCCGGTCGCACGGCTCGCCTCACCGATCGGGCCGAGACCCTGGCGGGGCCGCTCGCCCGCACGCTGGGCGACCTCGACCTGCTTCTGACGCCCGCCGGTCCGTTCGATCCGGCGAGCGAAGCCGTGCACTTCGTCATCAACACCGCCGACTATGTCGCCCAGCTCCTGGCGCCGGTCTTGACCGGCATCTGCGCCCGCGAGGCACCGCAAGTCGTGCTCGAGTTCACGTGGCTGCCGACGCGCAATGCGGACGATCTGGCGGTCGTCGATTTCATGATCGGGCCGCGCGCCTTCGCCCAGACCCTGGGCAAGCGCATCGGATCGCTGCCGCTGTGGCGCGATGAAATGGTGTGCGTGGCTTCCGCCGCCAATCGCAGCGTGCCGGCACGACTGACGCCCGCGCAGTTCCAGGCGATGCGCTACGTCGCCTTTCGCCGCGGCCTGCGCATGTCGCAGGACGTGCAGACCCTCGTCCAGCCGACCTCGCCGCTGGAAGTCGCGCCAGTCTGCACCGTTCCCAACTTCCTGGTGCTGGGCGCGATCGTCGCCCAATCCGACTGTGTCGCCCTGGTGCCACGCAAGGTTGCGCGCGCACTGGCTCGCGCCGAGCGCCTGCGCATCGTCGAGATCGCCTATCCGCGCAAGCAGCTCCACATCGACGCCTACTGGAGCCTCGCCACCACCGGCCGCCGCGGCCGCGCCTGGTTCCTCGACCTGCTGGCCCGCGCCGTGTCCCAGCTGCCGTGATGGCGAGCCGGCCGGCGGTAAGCGCTCACGGCCTCACCGCTTGGGATCGGTCAGTTCCTCGAATTCCTTGAGATGTCGCGGGGCCCAGCGATGGTCGCGCGCGCGCTCGATCCAGCGATCGAGCGACGGCCAGCGGCGGCGCGCGGCCGTGACCCAGCGACGGCCGGTCTCGAACTCGGTCGCCAGCAGATAGAGCGCGATCACGAAGAAGATCCAGCCCTGCAGGATGGGAACCAGGCCGCCCACCACCGACATGACGAGACAGGCGACGATCGCGACGGCCATCAATGGCTTGCGCATCAGCTCTTCCTCATCCTTCCCCCAAGGAGGATACAGGAGGGGAACCCTTCGTGACCTGCTCCTCCCTGCCTTTACTGTATGACGGCGATAACGAGGGAGGAGAAGAGGCGTTGCGCCTACAGGTGGATCGGTTTCTCCCACGCCGCTAGTGCCGCTTCCTTCAACGCCTCGTTGACGGTTGGATGGGCGTGGCAGACTCGACCGATATCCTCGGCGGAGGCGGAGAATTCCATGGCGATGCCCGCTTCGGCGATCATCGTGCCAGCCTCGGCGCCGATGATATGAACGCCCAAGACCTTGTCGGTCGCCTTGTCGGCCAGGACCTTCACGAAGCCCTCGGTCGCGCCATTGGCGCGGCTGCGGGGATCGGCGGTAAACGGATACTTGCCGATCTTGTAGGCGACGCCCGCCGCCTTGAGCTGTTCCTCGGTCTTGCCGACCCAGGCGACTTCGGGCTGGGTGTAGATGATGGAGGGCACGAGATCCCAGTTCACGTGGCCCTTCTGACCGGCGATGGTTTCTACGCAGGCGATCCCGTCCTCGCTCGCCTTGTGCGCCAGCATCGGTCCGTCGATCACGTCGCCGATGGCGTAGATGCCAGGCACCGACGTCTGGAAATGCCCGTCAACGGCGATACGTCCCCGTTCCGTCAGCTTCACGCCGACCTTGTCGAGGCCAAGCCCTTCGACGAACGGCCGGCGGCCGATCGAGACCAGCACGATGTCGGCCTGCACCGTCTCCGGCGCACCGCCCCTGGTTGGCTCGACCGTCAGCGTCACACCCGGTCCCGAAGCGTCGGCCCCGGTCACCTTCGCGCCGAGCTTGAACTTGAGCCCCTGCTTGGCGAGCGCGCGCTGAAAGTGCCTGGTGATCTCGTCGTCGACGCCGGGCGTGATGCGGTCGAGGAACTCGATCACAGTCACGTCGGAGCCCAGGCGACGCCATACCGAGCCGAGTTCCAACCCGATGATCCCGGCGCCGACGACGACGAGATGCTTCGGCACTTCGGTGAGTTCCAGTGCGCCGGTCGACGACACGATCTTCTTCTCGTCGACGATGACTCCGGGCAGCGGCGTCACTTCCGAACCCGAGGCGATCAGTATGTTCCTGGCGGCGAGCGTGTCCTTCACCGCGCCGTCGTCGCCCAGCACGGACACCTCACCCGCCTTGTCGATGCGACCGCTGCCCTGGAACGAGACGATCCTGTTCTTGCGGAACAGGAACGCGACACCTTTGGTGGTGGCGTCGACCACCTCGCCTTTGCGCTTCATGAGCTGCGCAAAGTCGAGCTTCGGCGCGTCGAGCAGGATGCCGTGCTGCGCGAGGTCGTGGCCTGCCTCCTCGAACAGGTGAGAGGACTGCAGCAATGCCTTGGACGGTATGCAGCCGACATTGAGGCAGGTGCCGCCGAAGGTCGCGCGCTTCTCGACCATGGCGACCTTCAGGCCGAGCTGCGCGGCCCGGATCGCCGCAACATACCCGCCCGGCCCGGCGCCGATCACGACGAGATCGAAGGTCTCACTCATCAGCTCACACACCCAGCAGCAGCCGCTCGGGATCCTCGATGCATTCCTTCACCCGCACCAGGAACAGCACGGCCTCGCGGCCGTCGATGATACGATGGTCGTATGACACTGCGAGGTACATCATCGGCCGCACCTTGACCTCGCCGCCGACCACCATGGGCCGCTGCTGGATCTTGTGCATGCCGAGGATCGCCGACTGCGGCGGGTTGAGGATCGGCGTCGACATCAGCGAGCCGTAGACGCCGCCGTTGGAGATGGTGAAGGTGCCGCCGGTCAGCTCGGCGATCGAGAGCTTGCCGTCGCGCGCCTTGCGCCCGAGCTCGCCGATCGTCTTCTCGATGTCGCCGAACGACTTCTGGTCGGCATCGCGGACGACGGGAACCACAAGGCCCTGCGGCGTGCCGACCGCGACGCCGATGTCGTAGTAGTTCTTGTAGACGATGTCGTCGCCCTCGATCTCGGCATTGACCGCGGGCAGCTCCTTCAGCCCGGCGATGCAGGCCTTGACGAAGAACGACATGAAGCCGAGCCGCGCGCCGTGCTTCTTCTCGAAATCGTCCTTCAGGCGGTCGCGCAGCGCCATCACGTTGGTCATGTCCACCTCGTTGAAGGTGGTGAGCATGGCCGCCGTGTTCTGCGCCTCCTTGAGACGATTGGCGATGGTGCGACGCAGGCGCGTCATGCGCACGCGCTCCTCGCGGTCGGCGCGCGAACGCGGGCCGGCCGGCACCGCGGGCCGATTGGCGGGGGGCGCCGCCGGCGCCGGAATGGACGACAGCGCCGCCATGACATCGGCCTTGGTGGCACGGCCATCCTTGCCGGTCGGCTGGATCGCCGACGGCGGCACGCCGGTCTCCTCGACGAGCTTCCGCGTGGCCGGACCGGACGCGGCGATGTTGACGTTGGCCGCGGCGGGCGCGACGACCGGAGGCGCGGGCGGCACCGGCGGCGCTGCAGCCGGCTTCGGTGCAGCCGCAGCCGCGCCGGCAGCGCCGGCGGCCCCGGCCTCGATGTGGCACAGCCCGCCGCCCACCTGCACGGTGGCGCCTTCGGCGACCGCGAGGTCGACGACGCGTCCGGCGACCGTGGCGTTCACCTCGACGGTGACCTTGTCGGTCTCCAGCTCGCATAGAGGCTGGTCGATCGTGACGGTGTCTCCCGCCTTCACCAGCCACTTGGCGACGGTCGCCTCGGTGACCGATTCGCCCAGCGCGGGGACCTTGATCTCGACGGCCATTACAAAACCCTCCTCAGCACGCGCGTCACGCAGCCAATCTCAGGCAAGCGTCAGCGCGCGGTCGACCAGATCGGCTTGTTCCTTGACATGGGTGCGCGCCGAGCCGGTCGCCGGCGACGCCGATTCGGGCCGGCCGATATAGATTGGCCGGGTCGCCTTGACGTTCAGCCCGGCGAGCGCGCGCTCGATGCGGCGATCGACGAAATGCCAGGCGCCCATGTTCTCGGGCTCCTCCTGGCACCACACCACCTCGGCGTGGGGATACTGCGACAGCCGCACGCCAAGCCGGGTGAACGGGAACGGGTAGAGCTGCTCGATACGCATGATCGCGATGTCGTCGATCTTGCGCTTGCGCCGCTCGGCCACGAGGTCGAAGTAGACCTTGCCCGAGCACAGCACGACGCGGCGGACGTTGCTGGCGTCGGTGAGCTGATCGGTCTCGGTCAGGATGCGCCGGAAAGAGGAGCCCGGGCCGAAATCGGCCAGCGTCGAGACGCAGTCCTTGTGGCGCAGCAGCGACTTGGGCGTCATCACGACCAGCGGCTTGCGGAACGAACGGCGCATCTGGCGGCGCAGCGCGTGGAAGTAGTTGGCGGGGGTCGTCGGCACGACGACCTGCCAATTGTCCTCGGCCGAGAGCTGCAGATAGCGTTCCAGGCGCGCCGAGCTGTGCTCCGGTCCCTGGCCCTCGTAGCCGTGCGGCAGCAGCATCACCAGGCCGTTCATGCGCAGCCATTTGCTCTCGCCCGAGCAGATGAACTGGTCGATGATGACCTGCGCGCCGTTGGCGAAGTCGCCGAACTGCGCCTCCCACATGACCAGGGCGTTGGGCTCGGCCGACGAGTAGCCGTATTCGAATCCCAGCACGCCGGCCTCGTTCAGCGGGCTGTCGATCACCTCGAAGCGCGCCTGCTCGGCGGCCACGTGATTGAGCGGGATGTACTTGCTCTCGTTGGTCTGGTCGACCAGCACCGAATGGCGTTGCGAAAAGGTGCCGCGACCCGAATCCTGGCCGCTCAGCCGGACCGGCGTGCTTTCGGCGAGCAGCGTGCCGAAAGCCAGCGCCTCGCCCGTCGCCCAGTCGATGTTCTCGCCGGTGTCGATGGTCTTGCGCTTCTCCTGGAGCTGGCGCGCGATCTTGCGGTTGAGGTCGAAGCCTTTCGGCGCCTCGCACAGCGCGTGGCCGACCGCGGTCAGGCGTTCGAGATCGACGGCCGTTACACCCTTGCGATCCTCCTCGCCCGGCGCGACGGTGAGACCTGCCCAACGGCCTTCCAGCCAGTCCGCCTTGTTGGGCTTGTACTGGCTTGCCGCCTCCAGCGCCTTGTCGAGCTTCTCGCGCAATGCCGCGTCGAGCCCAGCCACGTCGGCCGCGGTGACCACGCCCTCGGCCTCGAGGCGCGCGGCATAGACTTCCTTCACCGTCTTGTGCCCGCCGATCTCCTTGTACATCAGCGGCTGGGTGAACATCGGCTCGTCCGATTCGTTGTGGCCGTGCCGGCGGTAGCAGAACATGTCGATGACGATGTCGCGCTTGAAGTGCTGCCGGTACTCGGTAGCGATGCGCGAGACGTGGACCACGGCCTCGGGATCGTCGCCGTTCACGTGCAGGATGGGAGCCTGAACGATCTTGGCGATCTCTGTGCAGTACGGGCCCGAGCGTGAATAGGTCGGCAGCGTGGTGAAGCCGATCTGGTTGTTGACCACGAAATGGATGGTCCCGCCGATGCGGTAGCCGCCGAGGTCCGAGAGGTCGAGACTCTCCGCCACCAGGCCCTGGCCGGCGAACGCGGCGTCGCCGTGCATGAGGATCGCCATGACCTGGCTGCGCTCTGTGTCGTTCCTCTGGTCCTGCTTGGCGCGGGCCTTGCCCAGCACTACCGGGTCGACCGCCTCGAGATGCGACGGATTGGGCGACAGCGAGACGTGCACGGTCGTGCCGTCGAACTCGCGGTCGGCGGAGGCGCCGAGATGGTATTTCACGTCGCCCGAGCCGCGCATTTCCTCGGGCTGCGAGGAGCGGCCCTGAAATTCGGAGAACAGCGCGGTGTAGCTCTTGTGCAGGACGTGCACGAGCGTGTTGAGCCGGCCGCGATGAGGCATTCCGATCACGACATCACGGATGCCGAGCTGACCGCCGCGCTTCAGGATCTGTTCGATACCGGGGATCATCGCTTCGCCGCCGTCCAGGCCGAAGCGTTTGGTGCCGACGAACTTGACGCCGAGATAGCGTTCCAGGCCTTCGGCCTCGACGACGCGCTCGAAGATGGCGCGGCGGCCTGCGAGGGTGAACTCGGTGCTGTTCTCGACGTGCTCGATGCGCTCCTGGATCCACGCCTTCTGGTCCGGATCGGAGATGTGCATGTATTCGACGCCGATCTTGCCGCAGTAGGTCTTGCGCAAACGGTCCCAGATCTGGCGCAGGCTCGCCGATTCGCCCAGCCCCAGCGAGCCGAAGATCAGGATCGGTCGCTCCCAGTCGTTTTCGCCGAAGCCGTAGGTTGCCGGGTCGAGCTCGCGATGCAGCTCGCGCTTGATCAGGCCGAGCGGATCGAGGTCGGCCTCGAGATGGCCGCGGATGCGGTAGGAGCGGATCAGCAGGAAGGCGCGCGAGGTGTCGTGCGCGGCCGCCCGGATCTCCTCGTCGGTCCTGCCGGCGATGGCGATCGGAGCGGCGCCGTTGGCCCTGCCGTTGCTTTTGACGTTGCGGTTGGCCGGCGACGGCAGCGTTTCCCGGTCGACTGCGCCGATCACCCGTGCTCCGTTGGGCGCCCAGGAGGCGCCGCGCACCTCGGCCAGCACGTCGCCTTTCTGTTCGGCCAGCGCCTCGAAGAAGATGCGCCATTCGCCATCGACGGCGTTGGGATCGCCGAGAAAGCGCGCGTAAAGCTCTTCGATGAATGGGGCGTTGGCGCCGAACAGGAACGATGTCTGCTCTGCTTGCATTGGCGGTCTCTCCTCTTCCTCCTCTCTCCCGCTGCGGGGAGAGGTTGAGAGGGGGTGAAAGCCTTCGAAGCCCCTCTCCTGCCCTCCCCCCCTGGCGCGAGAGAGGAATATGGGAATGTGGGGTCAGCCCTTCATGGCCTTCAGCATTTCCTCGCCCAAAGCGGCGGGAGAATCGGCGACCCTGATCCCTGCCGAACGCATGGCGTCGACCTTGAATTCGGCGGTGTCATGCCCGCCCGAGATCACGGCACCGGCATGGCCCATGCGGCGGCCCGGCGGGGCGGTGCGGCCGGCGATGAAGCCCACCACGGGCTTCTTGGTCTTGCACGCCTTGATGAACTCGGCGCCCTTCACCTCGGCATC
>CADECW010000123.1 GCA_902825855.1 uncultured Rhodospirillales bacterium | reverse complement strand
GTTGATGCGTCGACAAGAACAGGTCCCTCGACTGCGACGCCCTTCGGGCGGCTTCGCTCGGGATGACATCACCGCTTCCCTTCGATCTCGATCTCGATCAGGTGCGGCTTGCCGGACTTGAAGGCGGCCGCGACCGCGCCCGCAATGTCCTCGGCCTTGGTGACGTGGGTGCCGGCGACGCCCATGCCCTTGGCGAGATCGACGAAGCCCATCACCGGGCCGCTCAGGTCCATGTGCATGTAGGGCTTGTTCGACTTCACGTCGAAACGCGCGCGGTAGGCGTCGATGTTGTGCTTCAGCACGCGGTACTCGCGGTTGGCCAGGATGACGAACACGATCGGCAGGTCGTGGTGCGCCGCTGTCCACAGCGCCTGGATGGAATACATCGACGAGCCGTCGCCTGAGATGCAGAGGATCGGCCGGCCGGGCTCGGCCACCGCCACGCCGAGCGCACCCGCAACACCCTGACCGATCCCGCCGCCGCGGCCGCTGAAGTAGTCGCCGGCATCAGCGAAGGTGAAGGTCTTGAAGAGGTCGAGGTTGGCCGTGATCGTCTCGTCGACCACGACGACATCGGCCGGCGACGCCGCCTTCAGCTCGGCCATGACGCGCGCCATGGAGGTCGGCGTGCGTGACCAGGCCTTTTCGACGCGCGCCTTCTGTGCCGCGTCGTCGGCCTGCTTCTGGGCGCGGAATGCGTCGTTGCGCGCGCGGGCCGCCGCGCCGTTGATGTCGGCCGTCGTCTGCCACAACGCCTCGAGCGAGGCGTCGACGTCGGCAATCACGCCAGCATCGACCGCGAAGTTGTAGGCCATGCGCGGCGGCGCGGCCTCGATCTGCAGCACCTTGCAGCCGGCCGGGAATGGCGAGCCGGGGCCATACCAGACTTCCTCGAAGAACGGCCCGCCGACCAGCAGCACGAGGTCGTTGCCAGCGAACTGCTTGGCGACGCCTGGCGCATCGAAGGCGAGCGTGCCGCGATAGGCCGGGTGATCCGTCGCGAATGAATTGCGACCACGCAAGCCCTCGAACCAGACCGAGGCGCCGATGCGGTCGACCAGCTTCGCCAAAGTCTTGCCCGCCCCGGCGCGCGCCACGTCGTCACCCGCCACGACCGTCGGGTTCCGGGCGGCGACGAGCAGACGTGACATCGCCTCGATGCCGGCTGGGTCGGGCCGGCTCGCGCGGAAGACCTGCCCGGGCTTGCCCGCTGGAATGCCGGTCTCCTGCTCCATGACGTTGATCGGCAGGGCCACGAACACCGGTCCCGCCGGTGCATCGTTCGCAATCTTGAAAGCGCGCTGCAGGATCGGGCCGAGCTCGTCGGCGGTCTCGACCTGTACGCTCCACTTGGTCACGGGCGCCGCCATCGCCGCGAGGTCGTGGCCGAGCACGGGATCGCGCAGTCGGATGCGGGTGTCCTGCTGCCCTGCCGTCACCACCATCGGCGAGTTGTTCTTGAGCGCGCTGTAGATCATGCCGATGGCGTTGCCGAGGCCGGGCGCCACGTGCAGGTTCACGAAGCCCGTCTTGCCGCTCGCCTGGGCATAGAAGTTGGCTGCACCGACTGCCACGCCCTCATGCAGATGCACGATGTATTTCAGCTGCGGATAGTCGAGCAGCGAATCGAGCAAAGGGCTCTCGGTCGTACCGGGATTGCCGAAGATGCGATCGACGCCGTGGGCCACCAACGTCTCGAAGAACACCTGACGACCGCGCATTGCTCCGTCCTTTCAATTTGCTTGCTTGGTATGGGAAAGCGATGGAGGTTGTCGAGCGATATCGGGAGAATGCGCCAATGCAGGCGGAATACGTCGTGGTAGGGGCCGGCTCGGCCGGTTGCGTGGTCGCGTCTCGACTGTCGGAAACGGGCGCTTCGGTGATCCTTCTTGAAGCCGGGCCGAGCGACTGGCATCCCATGATCCATATCCCGGCCGGCATGCGCTCGCTGATCCGCAATCCGCTGGTCAACTGGAACTACACGACCGAGCCCGAGAAGGGCACCGGCGAACGCCGCATGGAATGGCCGCGCGGCCGAACGCTCGGCGGCTCGAGCTCGATCAACGGCATGCTCTACGTGCGCGGGGCTCCGGCGGACTTCGACGGCTGGGCACAGATGGGCTGTCGTGGCTGGAGCTGGGACGACGTGCTGCCCTACTTCAAGAAATCCGAGCACTACGTGCAGGGCGGCGACGGCGAAGTTCGCGGCCAGGGCGGGCCGCTCAAGGTCGAGGACTACCGTACCATCTTGCCGCTCACCCATCGCTTCGTCGAAGCGGCGCAACAAGCAGGCTTCCCGTTCAATCCCGATCTCAACGGCAAGCAGCGCGAAGGCGTCGGCTATTCGCAGATGACGCGGCGCGGCCGGTTGCGCGGCTCGACAGCGCAGACTTTCCTGCGCGAAGCCAAAGGGCGCTCCAACCTGCGCATCGAGACCAACGCGCAGGGCGGCAAACTGCTTTTCGAGGGCAAGCGCTGTGTCGGCGTGAGCTTCCGGCGCGGCGGCAACGTCACCGAAGCACGGGCCGGCCGCGAGGTGATCGTGTCGGGTGGCACCATCAACTCACCGCACATCCTGCAGATCTCGGGCGTCGGCCCGGCGGCGCACCTGCAGTCGCTCGGGATCCCGGTGGTGCACGACCTGCCGGGTGTCGGCGCCAACCTCATAGACCACTACGTGATCCGCGTGGTGCATCGCGTGCACGGCACTTCGACGGTCAACGAGATCGCCCGCTTTCCGCGCGTGCTGCCCGAGATCCTGCGGTTTGCCTTCACCGGCAAGGGCGCCCTCACCTTCGGTGTCACGACGGCGCAGGTGTTCTGCGACAGCCGCGAGGGGCTGGCGTCCCCCGACCTGCAGCTCCTGTTCACGCCCGGCAGCACGCATCCCCTGAAGTTCGGCCAGCTCGACGAGCAGCCGGGCATGAGCTGCGTCGTCTGCGTGGTGAAGCCCGACAGCCGCGGCACCATCATGGCCACCGCGGCCGATCCCTTCGCGCGGCCGGCGATCAAGCCCAACTATCTCAGCGCGCACACCGACGAGCTGGCGCTGCTGGGCGGCACGCGCCATGTGCGCAAGATCTTCGCCGCCCCGGCACTGGCGCAGCACAGCAGGGGCGAGATCCAGCCGGGGCCCGACCTGAAGAGCGATGCCGACCTGCTCGCTTATGCGCGCCGTGCCGGCAACACGCTCTATCACCCGGTCGGCACCTGCAGGATGGGCGAGGATCCGCGGGCGGTGGTCGATTCGCGTCTGCGAGTTAGGGGCATAAAGGGACTGCGCGTGATCGATGCATCGGTGATGCCGACGCTGACGACGGGCAACACCAACGCGCCGACGATCATGATCGGCGAGAAGGGTGCGGAGATGATTGCCGAGGACATGCGTGGGCAGTGACTGCACTACTGAAGTGCTTGACTGGATATTCACTATGGTTATTATTCGTCCACCGTCATCCTCGGCGCGAACGAGAAAATCCATAGCGCAACTAGCGTAACTGTCTGAATGCCTCGTTGGACTGCACGGTGGGCTAGCCGAAGGCCTTCGGCCGGAGCCCGCCGTGGAACCAGGTGATCATCGAGTAGATGTCGTAGACCGGCAGGCCGATCGCTTCCCGCACTGCCGCGGCATAGGGCGGCATGTTCGTGCATTCGAGCACGATGGCGCCTATGTCGGGATGGCGCGCCACAAGCCCCTTGCCCGCCTCGACCACGTCCTGGCGCGCGAGATCGACGTCGAGGTCCTGCTTCTCGCCCTTGATCAGTACGCGGAAGAATTCGCGGCCGTTCTCGGTACCTGCGATGGGCGCATCGAGCGGCACACCCGCGCCCTCGAGATGCGCCGGCGTCAGGCTCTTGGCGCTCACCGAAACGATGCCGACCCGCTTGCCGGGCGGCAGGGTGGCCTGCACCCACGGCACCTGCATCAGCGATGACGTCGCCACCGGCACGCCGACGGCTGCGGCGATCTCGCGCTGGAAGATCGACAGGAAGCCGCAATTGGTGGTGATCGCCTCGGCACCGAGATCGACCAAGTCGGTCGCGGCGGCGACAAAATCCTGCAGCAGGCCGGTCGCACCGTTCAGCACGACCTTCTCCGGGCTGGCGCCGCGCACGACGCGGAACAGCACGGGGAAAGGCCAGGTCTCCCCGTTGCCCATGTCGCCCGGGATGCGCGGAAAGCGGGCTTCCAGCATCAGGATGCCGAGCGGCGCACCGTAGATCGACTTGCCCCCTTTGGCGATATTCATGTCAATCCACCTTCGCGCCGACTGCCTTCACGACCTCGGCCCACTTGGCGCGGTCGCGCTTCACCGTAGCGGTGAACTGCTCGATGGTCTCGTAGCGCGGCGTGTTGCCGAGTTCGGCGAGCTTCTTCTGGGTCTCGGGATCGTCCAGCGCCACCTTGATCGCCGCGTTGAACTTCCTGGCGACCGCCGGATCGACGCCCTTCGGCCCGAACATCGCGAACCACGTATAGCTCTCGTAGCCCGGCACGCCCGCCTCGTCGATGGTCGGGACGTCAGGAATGGCCGCCACGCGCTTCTTGGTGGTGACGCCGAGCAGGCGCACCTTGCCGGCCTTGTGGTGCTGCAGGATCGTCTGCACCTGATTGAAGATGCAGCAAACGTCGCCCTTCAATACAGCCTGGATGGCGTCGGGCCCACCCTTGTAGGGCACATGCACCATGTCGAGGCCGGCCATGTGGTTGAACTCGGCGAAAGCGAGATGGGTGCCCGTACCGTTGCCGGTCGAGGCGTAGTTGTACTTGCCCGGTGCCGCCTTCACCTTGGCGACAAAATCCTTGATCGAGGTCGCATCGATGACGTCCGGGTTGGTCGTCAGCACGTTGGAGACGTCGACCAGGGTCGAGATCGGCGTGAAGTCGGCTTCGACGTCGAAGCTCAGCCGAGGGTAGAGCGCGGGGTTGACGCCGTGCGTCGCTGCCGTGCCCAGCAGGAAGGTGTAGCCGTCAGGCTGGGCGCGGGCGACCACCTCCGAGGCGACGTTGCCGCCGGCGCCCGGCTTGTAGTCGATGACCAGGCGCTGGCCGAGCGACTTCTCGAGCGAGGGCTGCAGCATCCGGGCGATCACGTCGACGCCCGACCCGGCCGGGAAGCCCATCAGGATGGTGATCGGCTTGCTCGGCCAATCCTGTGCCGAAGCGGAAGCCGCAGAGAGAAAGAGCGCGGCCAAAGAAGCCGCGAGCGAGCCCACAAGGGCTTTCAGCATGGTGGTCTCCCGAAGAGCGGATGATTTGGCTGCTATGCTGGGGCAACCGAGGGAGAAAGACCATGGGCTACATGACCGATGAGCGCCGGTTGATCCAGGAAACGGCGCGCGCCTTCGCCATGAAGGAGGTGCTGCCGGTCGCCAACAGGCTCGACCCCGAGAAAGGTGACATCCCACCCGAGCTGATCCAGAAGCTGGCTGACATGGGCTATTTCGGCATCGTCATCCCCGAGCAGTATGGCGGCCTGGGGCTGGGCGTCTTCGAGTACTGCCTGATCACCGAGGAGCTGGCGCGGGCCTGGATGAGCGTTGCCTCCATCATCGCCCGCGGCAACGGGCTTTCGGCCGGCCGCGGCATGACCGACGCGCAACGCGCCGTTTTCCTTCCGCGCGCCGCGCGTGGTGAATTCTTGGGCGCGGCGGCGATGTCGGAACCGAACGTCGGCTCCGACCTCGGCGCCATTTCCTGCCGCGCGCGGCGCGACGGCGATGACTGGGTGATCAACGGCAACAAGTACTGGTGCACCTTCGCCGACGGCGCCGACTACATCATGCTGGTGGCGCGCACCTCCGACCCACCCGATCCCAAGCGCAAGCATGTCGGCCTGTCGTCCTTCCTAATCGAGAAGCCGCGAGGCACGCTGCCGCCGGGCGTCAAAGGCGCGCCCATTCCCAAGATCGGCTACTTCGGCTGGAAAACCTGGGAACTCGCCTTCGACGACTGCCGTCTGCCGGGCTCCGCCCTGATCGGCGACGAAGGCCGCGCCTTCTACTACATCTCGGCCGGCCTGGAGCGCGCCCGTGCCCATACTGCCGCACGCTCGATCGGCCTCGCCCGTGGCGCGCTGGAGGACGCTACCGCCTATGCCCAGGAACGCCGGCAGTTCGGCCAGGCGATCGGCGATTTCCAGAACACGCGTTTCCGCCTCGCCCGCATGGCGACCGACATCGAGGCGGCGCGCCAGCTCATGTACTTCGTGTGCGACGAGATCGATCAGCGGCGGCGCTGCGACAAGGAGGCGGCCATGGTGAAGCTCTTCGCCTCCGAGATGGCCGAGCGCGTGACCTCCGAGGCGCTGCAGGTATTCGGCGGCGCCGGCTACACCACCCTGCACGCGGTCGAGCGTTACTGGCGCGATGCCCGCCTGACCAAGATCTTCGAAGGCACATCGGAAATCCAGCAGCGCATCATCTCCGACCATCTGCTGGGCAAACCGAAGGCGGCTTGACGGGGAATTCGGCACCCTGGAGCCTCTTGCTCATGTGCACCACGGTGCCGACCGGGAGCGTTTCCTCCCGATCGACCTGGTAGCCGAGCCGGCGATAGAGCGCGATGTTCTCGGCGAATCGCTGGTTGGTGTAGAGCCTGATCGCGTCGAAGCCGAGCTCGCGCGCCAGCGCCTCGGCATGCGCCATCAACCGGCGGCCAAGCCCGCGGCCCTGGAAGGACGGCGCCACCGCGACGTTCTCGACCAGCAGATGATCGGACTCGCGGATCGTCTCGATCAGGCCGGCGAGCACGCCGTCGACATCGAGGAGGTCGAAGCGGTGCCTGGTGACGGCCGCATCATAGTCCGCCGTCATGGGCTTGGGCTCGCGGCCGATCAGCGGCACCCACTTCGCATAGGCTTGGCGGGAAAGATCGCGGATTGCGGCGGCGTCCGTTGCTTTGGCCTGTCGTAGCTCTACTCTGTCCGTCATGAACCCGGACAGTAGCATGAGCGACGACATCGACAGCTTCATCAGCACCGCGCCGGCCCTCAGATTCGCCTTCGCCATCAAGGCGCGCGTGGCCGCCATCCAGGACCTCGGCCAGACGGCGCGCGGTCATCGCCGCATCATCGATATCCTGGGCGGCGAGGTGCACGGCCCGCGGCTCGCCGGGGAGATTCTGCCGGGCGGCGCCGATTGGCAGATCGTGCGGCCCGACGGCACCATCGAGGTCGTGGCACGCTATACCATCAGGAGCAACACCGGCGCGCTGATCTACGTGCAGAACGAGGGCCTGCGCGTCGCCAGCCCCGAGATCCTCGCGCGCATGTCGAAGGGCGAGCTGGTGCCGTTCGACAGCTATCATTTCCGTACGGCGCCGCGTTTCGAGACCGCCGAACCGTCACTAAAGTGGCTCGAGCGCGCGACCTTTGTCGGCGTCGCCGCGCGCACGCCCGACCGGGTCGCCATCGGCTTCCACGAGGTGCTGTAGGCTGCCTCAGCGCCCGGTCAGGGTCCTGCGGAAGTACCTCCAGAAGCCCGGCCCGGCGGGCTCGGCCCGGCTGGTGGCCGACATGCGGCGATAGATGTCGCGAAGGCCGCGCTCGGATGCGCGGGCACGCAACTGCGCGCCCTCCTTGCCGGGCTCCAGCACCAGCTCGCGGGTATGGAAGACTTCCAGGCCGGGCCGGTGGCCGATGCTTATCACCGCGGTGTCGGGCAGGTCCTCGGACAGGAGCGTCATGACGTTGGCCTGACCCGGCTCGTCAAGCGCCGACGTCGCCTCGTCCATGAACACCCAGGCCGGCCGCTGGATCAGCACGCGAGCGAAAGCGACGCGCTGCTGCTCGCCGCCCGAAAGGATCTGGTCCCAGCGTTCGTCATCGTCCAGGCGGCCGCGCAGATGGTCGAGCCCGACCTTGTGCAGAGCCTCGCGCAGATCCTCGTCCTCGATGCCGTTGGGCTTCTCCGGATAGAGCATCGCCTCGCGCAAGGTGCCGAGCGGGAAGTACGGCTTCTGCGGCATGAAGGCGATGCGCCCCTTGGGCAGTTCGACGGCACCCCTGCCCCACGGCCAGACGCCGGCGATGGCGCGCATGATGGTGCTCTTGCCGCTGCCCGACTGGCCACGGATGAGCACGCGCTCGCCGGGCTGGATTTCGACCTCGGCTTCGGCCACCAGGGCCTCGCCATCGGGCCGCGACAGGCCGACTTCGCGCAGCACGAGGCGGTCGGCGCTGCCGGGAATCACCTCGATATGTTCACCGTGCGGCGTATCGATATGATCCTCGAGATCGTGCAGCGTATGGTGGAGCTGCACGACGCGGTCGATCGAGGCGCGCCAGTCGGCGAAGCGCGGGAAGTTGTCGATCAGCCACGACAGCGCCCACTGCACGTTGGAGAAGGCCTGTGCGGTCTGCATCAATCCGCCGAGCTGCAGCTCGCCGCCGAGGTAGCGCGGCAGCGCCACGATCAACGGCACGACCGGCGCCAGATAGGCGAGCGAACTCGTGAGTAGCGCGAGGCTGCCCTGGCCGCGAGTCTGGGCATGCCAGGCGTCGCGCAGTTCGGACATGGCGCCCTGCAGGCGCGTCCGCTCGTCGGCCTCGCCGCGCATCAGGGCGATGCCCTCGGCGTTCTCGCGGGCGCGGATCAGCACCGAGCGGACGTCGGCTTCGCGGCCCTGGCGCACGTTGCCCGCCGCGATCAGGCCGCTGCCCAGGGCGTAGGTCAGGATCGAGCCGAAGAGGGCATAGAGCACGGCGGCCCAGACCATGTAGCCGGGCAGCGAGAACTCGACGTTGCCGATCTTGATCGGCAGGTGACCCGACAGCGCCCACAGCACGCTGAGGAACGTTATGAGCTGCAGGATGCATTGCAGGATCGTCTGGGCAAATTCGACGGCGAGTTCGGTCGAGACGCGGATGTCCTCGGCGATGCGGCCGTCGGGGTTGTCGCATTCGTCGGCCAGCAGGCCGAGCTGGTATTGCCGCCCGGCGTGCAGCCAGCGCCGGGTCGTGACCTGAGTGAGCCAGGTGCGCCAGTTGATCTGCAGGCGGCGACGGATGTGCAGATGGATGGCGACGGCCACGCCCGCCGACACCACGATCGCGGCCAGGACATAGAGCTGCTCGACCAGCCGCGAGGTGTCGCGCTTCTCCAAGGCGTTGAAGAAGTCGCGATTCCAGATGTTGAGCCAGAGCGCGATGCCGACGTTGATGGCACCGAACACGACCATGCCGCCAGTCAGGGTCCACGCGATCGATCGATGACCGGGCGCGGTCCAGTAGCCCGCCGCGATGGCAGCGAAGGCGCGCAGCGAGCTGTGTGGAGTTTCCAATCAGTCGCGGAAGCCCGGATCGATCCGGTCGAGCTTCCGCAGCAGCGCCGGCCAGTCCATCACCCCGAACGGGCGGCGGACATGCGGCTGGAAATTCATGTAGGTCTCGTGGACGACGTCGTCCGGCACCTTGATCAGCGGCGTGTTGCACGACATGGCCGCGATCTGCGTCTTGCAGCTCAGCTCCAGCCGGTGCATGGCGTTGAACGCCTCGGGGATGGTGGCGCCGGTCGTCAGCAGGCCGTGATTGCGCAGGATAAGGGCGTTGTTGTCGCCGACGTCCCTGGCCAGCGCCTCGCGCGCGGCGGTGTCGATCACGACGCCGTCGAAGTCGTGATAGCTGATCTTGGCGAAGCGCATCGCGGTCTGGGTGTTGGGCAGCAGGCCGCATTCCATGGTCGACACCGCCATGCCCGCCCAGGTGTGGGTGTGGATGATGCAGTTCACGTCGGGCTTGGCCATGTGGATGGCGCTATGGATCACGAAGCCGGCACGATTGACGCCGTACTTGAGGTCGCCGAAATCCGGCTGGGCGAGCACATTGCCCTCATGGTCGATCTTGATCAGGCTCGAGGCGGTGATCTCCTCGTAGAGCAGGCCGTAGGCATTGATCAGGAACGCGTCGGGTTCGCCCGGCACGCGCATCGAGATGTGGTTGGCGATCAGGTCCGACATCCCATAGAGGTCGATCAGCCGATATGCCGCGGCACAGTCCACGCGTGCCTGCCACTCCTCCGGGGAGACCTTCGAGCGAAGGTTGGCGACGTTGGACTTCTTTAGGGCGTGCACGGTCATGGAAACGCTCCGGAGCGATGGCGGTTGCTGGACCGTACCGCCGTGGCCGGCGACCGTCCATCCGTCGCTCAGCCAAGAGCACGCAGTGCGAGATAGGCGCCGAGCGCCAGCAACCCTGCGAAGAAGCACAACCGGAAGGCCTGCGGTTGCAGCCTGGCACGTACCACCTGACCGAGCCGCATGCCGGCCAGGGCAACGATCAGGGCCAGCACCGACGGCAGCGCGAGCTCCGGCGCGAAGGCGTCGGCGCCCGCCAACGCTACCGCGAGCGCTACCGTCGAAACCGTGAAGGAAAGGCCGAGCGCCTGGACCAGTTCGTCCTTCTGCAGACCGATTGCCTGCAGGTAGGGGACTGCCGGAATGACGAATACGCCCGTCGCCGCCGCGATGCCGCCCGTCAGGGCGCCGGCGACCGGACCCAGCACCGGCTCGACGGCGCGCGGCACGACAAGACGCAACGCGGCCAGGCCCGACATGGCATAGGCCATCAGCGACAGGCCAAGCGCCACTTCGCCATGTCTGCCGCCGATTCCGGCCAGCAGAGCCGCACCGAGCCAGGTTCCGAGGCAGACGCCGAGGTTCAGCGGCCACAGCCGGCGCAGCAGATGGCCGAGATGCGGGCCGTCCGCCATCTGCCAGACGTTGGTGACCAAAGACGGCAGGATCAGCAGCGCCGCGGCATCGGCGGGCGGCAGGACGACCGCCAGCAGTCCCATGGCGATCGTCGGCAGGCCGAGGCCGATGATGCCCTTGGTGAAGCCGGCGAAGACGAACACGAGGCAGACCAGGATCAGGGACGACAGCGACATGGCGCACGATCGGCGCTTGGCACTGCAACAACAATGCGGAGAATACGTACTCTGCCTTCGTAACAAACATAGTCTCGACCATGCGTTTCGATCTCACCGATCTCAGACTGTTCCGACACGTCGCCGATAGCGGCAGCATCACGCACGGCGCCGAGCGCTCGCACCTTGCCTTGGCCTCGGCGAGTGCGCGCATCCGCGGCATGGAGGAGTTGCTCGCCGTGCCGCTGCTGCGACGCGGACGGCGCGGCGTACGGCTGACCGATGCCGGCCGCAACCTGCTGGACCATGCCCGCATCGTGCTGCAGCAGGTCGACACCATGCGCGGCGACCTTTCCGCCTATTCGCGCGGTCTGAAGGGCAGCGTGCGCGTGCTGGCCAACACTGCGGCCCTGTCGGTGCACTTGCCGAGGCTGCTTGCGGAATTCCTGGCAGCCAATCCCACGATCGACCTCGACCTCGAGGATCGCGAGAGTCCGGCGATCGTCGCCGCGCTCGCCACGGGCGACGCCGACATCGGCATCGCCTCGCAAGCCGCCCTTGTCGCCGGCCTGGAGAGCCATCGCTTCCGGCCCGACCGGCTGGTGCTGATCGCGCCGGCTGGCCACGAGCTTGCGCGGCGGCGGCGGACGCGCTTCGCCGAACTGCTCGCGCTCGATTTCGTCGGCCTGCCGCGCGGCACGGCGCTCGACGGGCACCTCGCGATGCAGGCTGCCCGCATTGGTCGCCTGCTGAAGCTGCGGGTGCGCGCGAGCAACCCGGACGCGGTGTGCGCCATGGTGGCGGCGGGCGTGGGCGTCGCCATCGTGCCGGAAACGACAGCACGTCGGCAGCGTCGTGGCCTGCCGCTTGCCATCGTCGGCATCGCCGAACCATGGGCCAATCGCGAACTCATGCTCTGCATCCGCGATTCGCGGCGATTGTCGAGGCCGGCAAAGAGGCTGTTCGATGCGCTTCGTCTTGCCGGGAAGAGCTCTACCGCCTCTTCACCGGCTTGACGTCGGTCACGATGGGATAGGCGGTCGTCGACTTGATGCGCTCCATCGAGAAGCGTGAGGTCACGTTCTTGAGCGGCATGGTGTCTATGAGCTTCTTGTAGAAGGCGTCATAGGCCTGCATGTCGGGCACGGCCACGCGCAGCATGTAATCGATGTCGCCGGCCATGCGATGGAACTCCATGACTTCGGGCATGGCGGTGACGAGCTGGGCGAACTTGCCGATCCAGGCAGAAGAGTGATCGCCCGTCTCGATCGAGACGAACACCGTCAGCCCCATGCCGATCGATTCCGGCGAGATCAGCGCGACCCGGCGCAGGATGATGCCGGCCTTCTCCAGGCGCTGGATACGTTTCCAGCACGGGCTTTGCGACAGGCCGACGCGATGCGCGATCTGCGCCAATGAGAGGCTGGCATCCTCCTGCAGGAGGGCCACGATCTTCCTGTCGATCGCATCCATGGATCAGTCACCCGTGAGGACAGCGGCGACGCGCCAGGACGGCGCTAGCGCAGCACTGTCGGTCGTTGCTTGGGAAATCTCAACCGTGCCGTGTCAGACCGGCTGCGATTCCAGTCGCACCGGGGCGCCCAAGCGAGCGCTCAGGCTCTGCGCCAGCGCCTCGATATCGCCGCCGAGCGGGCCGGCATAGCTGGTGAGCCGGCGGTCGGCGTCGTTGAACCAGGACAACCGCCACGCGCCGTCCTGACAGATAAGGGAGCCTACGACGCGACCATGGGCGGAGACGGTCCACAGCGCAGGCTCGCCGGTAGCGGCGAGGAACAGGCGTGCGGCGCGGGCAACGAACTGGTTGGCAAGGCTCGACATGGCCCGACTGTAGGTGCCGACCGATCCTGGGAGCAATGAAACGGACGGTCGAATAGAGGTCGTAGCGCAGCAGAACAGTCTTCGGCGCGGACGATGCAAAGAAAATTCTTCGACAGCGGCTGCAACACCGAGGCCCGCCGATTCAGGGCCGCACGGCCGGCGATTCGAATGCCATGCCCTTGGCGCGGTCCATGAGATGGATCTCGAGAGCGACATAGTCGTCGGAGTCATAGGGGTAGGCTTCAGCCCGGATTCCGATCAGACAATTGCGCAGGCGTCGCTTCAACGATCCCAGGGCCTGCCACTCCAGTCGGTAGAGGGGGTAGCCGGTTGGATGGGCCTGCGGGATGGTGACCCCGGCGAGTTTCTTGCCGGCATTGTCGTCGTGGCAGATGGCGCAGGAGAGATTGAGCTGGCCCTGGCGCCGCTGATAGATCGCCGCCCCCCGCTCGCGGAACGGCGCCAGCCGGGGATCGTCGGGCGGCGCGATCGGCATGCCGCGTGACTGATTGGCGACGAAGGCCAGCAGCGCCAGCAGATCCTGGCTCTCGGGGGCCAACGGCTCGGCCTGCTGATTGACGGTGCGGCAGAGCCTGATGCGGCCTTCGAGATCGATCGGACTGTCGCCATCCCTGGCCATCGCGGGGTAGCGCACTGCGACCCCCTTCATGTCGGCCAGGCCGTGACAGTCGGCACACGACTTGTTGGCGGCGCCGGCAGGTTTGCCCCAGAGCTGCCGGCCGAGCTGGACGAACAGCATGCCGGGATTGGCGGTGTCTTCGTCCTGCATCTTCTGCAGCGCCACGCCCATGTCCTGGTAGCCCGAGCGGCGCTCGTCGGCACCCGCTTGCGCCAGGGCAAGGGACGCGGCGAACACGACCGGCAACAGAGCCAGGACCGGACGCCGCCCCAGCAGGTTACGCAACGTCAATGGCGACTGACTCTTCGGCGACGAAGCCTTCATCGCCGGTCCAGCGGAAGGTGATCTTGCCGCTCTCGCTCGCCACCGCGAAGAAAGAGACGAACGGGTTGGCCGAGATCGCCGGCGAGAAATCCATGCGGAAGATCTCGCTGCCGTTCCAGCTCGCCGTGAAGCGCTCGATGATGTTGCGCGGGATGATGCGGCCGTTGGTGCCGGGGCGGAAACCCGTCTCCATCGTATGCATGATCAGCGCCTTGAGCTCGATGACCTCGCCCCTCTTGGCGGTCTTGGGCGCATTGATGAGGACGCTGGTCATATCAGGTCCTCCAGGCAGGCCGCGAGCGTGACGATCACGTCGGCGCTGGCGCTGAAGAACTCGCCTTTGCTGGTCTCGGCGATGGCCACGATCTTCTGCGAATCGCCCAGCTTGATGCGCGTGGCGATCGTCGCCTTGCCGTTTTTCGGCGAGAGCCTCGCATCGAAGACATGCGGCTGCGGGTTCTTCTCGTTGAAAACATGGATGGCCTTGACGTAGTCGGCCTCGGTCATCGGGCTTTCGACCGACACGGTGAGCGGCACGGCATTGCCGTTCTCGATCAGGGGCGGCAGGTCGAGCGTCACGCGGCCGGCGCGGATTGCATTGTCGCCCACGACTTCCTTGATCGCGGCAGCCATCGTCTCCTGCGTGGCGCGCGCCGGTGCGAACGGCAGTACGCTGACTACGACGGCGCCGGCGATGAAAGCCCGTCTCGTCGTGCCCTCCTTCATCCCTTCCTTCGTCCCTGGCATGGCTACTCCTTCAGGGTCGCGAGATAGGCCACGACATCCTCGATCTGCTCGGCCGTCAAGATGGTCTTGCCCTCGAAAGACCTGGCGACGCGCTGCAGGCCTGTCGTCCGGTAGTAGGGCGGCATGATCGTGTCGGCATTGAGACGCGAGCCGTCGACGATGCGCAGCCGCAGCTGGGCCGCCGACCAGCGCCCGCCCGCTCCCGCCAGGCTGGGCGCCAGACTGCCCTGGAAGCGTTCCTCGGGGATCGGCCCGCTGTGACAGAGCAGGCACAGACCAACGCTGCGGTTGGCGACGATGGCACGGCCGCGCGCAGCATCGCCCGGCGTGTCGGCAAGCGGCTTGGGGATGGCGTCACCGACGACGGTGTAACGCGGCTCCTGCGCCTGGGCTGCCGGAAGCAGGGCTAGCGCAGTCGCGGCAAGAAGGCCTGCGCGCCGCATGATCAGCCGAAGACCTCGGTCGTAATCGTCTTGAACCAGCTCGAGGCATAGAGCGCTTCCTGGCCACGGAAGCCCCCCACCACGTCCAGCGGGCTCGTGCCGCCGGCCCCCGGGATGTCCGCCAGGACGCCTTTGTCGGGACGGTAGACGCCGGCAACCGAGATGCCGTAGTCGGGCGCCACCAGGCTGTAGCAGGTGTTTATCAGGATAGGATCGACGGGCTTGCGCCCGGCCAGCAATTCGACGACGGCCGCGGCGCACACCTTGGCCTGCGCATTGGCGGCGAACGCTGATTTGGGCATGCCGCCCATGATGGCGGAATCGCCGATGACGTGGATGCCGGGTCGCAGGGTCGATTCGAAGGCGACCGGCTCGACCGGACACCAGCCGGTGCGGTCGGCGACTCCCGCCTGTTGGGCGATCGCGCCCGCCTTCTGCGGCGGGATGACGTTGCCGACGGCAGCCTTGTGACGCGCGAAGTCCGTGACGAAGGTGAGCGTCGAGGCATCGACCGACGTCACCTTGCCGCCCTGGCTGAGCGGCACCCATTCGATCAGCCCCTGATAGAGTTGCGCCCAGGCGTTCTGGAACAGCCTCTGCTTGGAGAACATGTCCTTGGAATCGAGAACCAGCAGCTTGGACTTGGGTTTCCAGATCTTCAGCCAATAGGCGATCAGGCTGGCCCGCTCATATGGTCCCGGCGGGCAGCGGAAGGGATTGGCCGGCGATGAAATCACCACCAGACCGCCATCGTCCATCGCCTGCAACTGCTGACGCAGAAGCACGGTCTGCGCGCCAGCTTTCCAGGCATGCGGCATCTTCTCTGCCGCCGGCTCGTCGTAACCGGGCAACGCGCCCCAGTTGATGTCGATGCCCGGCGACATCACCAACCGGTCGTAGGAAAGCGAGTTGCCGTCGGCCAACCTCACCGTCTTCGCCGCAGCGTCGACGGCGGTCGCCGATGTCTGCGCTACCGTCACGCCGGCCTTCCTTACGCCGTCGTAGCCGAACTGCTGCTGGGAGATCTCGCGCAGGGCCGCCAGCACGTTGTTGCTGAACGGGCAGGCCGTGAAGGTGGCGTCGGGTTCGACCAGCGTGACATCGAGCTTGGGCTCCAGCGCCTTCAACGTGCGCGCCGCCGTGGCGCCGCCGAAGCCGCCGCCCACGACGACGACACGCCCGCTCGCCTGCGCCGAAGCGATCGACGGTGTCGCCAAGCCGGCGGCGGCGGCGAGCTTCAGGAAGGTGCGCCGCGTCGCCATGGCCTACTCCGGCTGGGCGGCGAACCATGCCGCGATGGCGTCGATCTGCTGATCGTCGAAGCCCTTGGCGATGCGGCCCATGACGCTCGATGGCCAGGCGCCGCTACGATACTCGCGCATGAACTGGACGATGTCGGATGCCTTGCGACCGGCGATGCGCGGGATGACGGAATCCGCAATCCGCTTGGCCGAGTGGCAGCCCGTGCACGAACTCGCGCCGGGCGGGGACATGTCCGCCGCCTCGACCGGGCTGGCCAGCAACAACGCACTGGCCAGCGCCGGCAACAGCAGGCGATGCCTCATGAAGCCTTCTTCAGCTCGTGATGCATCAGCGGCAGGTTGCGCACGCGCTTGCCGGTCGCCTTGGCGATGGCGTTGAGGACCGCCGGCGCCGCCACCGCAATGGTGGGCTCGCCGACACCGCCCCAGAAGTCGTGCGTCGGGACCAGCACGGTCTCGACCTTGGGCATCTCGTCCATGCGCATGACGTTGTAGCTGTCGAAGTTGGTCTGCTCGACGGCGCCGTCCTTGACGGTGATCTCGCCGTAGAGCGCCGCAGACAATCCGTAGGCGAACGAGCCCGCCACCTGGCGATCGATCTGTGCGGGATTCACCACGTGGCCGGGATTGGTCGCCGCAGTGATCTTGTGGATCTTGAGCTGGCCGTCGGCGCTCACCGAGACCTCGGCGACGCCCGCGACGTAGCTGCCGTAGCCCATGACCTGGCAGATGCCGTGGTAGTGACCGTCCGGCAGCTTCTGGCCATAGCCTGCCTTGTCGGCCGCCGCCTTCAGCACCTCCGCCCACTTGGGCTTGAGGAGCTTCAGGCGGAAGGCCAGCGGATCCTGTCCGGCGGCCTCCGCCAGTTCGTCCATGAAGCATTCCATGTAGACGGCGTTCTGGTTGACGTTCACGCCACGCCAGAAGCCCGGCGTGATGTGCGGATTGCGCATGGCGTGGTCGATCAGGAGATTGGGCACGTTGTAGCCGTAGGCTGCCTCGACGCCCGTGGCCATCACGCCCTGGAACGTCGCGGGATCCATGCCGTTCACCAGGTTCTGAGGAAGCAGCGAGGCGAGAATCGACTGGCCCGAGATGCGCATGTGCAGGCCGACCAGGTTGCCCTGCGCATCGAGGCCGCCGGTGAGCTTGCACATCGTGGTCGGGTGATACTGGCAGTGCGTCATGTCTTCTTCGCGCGACCAGATCAGCTTGACCGGCGTGCCCGGCATCTCCTTGGCGACCAGCACGGCCTGCCGGACGTAGTCGGAGCGTCCGCGCCGGCCGAAACCACCGCCCAGCATCAGTTTGTAGACCTCGCACTGGCCCACCGGCAGGCCGGCGGCCTCGGACGCCGCGGCGAGCGCCGCCTCGCCGTTCTGCGTGCCGCACCATACCTCGGCCTTGTCGGCCGTGACGCGCGCGGTGGCGTTCATCGGCTCCATGGTGACATGGTGCTGATAGGGGAAGCTGTAGGTCGCCGTCACCTTCTTGGCGGCGCCGTCGATCGCCGCCTTGGCGTCGCCGACCTTGTTGCCGACGAATGTCTCGTTGGCCTCGAGGCCTTCCTTCAGCATTGCCGTGATGGTCTCGGTCTGGACCTCGCCCAGCTTGCCGATGTCCCACTCGGCCGGCAGGGCGGCGAGCGCGGTGCGGGCGTTCCAGTAGGTGTCGGCCACGACCACGACAGCATTGCCGTCGATCGCCACGACCTTCTTGACGCCCGGCATCTTCTCGACCTTGGCTGCGTCGAAGCTCTTGAGCTTGCCGCCGATCACGGGGCAGGCGCGCACGGTCGCGACCAGCATGCCGGGCATGGTGAAGTCGATGCCGTAGATCTGCTTGCCCGTGACCTTTTCGACCGTGTCGAGCCGCTTCATCGGCTTGCCCGCGATCTTCCAATCCTTGGGATCCTTGAGCTTGACCTCCTTGGGCGGCTCGAGCTGCGCTGCTGCAGCCGCGACTGCGCCGTAGGTCGTCTTCTTGCCCGAGCTGTGGGTGATGACACCCTTGTCCACCTTGAGTTCGCCTGCCGGCACCTTCCATTCGGCGGCAGCAGCAGCGAGCAGCATCTCGCGCGCCATGGCGCCGCCTTCGCGGACATACTGGTTGCTCTCACGGATGCCGCGGCTGCCGCCGGTCGAGAAGTTCTTCCAGACGCGGTTTCGCTTCACGTTCTCGCCGGGCGTCGGATACTCCCAGGCGACCTTGCTCCAGTCGCACTCGAGCTCCTCGACGACCAGCTGGCAAAGGCCGGTGAGCGTGCCCTGTCCCATCTCGGAGCGGGCGATGCGGATTATCACCTTGTCGTCGGGCTGGATCACCACCCAGGCGTTGAGTTCCTTGACGGGCGACTGCGCCGACGCCTGGTAGGGGAAGGAGAAGCCGAGCGAGAAGCCACCGGCGACCACTGCGCTGCTGGCGAGGAAATCACGCCGGCCGACTCGGGTCTGAATCGTCATGATCGAACCCTCCCTTATGCCTTGGCCGCGGCGTGGATCGCTTCGCGCACCTGCACGTAGGTGCCGCAGCGGCAGATGTTGGTCATCGCCGCGTCGATGTCGGCGTCGGTCGGATTGGGCTTGGCCGCGAGCAACGCGGTCGCCGCCATCACCATGCCGCTCTGGCAATAGCCGCACTGGGGGACGTCGGCCGCAACCCAGGCTGCCTGGATCTTGTTCAACTTGCCGTCGGCCGCCAGCCCCTCGATCGTCACGATCTTCTTGTTGCCGACGGAGTTCACCGGCACCTGACAGGAGCGCGTGGCGACGCCGTCGATCTGGACCGTGCACGCGCCGCACTGGGCGATGCCGCAGCCATACTTGGTCCCAGTGAGGCCGAGCTGCTCGCGCAACACCCACAGAAGTGGCGTGCGCGGATCGGCGTTGTGATTCAGGGCTTTGCCATTGACGTTGATGACAGCCATCCCGGTCTCCCGTCGTTTGGGGTATGGCCGGAGCCTAGCCGAGCGCCGTTGCAGCTGCCAGTGACCGGGCCGGCTTCACGGATGTGTGATGATGGTCAGCCGCCGAGGCATGCCTGGAAGACGCGCCGGTAGTTGCCGCCCAACAGCCTTGCGGTTTCCTCGGGCGAGAATTTGGCGCGCAAGGCGGCAGCCAGCTGCGGCAGGTCAGCATAGCTCGGCATTGCGCTGCCACCGGGCAGCCCGAGCTGGTCGGTGCCCAGGCCGACATGGTTGATGCCGACGACGTCGACCATGCGCGCGAAGCCGTCGGCATAGGCGACGATATTTGGAAACACGCCGGGACCGGCCAGATGCCGATGACGCCGCCCGTGGCTGCAATGGCACGTCCATGATCGGGCAGGATGCGCCGTGTCCACGCCGCCGGCCGGTCGGTC
>CADECW010000122.1 GCA_902825855.1 uncultured Rhodospirillales bacterium | reverse complement strand
GATACGTGGTGAGAGGCGCCCCATCCCCGTCATCCCGACCGGAGCCGAGCGCAGCGAGGCGAAGTGGAGGGACCTGCTCTTGTCGAAGCGTCGACAAGAAAAGGTCCCTCGACTGCGCCGCCCTTCGGGCGGCTTCGCTCGGGATGACGCTGAAATTTAGCGTCATCCCGGACAATTCCTACTGCGCCACCCAGAACGTGTCCGGCTGGTACAGGCCGATATACCCGCCCGGATCCCAGGCGTAGTAGCCTTCCTTGGGCACGTTCTTGACCTTGGGGCCGACCACGATCGGCTGGCGGATGCCGTTGACCGTGCCGATGGTGAAGACCTCGTCGGCGGTGCTCGCCAGGATCTTCTCCCACGCCGCGCGCCGCTCGGCCTCGTTGCCGGCGTGCTCCCACTCCTTGACGTAGTCGAGCAGCTTGCAGGCGGACTCGACGTCGCACTTCTCGCCCATCCGCTCCTTTGATTCGACGAACATGCCCCAGCGCGACCATTGCAGGCCGCCCTGCATCGTCGGGGCGAACTCCTTGGGGCTGGTGTTGGGCGTCGGCATCGCGGTCACGACGCCGGCGAAGGCGGTCATGATCGCCTCGCCGGAGAAGGCGCGCAGCCGGAAGTTCTCGCGGGTCTGTGGCTTGGTCAGCATCTTGATGCCGACCTTCTTCCACATCTCGGCGATCAGGTGCAGCGCGTCGGCGTCTTCCGTCTCCTCGCTGGCGTGCTCGACGACGATGGTCGCCGGCCGGCCATCAGGCAGCAGGCGGAAGCCCTGGCTGTCCTTCT
Source organism: uncultured Rhodospirillales bacterium (assembly GCA_902825855.1). Taxonomy (GTDB): domain Bacteria; phylum Pseudomonadota; class Alphaproteobacteria; order Reyranellales; family Reyranellaceae; genus Reyranella. The sequence goes on along the minus strand of CADECW010000122.1, from coordinate 18,855 downwards.
TGTTCAGCCCGACCTCGTCGAGGAGCTTGTTGGCGAGCTTGGGATCGTACTTTGCCCACTTCGTGGCGTAGTCGGGCTTGAAGAGCTGCGAGCCCTCCATGATCGTGTTGTTCGAGGGCTTGGCAAGGCCGAGATAGACCGTCTCGTTCAGCTCGTTGCGGTCGATGGCGAGTGACAGCGCGCGGCGGAAGCGCACGTCGCGCATAAGCTTGCGCCAATCCTCGTCGTTGGCGTTGAGGTTGGGATAGAGGGCGAGCTGCGAGCCCGAGCCCGATTCCCAGAGCCGCACCTCGACGTTCGAACTCTTGGCGCTCTTCTGCAGGAAGGTGTAGTCGCGCATGTTGAGATAGCGCGGCTGCAGGTCGGCCTCGCCCAGTCCGGCCTTGGCCGGCACCAGGTTGGTCGCCGCCTGGGTGAAGATCACGCGGTCGACATAGGGCAGCTGCTGCCCCTTGCCGTCGATGCGGTGGTAATACGGGTTGCGGGCGAACACGTAGCGCTGCGCCGGCGAGGCCGTGGTGTTGACCCAGGGGTTGAGCGTCGGCAGCTCCGGATTGTCGTTGGCGTACATGACGTCGAGGCGTCGATAGATTTGCGTCCAGTTGCCGCCGGTCTGGCCGCCCTTGGCCGCCTTGGCGATCTCGTCGGCCGAGGCGTACTTGGCGTGGAACTTCTTGAGATAGTGCGCCGGGCGGAACAGGAACAGCGGAGCGGCGCGCGCCTGGCTCTCGATGAAGTAGGGGTTGGGCTTGGCCCAGCTGTACTTGATGGTCCGCGCGTCGATGATCTCGACCTTGGGAGGCTCGCCGTCGACCATCAGCTCGACCGACGGCCCCGACGGGGAGAGATCCTTGTTGTTGGCGATGTCTTCCCAGAAGAAGCGGAAGTCCTCCGTGGTGAAGGGCTGGCCGTCGGACCACTTGTGGCCCTCGCGCAGCTTGAAGGTGAATTCCTTGTCGCCCTTGTTCTCGTAGGACTCGAGGATGTCGGGCTGCAGCTTGAACTCCGGCGTGTATACGATCAGGCGGGTGTAGCTGTAGACCGTCATCAGGCGCGTATCGCGCGCGCTTGCCACGAGCATGTTGAGCTGGCCGCCCGGCTGGCCGGGCCCGTCGCCGCCGGAAAACTTGGTCACCACCATTGGCTGCTTCGGCACGCGCTGATCGACAGGCGGCATGGCTCCGGATTTCACCTGGTCGGCGAGCGACGGGGTTTCCTGCAGCTTCGGAATCGGATCGGCGGCGAAGGCCGGACTGCACAGCAGCCCGAAGACAACAGCCTTCGTGAAAACACGTCGCTTCATGGTGCCTGCCCTGTGGTTTCTTGTCGTGGCATGTGCGGAAAAATCAGTGGCGGTGAAATCTAGGTTGCCGGACCCGACGGCGCAAGGAACCATGCCGCAGATTGGCTACGCCACATTTTCTTCAAGATTGGCGCTCTATCAGTAACGATCGAAGGCGCGCTTGGGTCCCGGCCGCGTGCCTTCGGCGATCGCCGGTTTGACCGTGCCGTTGGCCTCGACCGCGTCGGCAACGTAGGCGCCGTCGACGCCGACCGGGCGGTCGCCCTTCACCGTTACGCGTTCCATGGTGCGGCGCGCCGGATAATAGTCGTGCGCGGCATAATGCAGCACGGAGCGGTTGTCCCACATCACCAGGGTGTTGGGCTTCCATTTCACCCTGAGCTGGTACTCGGGGATGGTCGCTTGCCGGTAAAGGAAGGCGAGCAGCGTGTCGCTCTCGTCGGCCTTGAGATCCTTGATGCGCACGCAGAACTGCTGATTCACATAAAGGATGCGCCGGCCCGACACCGGATGCACCCGAACCACGGGATGCCAGGGGTTGGGGAATTCGTCCTCGAGCTTGCGCAGCTTGCCGCGATCGGCGTGGCTGAACAGCGGTCGCCACGGCTTGAAGTCGTGCAACGCCTCCATGCCATGGATGTGCTGCTTCATGCGCTCGGAAAGGCCGCGGTAGGCCGCGCTCATGCTGGAGAACAGCGTATCGCCGCCGACCTCGGGCACGACCTTGGCGCGCAGGATGGTGCCAAGGGGCGGCGCCTCGCGAAAGGTCTCGTCGGCGTGCCAGATGTCGGTCAGGGCCGGTGGGTTGTCCTTGGAGTAGTCGAGGATGATGACCTCGGGCTTGTCGGCGAGGTTGGGCGAGAAGGGGTGGATCGAGAGCTCGCCGAACAGGGCGCCGAAGGCCATCTGCTGGTCGACCGTGATGTCCTGGTCTCGCATCACGATCACTTCGTATCGCACCAGCGCGTCATGGACGATCTGGAACTCGGCCGGACTCAGCGGCTGGCGAAGGTCGATGCCCTCGATCTCAGCACCGATGAAGCCGTTGATCGGACGCACGTTTATCGGCCGCGCCGCGATTTCCGCCTCCGCCTTGCGCGATGCGGTAGAGCGCACTGCCGGCATCGTTTCCTCCGCTTGTTTATTGCGCTACTTCTAGCTCGATTCGGCGGGGAGGACCATGGCAAGCGGCCTGGAGAACGAATTCGTAGCGCTGCACGAGATCGTCAAAGCGGCGAAGGTGAAGCTCAACGCCAACATCTGGGACTACCTGATCGGCGGCACCGAGACCGAGACGACGCTCAGGCGCAACCGCATGGCGCTCGATTCGATCGCCTTCCGGCCGCGCGTGCTGCGCGACGTCAGTAAAATCGACCCGTCGTCGGAGATCCTGGGCAAAAAGATCCGACTGCCGGTGATGCTGGCGCCGGTCGGTTCCCTCGAGTCCTTCGAGCCGGGCGGCGGCATCACCGTCGCCAAGGGTGCGGGAGCGGGCAATGTCGCGATGCTTATCAGCTCGGTGACGACGCTCAAGCTCGAGGACATCGTCAAGGGCGGCAACGGGCCGAAGATCTATCAGCTCTATGTGCGCGGCGACGACAGCTGGGTGGCCGATCGCGTCAAGCAGGCGATGGACGCAGGCTATGATGCCTTCTGCATCACCGTCGACACCCAGGTCTATTCTCGCCGCGAGCGCGACATCGCCAAGCGCTTCGTGAAGTCGTGGCGCACCGCGGCGACCGGCCAGGACCATCAAGCGGCGTTCTCGTGGGACAACTTCAAAAAGGTGAAGGACAAGTTTCCCGACGTAAAGTTCATGCTGAAGGGCATCGGCACCGGCGAGGACGCCGACATCGCCTGCCAGCACGGCGTCTGGGCGGTCTATTGCTCCAACCATGGCGGGCGCCAGCTCGACCACGGCCGCGGCTCGGCCGCGGTGCTGCCCGAGGTGATCGATGCGGTGAAGGGGCGGGCCAAGATCGCCGTCGACGGCTCGTTCAGCCGCGGCAGCGATATCGTCAAGGCGATCTGCATGGGCGCCGACTGGGTCGGCCTGGGCCGGCTCTACTGCTATGGCCTCGCCGCGGCAGGGGCGGCCGGCATCGAACGCATGGTCGAACTGCTCGAGGAGGAGATGAAGGAGGTGATGGGCCTTCTAGGCGTCACCAGCCTGAAGCAGCTCGACAAGAGCTACATCTCCGCCAGCACGCCGACCAACCTGCCCGGCGTGCACAGCGCGTTCCCGCTGATGCACGAGGGCTACTAACCTCGGCCGACGAACGGCATCTTGGTCGCCATCACCGTCATGAACTGCACGTTGGCGTCGAGCGGCAGGCTGTCCATGTAGAGGATGGCGTTGGCCACCGCGCTCACGTCCATGCGCGGCTCGGCCATGGTGGTGCCGTTGGGCTGCAGCACGCCCTTGGTCATGCGCTCGGTCATCGGCGTCACCGCGTTGCCGATGTCGATCTGGCCACAGGCGATGTCGTACTGCCGGCCGTCGAGCGAGGTCGACTTGGTGAGGCCGGTGATGGCGTGCTTGGTCGAGGTGTAGGCGACCGAGAACGGCCGCGGCGCGTGCGCCGAGATCGAGCCGTTGTTGATGATGCGCCCGCCGCGCGGTTTCTGGTCCTTCATGATCTTCATGGCTTCCTGGGTGCACAGGAACGGGCCCGTCAGGTTGGCCGCCACGACCGACAGCCAGGTCTCGTAGGGCAGTTCCTCGAGCGGCACCGGCGGGGCGCCGCCGCCGGCATTGTTGAAGACCAGGTCGAGCCGGCCCCAGGTCGCCTTGACCTTGGCGAACAACGCCACGATGTCGTCGCGCTTGGTAACGTCGGTCGGCACCGCCATGGCGTTGGGCGTGTTGTTGCCCGCCAGCTTTGCGGTCTCGTCGAGCGCGTCCTTGCGCCGTCCGGCCAGGGCCACCTTGTAGCCGTTGTTCAACAAAGTGAGCGCCGAAGCGCGGCCGATGCCGCTGCCTGCGCCGGTGACGACTGCGATCTTTCCAGCCATGGATCGTTCCTCCTCGAAGGGAGGGACCGTATCAGACCGGCAGGGTTTTTAGATAGGCCCGCCAGCCGCCCAGTGAGGTGATGTCCTCTGCACCTGCCGTGGCGTGGGCTTCGCACAAGAATCCCGGCACGCCCGACCCGTCGGCCAGGGTGACGGTGCCGAGGCCCAGTGGCGCCGGGATCCTGCGCAGGAAGTGGCCGACCGCGGCTGACGGCAGGCTCCAGACTTCGAGCTCGATGGCGCCGCCGTCGCTGGCCACGCGCACCATGCCGGGCCGGTGCGGCGGGCCGCCGGGCAGGGCGTAGAAGCGATAGACCGGCGCCGTTATGCCCTCGCTCTCGAGCCGGCCGCCGAGTTCGGTGAGCTGGCCGTTGAGCGGCAGGCCGCTCATGTGCGCGCCGACGACGGCGATGGAGACGCGGTCCTCGGCCAGCACCGGATCATGGATGGCGGCCGGCAGCTGGCTCGTTGTCTTGCCGAGCGGCAACAGCACCTCGCGCTGCCAGCGTGCACCGAAGGCGAGCAATGCGCGCTCGCAGTGCGCGGCACCGACCAGGGTGATGCCGAACGGCATGCCATCGGGCCGGAAGCCTGCCGGCAGTGCCAGTGCGCCGAGGCCGAAGAAGTTGACGAAGTTGGTGTAGTGACCGAGATGCGAGTTGTAGAGCACCGGCTCGCGCTCGAGGTCGGCCACCCGGTAGATCGTCGGCGCCGTCGGCAGGACGAGAAAGTCGAGCGCCGCCATCTGCGCCAGCGCCGCCGCCTTGAGCTCGCCCAGCTCGTATTGTCCTTCGAAGGCATCGACCGCACTGTACTCGCCGCCGGACATGACGATGTCGCGCGTCACCGGCCAGATACCGGCCGCGCCATCCGCTGCTTCGATGAAGGCGCCGACCGCGGCGGTGCGCTCGGCGACCCACGGTCCGCCGTAGAGAAGCCCCGCGGCCTCGCGGAACGGCGCATAGTCGATCTCGACGGCCGTGCCGCCCATTGCCTTCAGGCGGCCGACGGCCTGTGCGTAGAGCGCCGCGTAGCCATCGTCGCCGAAGAACTCGGCATCGGCGTGCCGCAGCACGCCGAACCGGAAGTCCTTGCCGATCGCCGTCGTCGCCTGCGACGAGGCCGCGACCTGCAGCACCGCATCGGCGTCGGCGCAGGAAAGAGCGAACACCGACACGCAATCGAGCGACTTGCAGGCCGGCACGACGCCGTCGGTGCTGATCAGCCCGGGTGTCGGTTTCAGGCCGACGACGTTGTTGAAGCCGGCCGGGACACGTCCCGAGCCTGCGGTGTCGGTGCCGAGTGCAAAACTCACCAGCCCGGCGGCGACGGCGACGCCCGAACCCGAGCTGGAACCGCCCGGCACGAACGACGGATCGAACGGATTTCTGGCCACCCCATAGGGCGAACGCACGCCGACCAGGCCGGTGGCGAACTGGTCGAGGTTGGTCTTGCCGACGACGATGGCGCCGGCCTCGACCAGGCGGCGCACGACCTCGGCCGACTGCTCCGGCTGGTAGGAGAAGCCGGGGCAGGCCGCGGTCGTGGCCAGGCCGGCGACGTCGATATTGTCCTTCACCGCGAAGGGCACGCCGTAGAGCGGCAGACGGGCGATCTCGCCGCGCCGGGCATCGAGCCGCGCGGCCGCTTCTCGCAGTTCCTGATCCGGCGTGCGCGTTATCCATACGCGGTCGTCGCCCGCGGCGGAGATGCGTTTGAGCACCTCCGCGATCACCTGGCCGACATCGAGGGTGCCGGCGGTGTAGGCGCTGCGCAGCGCGTGGACGCCGAGATCGAGAAGCGCGGTCATGGCGTGGTTTTAGACAAGCATCGGCCCGAAATCAGCCGCCACATGCGCGCGGGCTTTGGCACGCAACTTGCGTTCGAGGCGCCCGGGGAAGCTGAAATAGCCAGGGGGCATCCATGAAGCGTCGCTCGTTCATCAAGGGTACGGCAGTGGGCGCTGCTGCGGCATCCGCGCCGGCCATCTGGTCGGAAGCCAAGGCACAGGCGCGCAACGAGACCTTGCTGATCGTGGGCGAGAGCCCGCCCAACTCGATGGACATCCATGGCGTCGGCGCGAATCGGCCCGCCTACGAGGTGTCGTGGAACACCCACGACCGGCTGATGACCTACGGCGTCAAGAAGGACGCGAACGGCAACGACCACTACGACTACACCAAGCTCGAGCCCGAGCTTGCCACCGAATGGGACCTGAAGCCCAACTCTGTGACCTTCAAGCTGCGCAAGGATGCCAAGTTCCACGACGGCACGCCGATCACCGCCAAGGACGTGAAGTGGTCGTTCGACCGCGCGGTGACGGTGGGCGGCTTCCCGACCTTCCAGATGGCGGCGGGCTCGCTGGAGAAGCCCGAGCAGTTCGTGGCGGTCGACGACAACACCTTCCGCGTCGATTTCATCCGCGCCGACAAGCTCACCATGCCGGACATCGGCGTGCCGGTGCCGGTGATCATGAATTCCGAGCTGTGCAAGAAGCACGCGACCGCGACCGATCCGTGGGCGATGGAATGGTGCAAGAACAACCATGCCTCGGGCGGCGCCTACAAGGTCGAGCGCTGGCAGCCAGGGCAGGAGGTCGTCTATGTCCGCAACGACGACTGGAAGAACGGACCGATGCCGAAGATCCGGCGCGTCGTCATGCGAATCATCCCGTCGGCCGGCAATCGGCGTGCGCTGCTGGAGCGCGGCGACGCCGACCTGTCGTTCGACCTGCCGTCGAAGGATTTCTCCGAGCTGAAATCGTCGCCCAAGCTCACGGTGATCGGCACGCCGATCGAGAACGCGATGATGTATCTCGGCATGAACGTCAACCAGAAGCCGTTCGACAACGTCAAGGTGCGTCAGGCCGTGGCCTTCGCCGTGCCCTACAAGCAGATCATGGACTCTGTGATGTTCGGCCAGGCGATCCCGCTGTTCGGCGGCGCCGACAACAAGTTCAAGGGCGTCTACTGGCCGCAGAAGGACGGCTATGCGACCGACATCGCCAAGGCCAAGGCACTGATGGCGGAAGCGGGCCATCCGGAGGGTTTCGAGACCACCCTGTCGTTCGATCTCGGTCTTGCCAGCACCAACGAGCCGCTCACCGTGCTGGTGCAGGAGAGCCTGGCGCAGATCGGCATCAAGACCACGATCAACAAGATCCCCGGCGCCAACTGGCGCGGTGAGCTGCTGAAGAAGAACATGCCGATGATCACCAACGCCTTCGGCGGCTGGCTGAACTACCCGGAGTACTTCTTCTTCTGGTGCTATCACGGCCAGAACGCCGTCTTCAACACCATGGGCTACAAGAACCCGGCGATGGATGCGCTGATCGACAAGGCGCGCTTCACCACGGGGCCGGAATACGAAGCGGCGGTGAAGGGCTTCATCGACATGGCTTTCGAGGAGGTGCCGCGGGTGCCGATCTACCAGCCGCTGCTCAACGTGGCGATGCAGAAGAACGTCACCGGCTACCGCTACTGGTTCCATCGCCAGCTCGACTATCGCCAGCTGGCGAAAGGCTAGAGGCCTTCTCGTCGGTCGAAGCGCCATGTTGAAGCGCCTCCTGTCGCGGCTGGCGACGGCGATCCCCAGCATCGTCGGGGTCGTCATCGTCACCTTCATGCTGACGCGGCTGCTGCCGGGCGACCCGGCGGCCTATTTCGCGGGGCTGGCGGCGAGCCCGCAGGCGATCGCCGAGATCAGGACCAAGCTCGGGCTCGACAAGTCGCTGCCCGAGCAGTTCGTCGCCTACCTCGTCGACCTGGCGCAGGGCAATCTCGGCAACTCGCTCAGCACCGGCCAGCCGGTGGTCGCCGAGATCGCGACGAGGCTGCCGGCGTCGGCCGAGCTCACGCTGTTCGCCCTGATCCTCGCTGTCGGCATCGCCATCCCGCTCGGCGTGCTGGCGGCGGTGAAGCAGGGCACCTGGATCGACCATCTCTGTCGCATCGTGACCACGGCCGGCGTGTCGCTGCCGGTGTTCTTCACCGGCCTGCTGTTCGCCTACGTCTTCTACTACCTGCTGCAGTGGGCGCCGGCGCCGAGCGGTCGGCTCGACGTCTTCCTGTCGCCGCCCACCCACATCACCGGCTTCTACCTGATCGACTCGGCCCTCACCGGCAACATGGAGGTGTTGTGGGGCGCGCTGCGCCAGCTCGCCCTGCCCGCGATCTCGATGGCGATCTTCTCCCTGGCGCCGCTCGCCCGCATGACGCGCGGCTCGATGCTGTCGGTGCTGGGCAGCGACTTCATCCGCACCGCCCGGGCGAGCGGTCTCGCGCCACGCACCGTCGTCTTCACCTACGCCTTCCGCAATGCCGTGCTGCCGGTGATCACCGTGCTCGGCATGGTGTTCTCGTTCCTGCTGGGGGCGAACGTGCTGGTCGAGACCGTGTTCGCCTGGCCCGGCATCGGCCTCTACGCCGTGAACGCGCTCATCACCTCCGACTACGCGCCGGTGCAGGGCTTCGTGCTCACCATGGCCGTGCTCTATGTGGCCTTGAACCTCGCGATCGACCTCTTGTACGGCCTGGTCGACCCGCGCGTGCGCCTGGACAGCTGACGATGCTGCCGCTGTTGCGCCACGCCCGTTACGTGCTGTCGGGGAATCCGGTCACGGGACTGGCTTTTGCGCTGTTCGCCATGTTCCTGGTGGCGGCGATCTTCGGGCCCTGGCTCGCGCCCTACAATCCGCTGCAGAGCAACGCGGCCATGGCGCTGAAGCCGCCGTCGGCGGCGCACTGGTTCGGCACCGACCAGCTCGGCCGTGACATCTTCAGCCGCGTGCTGGTCGCGACGCGCCTCGACCTTACGATCGCCTTCGCCTCGGTGATCCTGGCTTTCATGCTGGGCGCCCTGTCCGGCGTGGCGGCGGGCTATTTCGGCGGCTGGACCGATCGTGTCGTGGGACGCCTGGCCGACACCATCATGGCCTTCCCGTTGTTCGTGCTCGCCATGGGCATCGTGGCGGCGCTGGGCAACAAGGTGGTGAACATCGTGATCGCCACCGCCATCATCAACTTCCCGCTCTACGCCCGCGTCGCCCGCGCCGAGGCCAACGTGCGGCGCGAGGCTGGCTTCGTCGAAGCCGCGCGCCTCTCGGGCAACGGCGAGGCGCGCGTCCTGCTCGGCCATGTCCTGCCCAACATCATGCCCATCATGATGGTGCAGATGTCGCTCACCATGGGCTATGCCATCCTGAATGCCGCGGGCCTCTCCTTCATCGGGCTCGGCGTGCGGCCGCCCGACGCGGAGTGGGGCATCATGGTCGCCGAGGGCGCCAACTTCATCCAGTCCGGCGAATGGTGGATCGCGCTGTTCCCCGGCGCGGCGCTGATGCTCGCGGTCTTCTGCTTCAACCTCCTGGGCGACGGGCTGCGCGACATCATCGATCCGAGGCAGCGCACATGATCGCGGTGCCCGCGCTTGCCGTCGAAGAGCTGTCGGTCGAGTTCCGCACGCGGTCGGGCACCGTAAGGGTGCTCGACCATGTCGGTTTCAGCGTCGACAAGGGCGAGACCGTGGCCCTGGTGGGCGAGTCCGGCTCCGGCAAATCGGTCACCGCCTTCGCCGTCATGGGCATCCTCGATCCCGCCGGCAAGGTCACCTCGGGCCGCGCGATGTTCGGCGGCGCCGATCTGCTCGCCCTCTCCGAACGCGAGCTCGCCGAACAACGCGGTCGCGAACTCTCGATGATCTTCCAGAACCCGCGCACGGCGCTGAACCCGATCCGCAAGGTCGGCCAGCAGATCGCCGATGTGCTGGTGCGTCATGGCGGCGCCACGCGCGCCGACGCGCCGCGCGCCGCCGTCGACATGCTGAAGCGTGTGCGCATCCCCGATCCCGAGCGCCGCGTCGAGGCCTATCCCTTCGAACTGTCGGGCGGCATGTGCCAGCGCATCATGATCGCCATCGCGCTCGCCTGCCGGCCGGCGCTGCTGATCGCCGACGAGCCGACCACCGGCCTCGACGTCACCACCCAGGCCGTGATCATGGACCTGATCGGCGAGCTGGCGCACGAGGCGGGCATGGCGACGATCTTCATTACCCACGACCTCGCCCTGGCCGCGGAGTATTGCGACCGCATCGTCGTCATGCACGCCGGCCACGTCGTCGAATCCGCCCCGGCGCGAGCGCTGTTCGCCCATCCATGCCATCCCTATTCGGCCAGGCTTCTGGCCGCCACGCCGGGCGAGACGGCGTCGCTCGCCGATCTCGCCTCGATCCCGGGCGGCCTGCCCGACCTGCGCCGGCCCGACCTGCCGGCCTGCCGCTACAGCGAGCGTTGCGAGCGGCGCATCGACGACTGCGCGAAAGCCCTGCCGCATCGCAGCCAGGGCGAGCGCCACGTCGTGTCGTGCTGGAACCCGCTGTGACGGCGCTGCTCGACATCGCTGAGCTCGCCAAGCGCTTCGATGTCGGCAACAAGCGGCTGCTGCACGCCGTCGACGAGGTGACCTTCACAATCGGCCGCGGCGAGACGGTCGGGCTGGTGGGTGAATCGGGCTGCGGCAAGTCCACGCTCGTGCGCCTGATCAACCGGCTGCTCGACCCGACCTCGGGCAGCATCAGGCTGGCCGGCACCGAGCTGGCCGACATGAAGGCGCGCGCCTTCGCCGGCAATGCCAATCGCGCCCGCATCCAGATGGTGTTCCAGGACGCAGGCGATTCCCTCAATCCGCGCTTCTCGGCGGCCGATGCCATCGCCGATCCGATCCGCCGCCTGAAGAAGATGTCGGGCGCGGCGCTCAAGAGCCGTGTCGAGGCGCTGGCCGACATGACCGGCCTGCCGCGCGAGCTGCTATCGCGATTTCCACACCAGCTCTCGGGCGGCCAGAAGGCGAGGGTAGGGATCGCCCGAGCCATCGCCGTCGAGCCCGAGCTTCTGATCCTCGACGAACCGACTGCAGCGCTCGATGTCTCCGTGCAGGTCGTGATCCTGAAGCTGCTGCAGCAGCTCAAGCAGGAGCTCGGCATGAGCTATCTGTTCGTCAGCCACGACCTAAACGTCGTGCGCCTGCTGTGCGACCGCGTGCTGGTGATGTATCTCGGCAAGATCGTCGAATCCGGCCCCGCCGCCGAGCTGTTCGCGGATCCCAGGCATCCCTATACGCGCGCACTCATTTCGGCGATCCCGCAGGCCGATCCGGAAAAGCGCATCGGCCGCCTGCGGCTCGGCGGCGAGCCGCGCAGCCCGATCGATCCCGATCCCACCGTGTGCCGTTTCTACGGCCGCTGCCCCAAGGGAGAGCCGCGCTGCTCGGCCGAAATGCCGGCCTTGCGCACCGTCGCTCCGGCGCGGCAGGCTGCCTGTCACTTCGCTTGAAAGGGAGAGAACCGTGGCGGACGAAAAGCCCGATGTCGGCATGCTGGTCGACGAGGCGGCCAAGGCGATCGGGTTGCCGATCGCGCCGCAGTACCGCGCCAACGTCATCGTCAACTACGAGCGTTCGATGCTGATCGCCCGACCCTTGCTCGAGGTCGAGCTCGACGACGAATTGACCCCGGCGCCAGCGTTCCGGCCATGACCGATCCGCTGTCCAAGCAGGCGACCGCCACCGACATCGCCCGCGCCGTGATGGCGGGCAAGGTCAAGGCTTCTGCCGTGATCGAGGCGACGCTCGGGCGTATCGCGACAAGCGAGCCCACCGTCAACGCCTTCACCGACGTCCTGGCCGAGCGCGCCCGCAAGCGCGCCGCCGAGATCGACAGCGGCGTGCATCGCGGTCCGCTCGCCGGCGTGCCGTTCGCGGTGAAGAACCTGTTCGACGTGAAGGGCCTGCCGACGCGCGCCGGCTCCAAGATCAACGTCGACGGCCCGAAGGCCGGGCGCGACGGCTCGCTGATACGCAAGCTCGAAGCGGCGGGCGCGATCCTCGTCGGCGGCCTCAACATGGGCGAGTACGCCTACGACTTCACCGGCGAGAACGCCCACTACGGGCCGAGCCGCAACCCGCACGATCCGACCCGCATGACCGGCGGTTCGTCGGGCGGCTCCGGCGCGGCTGTGGCGGCGGGCGAGGTGCCATTGGCGCTGGGCTCCGACACCAACGGCTCGATCCGCGTGCCGTCCTCGCTGTGCGGCCTGTTCGGGCTCAAGCCGACCTACGGCCGGCTGAGCCGCGCCGGCTCCTTTCCCTTCGTCGATGCCTTCGACCATCTCGGTCCGCTCGCACGCTCGGTCGAGGACCTCGCGCTGTCCTTCGATGCCATGCAGGGCTGGGATCCCGACGATCCGATCTGCACCGACCGGCCGATCGATCCGACGGCGCCCGTCCTGAACGAAGGCATCGGCGGACTGCGCATCGCCGTCGCCGGCGACTACTTCACCAAGGGCGGCGAGCCGGAAGCCTTCGAGGCCGTGGCCACCGTGGCCAAGGCGCTCGGCGCGACCAGGACCGTCGTCATCCCGCAGGCGGCCGCTGCACGTTCGGCAGCCTATGTCATCACCGCCATCGAGGGCGGCCAGCTCCATCTGCCGCGCCTGCGCACGCGGCCGCAGGATTTCGATCCCGACACGCGCGAGCGTTTCATGGCCGGCGCGCTGCTGCCCGGCGCGTGGTACGTCAAGGCCCAGCGCTTTCGCCGGCACTATCGCGCCGAGGTGCAGAAGCTGTTCGGCGAGGTCGACATCATCCTGGCCCCGGCGACGCCTTGCACCGCGCCCAAGCTCGGGCAGGTGATGATGAAGCTGGGCGGCGTCGAGCTGCCGGTGCGCGCCAATCTCGGGCTGTTCACGCAGCCGATCTCCTTCATCGGCCTGCCGGTCGTCGTGGTGCCGCTGCGCAAGCCGGGCGGCATGCCGATCGGCGTGCAGGTGATTGCCAACCACTACAACGAGGCGGCCGCGCTGCGCGTCGCGCGGCATCTCGAAAAGCTCGGGGTCGCATCGGCACAGCCCGCATAGACCAGGACGACTCGTCGAGAGGACCGACATTCATGGACATCAATATTCCCGAGGTCGTCGCCGAGGTGACGGCGGCGTTCCAGCGCTACGAGAAGGCGCTGAACAGCAACGACGTCACGGTGCTCGACGAGCTGTTCTGGAAAAGCCCGCACACGCTCCGCTACGGCGTCGGCGAGCAGCTCTACGGCCATGACCAGATCGCCGCCTTCCGCGCCGGCCGCGATCCCGGCTTCGTCGTCGATCGCGATCTCCTGAAGGTCTGGATCGTCACCTATGGCCGCGACTTCGGCACCGCCAACTGCGAGTTCCGCCGCCACGGCGGCAACAAGACCGGCCGGCAAAGCCACACCTGGATGCGCACGCCCGACGGCTGGCGCATCGTGGCGGCGCACGTCTCGCTCCTGGGCGAAGCGACGGTGATGAAGAAGCCTTAGACTACCGCCCGTTCTTCTTCCGCCAGGCCGCGAACTCGGTCAGCGACTGCGGGTCGGTCGCGGGATAGAGGCCGAAGATGCCGCGGCCGGCGCGCACCTGCTCGGTGACGAAGTCCTCGTAGGCCGTCATCTCGAAGGTTTCTCCGGCGATCTCGTCCACGAGGCTGGCCGGGATGACGATGATGCCGTCCTGGTCGCCCAGGATGATATCGCCGGGAAATACCGGCGCATCGCCGCAGCCGATCGGCACGTTGATGTCGATCGCCTGGTGCAGCGTCAGGTTGGTGGGCGCGCTGGGCCGCTGGTGGTAGGCCGGGATGCCGAGCGCCGCGATCTCCGCCGAATCGCGAAAGCCGCCGTCGGTCACCACGCCGGCCACGCCGCGCTTCATCAGGCGCGTCACCAGGATGGCGCCGGCGGAAGCCGCACGCGCATCCTTGCGGCTGTCCATCACCATCACCGCTCCCGGCGGGCAGTCCTCGACCGCCTTGCGCTGCGGATGGCTGCGGTCGCGAAACACGTCCAGCTTGTTCAGGTCTTCGCGCGCCGGGATATAGCGCAAGGTGAATGCGGGGCCGACCAGCACCGGCTGGTTGGGCGACAGTGGATGGACGTTCTGGATGCACTGGGTGCGGAAACCACGCTTGAACAGCGCCGTTGCCGCCGTGGCCGTGCTGACCGTCCTGAGCTTGTCGAGCGAGTTCATGTTGTCTCCTTCTCAGGCCAGCAGGGCTTCGCCGCTGAGCGGCTTGCCCTCCGCGTCCTTGATGACGGTGCCGAGCTCGGCGAGCTTGGCAAAGAAATTGGGGAAGGTCTTGCGCACGCAGGCGGGCTTGACGAGCCGCATGCCGGGCACGCGCAGACCCAGCATGCCGAAGCACATGGCGACACGATGATCGTTGTAGGTCTCGATCTCCGCTCCGTGCAGCGGACCGGGATGGACGGTGAGCGTGTCGCCGCTTTCCTCGACCCTGGCGCCGCACCTGGTGAGTTCGGTGCGCAGCGCCTCTACCCGCTCGCACTCCTGCACGCGCAGCCGGCCGAGCTCGCTGAAGCGCGTGGTCGCAGGTGCGAAGGGCGCCAGCACGATCGCCGTCATGATGCTGTCGGCAAGGTCGGTCTGGCGCGAGTAGGCCGGACGCCACTCGCCCCGGGCGATCAGGTCGAGGAATTTCTGGTCGGCCTGCATACCGCTCACGGGCGTCGGCACGACCGTCACACGGCCGCCGACATCGCGCAGCAGCCAGTCGGCGCCCCAGAAATAGCTGGCGCCCGAGGCGTCGCCCTCGATGTCGTAAGTGCCGCCGTTCCACGGGAAGTCCTTCACCAGGCGGCGCGTCATGTCGACGTAGGGCAGCTCGTCCTCGTTGCCGCCGGTGACCGTGATCTGCCAGCCGCCGATGACGGCCGAGAGCAGCAGCGCCGAGGCGAACTGCGAACTCTCCTCGACGCTGACGCTGCAGGCGGCGCCCGGTCGCGGGCCGCTGCCGTGAATCACGGCGGGCAGGCGGTCGTTCGGCGTGTCGATGCGATAGCCGAGCTGGCGCAAGGCGCCGACCAGCGCCGCCTGCGGCCGCTGGTGCATGCGCTCGATGCCGCTCACGCGATAGCTGCCGTGGCCCAGGCAAAGCATCGGCGGCAGGAAACGCGCGGCCGTGCCAGCATTCTCGACGAACAGTTCCAGCGGCCGCTCCGGCGTGCCGGCGTTGGGGATCCGGCCGCCGGCGCCTTGCACCTTCAGCGTGCGATTGGCGGGCTCGGCCGGATCGTCCGCCACCTCGACGGGGAAGCCCAGCCGCTCCAGGCACTCCACCATCGCCTGGGTGTCCTCGCTCCACAGCGCGCCGCGCAGGGTCACGGGCCTGGCCGCGAGGGCGGCGAGGATCAGGGCGCGGTTGGTCAGGCTCTTGGAGCCTGGCAACACGACCTTCGACTCCCTGCGCCCACTCGGCGGCACGATCTCGATCAGATCAGGCAGCATGACGCCTAGTAGATCGACGGTTCGGCGACGGGCGCACCGAAGCCGGTCTCGAGGAAGTCGAAGTCGCAGCCTTCGTTGGCCTGCTTGATATGGCGCGTGAACATCCAGCCATAGCCGCGCTCGTAGCGCGGTTCGGGCTTCTTCCATGCCGTGCGGCGGCGGGCCAGCTCGTCGTCGGACACGTTCATGTCGATGGTGCGCTTGTCGACGTCGAGCGAGATCATGTCGCCGGTGCGCACCAGCGCCAGCGGTCCGCCGATATAGGATTCCGGCGAGACATGGAGGATGCAGGCGCCGTAGCTGGTGCCGCTCATGCGGCTGTCCGACAGCCGCACCATGTCGCGCACGCCCTGCTGCACGAGCTTCTTCGGGATCGGCAGCATGCCCCATTCCGGCATGCCGGGACCGCCCTGCGGGCCGGCGTTGCGCAGGATCAGCACCGTGTCCTCGGTGACGTCGAGATCGTCGCGGTCGATCGCGGCCTTCATCGACGGATAGTCGTCGAACACCAGCGCCGGCCCCGTGTGCTTCAGGAATTTCGGCGCGCAGGCCGACGGCTTGATGACGCAGCCGTCGGGCGCCAGGTTGCCCTTCAGTACCGCCAGCGCTCCCTCCTTGTAGATCGGGTTGCTGACGGGACGGATGACGTCGGCGTTGTAGATCTCCGCACCCACGACGTTGTCGCCCAGCGTCCTGCCGGTGACGGTCATGGCGTCGAGATGCAGGTGATCGCGGATCTCGTTCAGCAACCCGGGCAGTCCGCCGGCATAGAAGAAATCCTCCATCAGGTACTTGTCGCCGCTGGGGCGGATGTTGGCGATCACCGGCACCTTGCGGCTGGCGCGCTCGAAGTCGTCGAGGCCGATGTCCTGCCCGGCGCGGCGCGCCATCGCGATCAGATGGATGATGGCGTTGGTCGAGCAGCCGACGGCCATGGCGACGGTGATGGCGTTGAGGAAGGCCGCGCGGCTCAGGATCTTCGCCGGCGTGAGGTCCTCCCACACCATGTCGACGATCCGTCGGCCGCTTTCCGACGCCATGCGGATGTGGTTGGCGTCGGCCGCGGGGATCGACGAGGCGCCGGGCAGCGACATGCCGAGCGTCTCGGCCATCGCCATCATGGTGGCGGCCGTGCCCATGGTCATGCAGGTGCCGTAGCTCCGCGCGATGCCGGCCTCGACGTCGACCCAGTCGTCGTCGGAGATCTTGCCGGCCCGCCGTTCGTCCCAGTATTTCCAGGCGTCCGAGCCCGAGCCCAGGACCTTGCCCTTCCAGTTGCCGCGCAGCATCGGGCCGGCCGGCAGGTAGATCGCCGGAATGTCCATGCTGATCGCGCCCAGCATCAGGGCAGGGGTGGTCTTGTCGCAGCCCCCCATCAGCACCACGCCATCGACCGGATGCCCGCGCAACAGCTCTTCGGCGTCCATGGCGAGAAGATTGCGATAGAGCATCGTGGTCGGCTTGAGGAAGCTCTCCGACAGCGACAGCGCCGGCAGTTCCATGGGGAAGCCGCCGGCCTGCAGGATGCCGCGCTTCACGTCGTCGACGCGGCTCTTGAAGTGCATGTGGCACGGCTGGGCTTCCGACCAGGTATTGAGGATGGCGATCACCGGCTTGCCGACCCAGTCCTCCGGCGCGTAGCCCATCTGCATGGCGCGCGAGCGATGGCCGAAGGCGCGCAGATCGTCGGGAGCGAACCAGCGCGCGCTGCGCAGATCGGCGGGTTGCTTCTTCTTGGCGGCGGCGACAGTCATCGTGTTTTCCTCCCGATCCGCTAGATTAGCCCGACGCTCGGGGAGTCATCCAGAATGAAGCTTCTGCTCACGCATGTGCCGCAGGCGCGGCGCCAGTACTACGGTGCGCGAGCGCTGGCGCGCCTGCAGGAGCTGGTCGATGTGACGCTGCATGAGGGCGAGGCGCCGCTCGATGCAGCCGGCGTGGTCGCGATGGCCCGCGGCGTCGATTACATCATCGCCGACCGCGCCACGCCTGTGCCGGCCGAGGTCTTCGATGGCCTGCCCGGGCTCAAGGTCGTGATGCGCAGCGCCATCGACATCCGCAACATCGACGTCGCCGCCGCCTCGAAGGCCGGCGTACTGGTGACCCACGCCGAGGCGGGCTTCGTGCAGTCGGTGGTCGAGCTGACTCTCGGCCTGATGGTCGACCTGTCGCGCGGCGTCTCGCGCGCCGTCGCCGACTACCATGCCGGCGCCAGGCCGGAGATCCGGGTCGGCCGCCAACTCGGCGGCAGCACCGTCGGCATCATCGGCTACGGCCGCATTTCGCGGGCGCTGGCGCCGATGCTGGCGACGCTCGGCATGAAGGTGCTGGTCAGCGATCCCTATGCCCAGGTCGATGACCGGCGCTTCGCCAAGCTGCCGCTCGAGGAGCTTCTCGGCCAGGCCGACTACGTGATCTGCCTCGCCGTCGCCAACGAGGAAACCGAGAACCTGATGGATGCCGCCGCCTTCGCGCGCATGAAGCCCGACGCGTTTTTCGTCAACATGTCGCGGGGCAATCTCGTGGACGAGTCCGCGCTGGCCAAGGTGCTGACCGAGGGCCGCATCGCCGGTGCCGCCATGGATGTCGGCCGCGCGGCCGACCAGATGCCGTCGCCCGAGCTGGCCCGCCTGCCCAACGTCATCGCCACGCCGCATATCGGCGGCCTGACGCCGCCCGCCAGCGAGAGCCAGGCGTTCGACACGGTGCGCCAGGTCGAGGCGCTCGTGAAAGGCGACGTGCCGCCGGGCGCCGCCAACCTCGCCAGCTGGCGCCGGCAACGGTGAATTCGCACTCCGCCGCCCGGGAACCCGCGCCGTCGGCGGCCGTTGTCCTGGCATGCCCGGGTTCCTTTCGCGATTGATGGGTTTTGCCGAAGTAGACGGTGCGCTGATGGCCCGCCACACTTACGGCATGCCGAGCGACCTCAGCGCCGTCGACGTCCATACCGACGATGTCGGCGACTACAATGTCACCGAGCCCGGCTGGTACGCCGTCGACGACGCCGGCAAGGTCGTGCTCGGCCCGTTCGACAGCCTCAGGCAGTGCGAGCGCGCGATCGCCGACCGCAAGCGGATGACGAGCAGGAAGAACTGACCGTTCCCGTCGCCTTTCCCGTCATCCCGACCGGAGCGAAGCGGAGTGGACCTGTTCATTTGCTGCGTCGACAAGAACAGGTCCCTCGACTGCGCCGCCCTTCGGGCGGCTTCGCTCG
>CADECW010000121.1 GCA_902825855.1 uncultured Rhodospirillales bacterium | reverse complement strand
GCGGCCGTTCGGCACCGAACTCGGCAGCGACGCGCGGTCGGTCCGGCTGGGTTAGGCTAAACCCGTCATCCCGACCGGAGCGAAGCGAAGTGGAGGGACCTCGTCATAGGTCTATGGCTATGAACAGGTCCCTCCGTTCCGCGCTTCGCGCTCCAGTCGGGATGACGGCGTGGTGTCCGCGCTTCGCGCTCCAGTCGGGATGACGGAAAATGTCAGCGTCGGCGTGTGCAGAGCCACTAAGCGACGATCGCGGCCTCGCTGTCGGGATCGAAGAAATGCAGGCGACCCGGCTGGATCGACAGACGGACCTGATCGCCGGCGCTGACCTGCGTCTCGGGCGGCACACGAGCCACAGTGACACGCGCCTCGCCGACCCGTGTCTCGAGCAGAATCTCCGAGCCGAGCTGCTCGACGACCTCGACCTTGGCCGGGAAGCTGCGGCTTAGGACACCGGCGCCCAGGCTCAGGTGCTCGGGGCGCAGGCCCATGATAACCGGCCGGCCCTGCCAGGCCTCGAGAGCCCGTGCGCTGGTCTCGTTGATGGCGAGCTTGACCGCCCGTGACTGGGCGACCAGCGTGTCTCCCTCCTTGCGGATGGTGACGTCGAGGAAATTCATCGCCGGAGCACCGATGAAGCCCGCCACGAACCGATTGACCGGATGGCCGTAGACGGAGAGCGGCGAGCCGGCCTGCTGGACCTCGCCATCGCGCATGATCACGACGCGGTCGCCGAGCGTCATCGCCTCGACCTGGTCGTGGGTCACGAACACCGAGGTGGTCGGCATCTGGCTGTGCAGGCGCTTGATCTCGATGCGCATCTGGGCGCGCAGCTTGGCGTCGAGGTTGCTGAGCGGCTCGTCGAACAGGAAGACCAGCGGGTTGCGCACGATGCAGCGGCCGAGCGCTACGCGCTGCTGCTGGCCGCCTGAAAGCTGGCGCGGCCGGCGCTTCAACAGCTCGTGCAGCCCCAGCATCTCGGCGGCGCGGTCGATGGCGGCCTTGATCTCTCTTTCCGGCACCTTCTTGTTGCGCAAGCCGAAGGCAAGATTGTCGTAGACGGTCATGTGCTGATAGAGCGCGTAGTTCTGGAACACCATGGCGACGTCGCGGTCGCGCGGCGGCAGGTTATTGACGACGCGATCGCCGATCCTGATCTCGCCGCTCGAGATGTCCTCGAGGCCCGCGATCATCCGCAATGTCGTCGACTTGCCGCAGCCCGACGGCCCGACCAGGGCGACGAACTC
Organism: uncultured Rhodospirillales bacterium; assembly: GCA_902825855.1. Classification (GTDB taxonomy): domain Bacteria; phylum Pseudomonadota; class Alphaproteobacteria; order Reyranellales; family Reyranellaceae; genus Reyranella. The sequence goes on along the minus strand of CADECW010000121.1, from coordinate 18,542 downwards.
CTTGTCGGCGATCGCGAGGTCGACATCCTTCACGGCGTGATGCAGCGAGCCGTAGTGCTTGTTCAGTTTGCTGAGGGTGATCGCGGCCATTCAACTCTCGTGATTTTCCGGACCGCGCGCCGAGAAGGCCGCCTCAGGGCAACCCGGCGCACGGTCCGGAATACTGACTGACTACTGCGCCGCCTTGCTGACCAGCGGCGCGTTCTCGGCGAGCACCTTGGCGATGTCCTCGCGCTTGCCGGTCACGGCCTTGGTCACCGCGTCGTTGAACGCTTTGTGAACGGCCGGCCACTGCGGGAAGTAGTAGGCGCCGCGCACCTTGTCGGGTGACTCCAGGACGGCCTCCGACAGGAGCTTCATGAAGGGATCCTGGGCCGCGATCTTGGGCCAGTACTGCGTGTTGGGCGGCGGCGCGCCGGTCGCCTTCCACATCTTCATCTGGCCTTCCTCGTCGACCATCATGGCGGCCAGCATCTCCTTGGCGAGCGCCTTGCGCTCGGCCGAGATCGACTTCGGGATCGCCCAGCCCCAGATGTCGTTCCAGGCGAAGTTCTTCTGCCGGTGCGGCCCGAGCGGGAACCGCGCCGCGGCTATCTTGGTCGCGACCTTGGACTTGGCGGGATCGGTGAAGGTGCCCCACCACAGCGTGTCGGCGACGGTGAAGGCGGCATCGCCCGCCATGAAGATGGCGTTGGACTCGTTGCGATCGTAGGCCGGCATGCCGCGCGGCGAGATCTTGTGGGTGTTGATGGCATCCCACCAGTACTCGACCGTCTCCTTCATGCAGGGCTGGTCAAGGCTCGACTTCCAGCCGTTCTGCGCCAGCACCTTGTTGTCGCGCTCGTAGAACGGCATCAGCACGTCGCAATTGTTGCCCCACATCGACCAGAACCAGCTGAACCAGGTGTGGTTCATGGCCATGCCGCCGACATAGCCCCATTTCACCTTGTTGGCGGCCTGCAGCTTCTTGCCGACATCGACCACCTCCTGCAGGGTCTTGGGAACTTCGTTGGGCTGCAGCAGGTCGGAGCGATAGAAGAACACGCTGAAGGTCTGGCCCATCGGCACCACCGTGTTCTGGCCTTGCGCGTTGCCGAACACGACCTTGTCCATGCCCCACTTGTCGGCGAACTGCAGGCCGGGGACGTCGTCCGTCGGCTCGAGCAGATGCGCCCACAGCTGGCCCCAGTCGTCGTTGTGCCAGATCACGTCGTACTGGTCGGAGTTCGAGGTCAGCGACGCCGTCATCTTCTCGACGTAGACGCCGTAGGAGTTCGGCACCTTGACGATCTTGATCCCCTTCTTGGCGCCCCAGGTCTCGAACATGGCGATCGAGGCGTCCTGGATGGGGCTCGGCTGGTAGCCGATCCTGAGTTCCTTCACCTGCGCGTTCGCCGTCCCGGCCGCGAGAGCGCCGACCGCACCGACCGTTGCAAGCACGGTCAACACCCGTCTGCCAATCCGTTTCATCCTCTTCCCTCCGGTTTGACTATTTCTTCACAACCTCAATCCGCGGATCACGTACTTCTGGCCGAACAGGGCCAGCACGAAGGCCGGCAACAGCGCCATCACCGCCGTCGCCGCCATCAGGTTCCAGCGCATGCCCATCTCGGTGACGAACTGGGCCATCACCACGGTGATCACCGGCACGCGGTTGCCGGTCAGGATCAGGGCGAACAGGAACTCGTTCCAGGTGAAAAGCCAGCACAGCACGCCGAGCGCCGAGATCGCCGGGATGGCCGACGGCAGCGCCACGCGGATGAAGGCGCCCCAGCGCGTGCAGCCGTCGATCAGAGCGGCGTATTCCATCGACGGATCGATGCCGTCGAAGAACCCCTTCATCAGCCAGGAGAAGAAGCAGATGTGGACGGCGATGTGCGGCAGCAGCAGCCCGGTATAGGTGTCGTAGAGGCCCCAGCTCTGGGCCACGAAGTAGAGCGGCAGCACCCAGGAGATGTAGGGCACGCAGCGGAACACGTAGATCGTGCCGAACCAGGTGCGCGCAGCCGGTCCCTGGAAGCGCGACAGCATGTAGCCGCTCGAGACCGTCACCAGCAGCGAGAAGACGGTGGCGAGCGTGGCGATCAGCGCCGAATTGGCGAAGGCTTCGATGACGCGCTCGTCCTGCAAGACCTCGGCGAAGTTGCCGAGGGTGATCTCCGTGCCCCGATGGACGTAGTAGACGCCCGATTCCGGCCGGAGCGATGTCAGGATCAGCCACAGGACGGGGAAGGCGAAGAGGAAGCAGATCCCGAACAACAGCAGGGCGAACAGCACGCGCCGCGCATTGAGCGGCAGGCGGGCGAACAGCAGGGGTTCCTTGACCATCGCCATGGCGTCAGGCCCGCGCGATGCGGTCGACGACGCGGTAGAGCACCGCGCCGACCACCAGGATGATGAGGCCGCCGATGATCGCCGCCGCCGAGCCGCGACCGAAATCCAGTGTCAGGAAAGCGAGGACATAGGCGTAGAGGCTGAACAGCTCGGTCGAGCGGCCGGGCCCGCCTCCGGTCAGCGTCCAGACGATGTCGAAGGTACGGAAGGCGTCGATGGCGCGGATCACCACGCAGACCACGATCACCGAGCGCAGCATCGGCAGGGTCAGATGAGTGAAGACGCGCCAGGTCGACGTGCCATCGATGGCGGCGGCCTCGAACGGCTCGCGCGGCAGGCTCTGAAGGCCCGCCAGCAGCAGCAGCGTGTACCACGGCGTCCATAGCCAGATGTCGGTCATGACGATCACGCCGAAGGCGGTCCAGCGCTCGACCAGCCAGGGCTGGCCCTCGAGCCCAAGGCCCTCGAGCACGGCGTTCACGATCCCGAACTGGTCGTTGAACATCCACCGCATCATGATGGCGGCGATCACCGGCGCCACCATCAACGGCACCAGCAGCACGGTCTGCACCAGCTTCTGGCCGGCGAACGGCCGGTTGAGCAGCAGAGCCAGCGCCAGCCCCAGCGCCAGGGCGCCGGCCACGCTCACGACCATGAAGATGAAGGTGTTGGGCAGCACCACCAGCAGGAACTCGGGGTCACTCAGCACGGCCTGATAGTGGGCCAGACCGACCCAGGTCTTCTTGGGATTGTACAGCGCCCAGTCGCGGAAGCTTGCATTGGCGCCGATGGCGATGGGAACGACCTGGAACAGGGTCAGCAGCAGCGCTGCAGGCGTGATCAGGAGCAGCATGAATCGCGTCTGCTCCCCGAACAGGGGACGCCTCCCACCTGTCATGAACCCCCTCCCCGTACGCGCCACACTTTCGCGCGGATGATGGTGGTTTTCGCAACTGGTTGGAAGCGACGATTGGGAGTATTTGAGCGCCGCCATGCCGACACTGCGGACCCTGAAAGCCCTGCACCGTGAAGGGCTGCTGGCCGTCGATCCGCGCCTCGCCGAGGCTGCGGACGCGATGGCGATCGCCCTCACGCCGGAGATGCTGGCGCTGATCGATCGCGAGGATTCGGCAGATCCCATCGCGCGCCAGTTCGTGCCCAGCGCCGCCGAGACCGAGATCGCAGCCGACGAGCTCCTGGACCCGATCGGCGACGAGGCGCGCTCGCCGGTCAAGGGCATCGTGCATCGCTATCCCGACCGCGTGCTGCTGAAGCCGTTGCATGTCTGTCCGGTCTATTGCCGCTTCTGCTTCCGTCGCGAGAAGGTCGGACCGGGGGGCGAGGCGCTGTCGGCCAGCGAGCTTGACTCGGCGATCGCCTACATCGAGGCGCGGCCCGAGATCTGGGAAGTGATCCTGACCGGTGGTGATCCGCTGATGCTGGCGCCGCGCCGCCTGGCCAAGCTGATTGCCGCACTCGACGCCATCGACCATGTCGGTGTGATCCGCATCCATAGCCGCGTGCCCATCGTCGATCCTTCGCGGGTGACCGACGAGCTTGTAGCCTCGTTGAAGCCGCACCGCGCCGCGCTGTGGTTTGCCGTGCACTGCAATCACCCCCGCGAGCTCGCGCCGGCGGCGCAAAGCGCCCTGGCTCGGCTGGCGGACGCCGGGATTCCCCTGATGGGCCAGACGGTGCTGCTGGCCGGCGTGAACGACGAGGTCGAGACGCTCGAGGCGCTGATGCGCGCGCTGGTGAGGTGCCGCGTAAAACCCTATTACCTGCACCATCCCGACCTGGTGCGCGGCACCGGGCATTTCCGGGTCCCGGTCGAGCGTGGCCAGGCCCTTATGAAGGCGCTGCGTGGCCGCCTGAGCGGACTGGCGCAGCCGACCTATGTGCTCGACGTGCCGGGCGGCCACGGCAAGGTGCCGATCGGGCCGGGCTATCTCGGCGACGACCCCGACGCGCTCCTGGTCGAGGACGCCTTCGGCGGACGGCATCGCTATCCGCGGTGATGGGGCTCCTCGCTGAGGACGTCCTTGCCGATCGGGCCTGGATCCTCGACCGCGAACTCCACGGCGACCGGCCCCGCTCTCTCGAAGGTCAGGGTGATCGGCAACGTCGATCCCTTGAGCAGCGGCGCCTTCACGCCCTGCAGCAGGAGGTGATAGCCGCGCGGCTTCAACGTCATGGTGTAGCCAGCCTGGACGGCGAGCCCCTTGGCCAGCGGGCGCATATCGATGCCGGCGCCGACGACCTTGATGCCGTGGAGCTCGACGTGCTCCGCCGCAGGGCTGCTGGCGGCGATCAGCCGGTCGTCGGCCGGACCCCTGTTGGTGACCGACAGAAAGGCGCCGGCCGTGCTGCCCTGCAGGGGGTCATGGGCGGCCCGCGCCCACGGCCTATGCATCTCCAATGGCCCATGCACCGCCACCGGAGTTGAAGGCGAAGGCTCCTTGGAATCGCGCCTGAACCAGCTCACCACGCCCGATCCTCCATTAGAATTTCTTTCAAGTACGTGCTCCCTCGTCCGGTTCTCGAGCCATTCGTCCTCTCTGGCCCGACCCGAATTTCTCTTGGCCTCAGGCGACCCCTCGACAGTGTTTTCAACGGCGTCCGACGGCGGCGATGGCGGCGCGGTTGGAGCGGGTCTGCGGCGCGCTCAGCTCCTCGATCAGCCACTCCTCGAAGGCCTTGGTCTTGGGCCGGCTGACCGACGCCGGCGGACAGACGAACCACCATGCCTTGCCCGAGTCGACTATCTGCGGGAAGGGCTGGAACAGCCGACCCGAGGCGAGGTCTTCGCGGAAGAGCTGCGGTGGACCGACAGCGACGCCCGCCCCTTCCATCGCCGCTTCGACGGCGATCATCGTCGAGTCGAAGGTGAGCACGCGCTTGGGCTTGAAGTCGCCCATGCCGACCGCACGAAGCCAGATCGCCCATTCCGGATCGTAGGTCATGTCGATGAAGGGCACGCGCTTCAGGTCATCGAGCGTCTTCAGTTTGTCGCGATAGCGGCGTCCGCAAAGCGGCGTCAGAACGTCGGAAAACAGCTTCGTTGCATGCAATTCCGGCTCCGGCTGCACCGTGAAGCGGATGGCGCAATCGAAATCTTCGCGGGCGAAATCGATGCGCCGCTGCGTCGTCGTCATGCGCACTTCGATCTCGGGATGCTTGGTCTGGAAGCGATGCAGACGCGGCGCCAGCCAGCCCAAGGCGAATGTCGTTACCAGGCTGACATTGAGCGTGCCGGAGTTGGCCTTGCGGCCGACGCGCTCCAGCGCGTTGGTCATGCGATCGAACGCGTCGCGCAGGTCGGGCAGCAGTGCTTCGCCTTCGCTGGTGATCTCGAGCCCGCGCGGGCGGCGCACGAACAGCGCCACGCCCAGTCGTTCCTCGAGCGCTTTGACCTGATGGCTGACGGCGGCCTGGGTGACGTGCAGCTCTTCGGCGGCGTGGGTGAAGGAGGCGTGACGAGCGGCGGCTTCGAACGCGCGGAGCGCATTCAGGGGCAGTTGAGAGCGGCTCATTTAGGGCACCAACGGCATAGTTTTTGTAGGCCTCCCCTGAGAGATCGTCCTTTGCAGGAAGCGTTACCTTAGCGCAAATAGGGCAAACAAACGAGGTGCAACACGGCAATCACGCCGCGACGCCTCAAACGGAGCTAAGTCATGTCGACCCTGTCCAGCGTGCGGGAATTCGCCCGCCCGGCAACCCTCTCCTTCTCCTTCGGCCGCGCCTTCGCGGTTCTGGCCGGTGGCGTCGTGGTCGGGATCGAACATGTCATGACCCGAACCGAGCTTGCCCGTTCGCGACGCCAACTCGCCCAGCTCGATGAGCGCCTGCTGCGCGACATCGGGCTCGACCGGGCGACCGCCCGGATCGAAGCCACCAAAGGCTTCTGGGCCTGATCCGTCGACGAGCAAGCGACAATTGCCGGCGGGTGGCGGATAGAGCAGGTTGGGCCATGGTGCTCTGATGGCGCCATGACCCAACATTCTCTTTCGTTGCCCCCCTTGGCACTCGCTTCGAAAACCCTTCCCGACGTCCCGTCGGTGGGCCGCCCCGACGAGGCAGCCTGCTGGCAGGCCGTGCAGCGGCGCGACCGCAGCCATAATGGCCGGTTCTGGTTCTCGGTCCGAACGACCGGGGTCTATTGCCTGCCGTCGTGCGCGGCGCGTCCGCCACTACGGCGCAACGTCGACTTCCATGCCTCGCCCGATGCCGCCGAGGCAGCGGGCTTCCGCGCCTGCAAGCGCTGCAAGCCGCGCGAATGGCAGACCGATGTCGGCCTCAGCAAGCCGGTGGCCCGGGCCTGCAGGCTTTTCGATTCGACCGATGGCGACACGGCGCCCTCGCTGGCAGAGGTCGCACGCACGGTCGGCCTGACGGCCGGCGCGCTCAGCAAGCGCTTCATTGCCGAGCTCGGCGTCAATCCGCGCGACTGGTTGGCGGCCCGCAAGCGCCAGCGTTTCCGCAAGGCTCTCCGTGAGGGCGAAGCGGTGGCCGACGCGCTCTACGGCGCGGGTTATGGCTCGCCGAGCCGCGTCTACGAGACTTCCGACAAGGCGCTGGGCATGACGCCGGCCACCTACGCCAAGGGCGGCGCCGGCGCACATATCGACTACACGACGGTGGATTCCGACTACGGTCGCGTGCTGGTGGCGGCGACGCAGAAGGGCATCGCTGCGGTATTCCTGGGCGACAACGATCGCGCCCTGGAAAAAGACCTCAAGCACGACTTCCCGGCCGCCGACATCACGCGCAACGACGATGTCCTGGCGCCACGGGTGAAGGGCGTGCTGGCACGACTCTATGGCCGCAAGCCCTCGGCCCTCGATGCCGCCGACGTCCCGCTCGACATCGTCGGCACGGCCTTCCAGTGGAAGGTCTGGAAGGAGCTGACCAGGATCCCGCGGGGCGAGACCCGGACTTACGGCGAGATCGCCCGCCGGATCGGCGCGCCGGGTTCGGCCCGCGCCGTCGGCCGCGCCTGCGCCACCAACCAGGCCGCCGGCGTCATTCCCTGCCATCGCGCCGTCGGCTCGAGTGGCGGACTGACCGGCTATCGCTGGGGCGTGGCGCGCAAGGAGCGGCTGCTGGCCGACGAGCGGCGCCGCAGCAATACGTAGAAGGCGCCACCGCCGCCGTGCCGCGGGTGTGCCGCGCGCACGGCGCGCACACGATGGCGGTTGTCGGCGCGGTTCAGCCAGCCCACGAATTCCGCGCGGATGCGGCCGCCCAGCATGCGGCCGCCTTGCAGCCGCAGGCCCTTGCCGGTGACGATCAGCACCACCCGCAGGTCGCGGGCCGTGGCGTCTTCGAGGAAGTCTGCGACCGCGCGTTCGGCAGCAGCCAGCGTCATGCCATGCAGATCGAGCGAAGCCTCTGGCACGAGCTTGCCACGCAACAGGGCGCGAGAGGTGTCGCGGTCGAAATTCTGATCGTCGGGTGAAAGTTCAGGTTCCTTTGTCACCCTGAGCGCAGCGAAGGACACTCTCGGTGAAGACCCTTCGGCCTTGGCCCTCTGGATGACCGTCTTGGCGCGGCTTGCAGGCTTGCGACCCTTGAGCGGCTTCACCCCAGACATGGCAGCAGCGAACAGGTGCGCATCCTTGACCATGGCGTTTCGTGTAGCCTTGGCGCCGGGGCGGGTCTACACAGCGCGCCATGGCTTTGGCGCCCCCAACCCCCTCGCGGACTCCGCCGCCACCCGATCCCGATCTGCAGACCGGCCTTCAATACCTGAAGGCGGGCTGGTTCGATCGCGCCGAGCCGCTGTTCCGCTCGGCCCTGGCGCGTTACGGGGAGCGGCCCGACATCCTGCACTTCCTCGCCGTCTGCCTGGCGCAGCGCGGCGCGCTCAGCGACGCCGAGGGCATGTGGCGCAAGGCCATCGCCAAGGACCCCAACGAGCCCATGCTCTCCTACAACCTTGCCCTGGTGGCGCGGCGACTGGGCAACCTTGACGAGGCCGCCCGGCGCCTGCGCGACACCATCCGCAAGGCGCCGGCTCATGTCGAGGCGCGGCTGGCGCTCGCCTCCCTCCATATGGACCAGGGCCGCTTCGCCGCCGCCGAGCGCGAACTCGGGGAGTTCGTGAGCAATCTCGACCAGGCCATCGAAAAAGGCGGCCCGGGCACGGAAGGCCTGAAGCCACTGCAGGCGCGGGCGCGCAACATGCTGGGCCACGCGCTTTACCGCATGGCCCACTACGGGCCGGCGATCGAGGTGCTGGAGATGGCGCTCGTCGATGCCGGCGACGATGCCGCCCGTCGCGGCCAGATCCTCGGCGACCGCGCGCTGGCGCTGGGTGGGCTCGGCCACCACGAGGAGGCCATCAACGGCGCCCAAGAGGCAGTGCAGCTGGCACCGGAAAGTGCCGTGCTGCAGCACGTGCTGGGCTTCGTCCTGAACTTCGCCGGCCGGCCGCAGGAAGCCGTCGGTCCCATCCAGCGCGCGTTGGAGATCGACCCGAACTTCACGGGCGCGCTGCGGACCTTGGCGCTTGTCCAGACCGCGCTCGGCAACGGCGGTGAGGCCGCAGAGCTACTGCAGCGCGCGCTCCGTCAGAATTCGTCCGATAGTGACGCGACCCTTCAGCTCTCATTGCTGCACATCGAGCAGAAGCAGTTTGCCGATGCCTTGGCGGTGCTGGAGCCTCATCTCAAGCGGATGCCCGACGATGTGCGCGCGCTCAACAACCAGGGGCTGGCGCTGCGCGGGCTGAAACGCTTCGAGGAGGCACGCCGGGTGCTGAAGCGCGCCTCGCGCCTTGCGACCGACGATCCCATGGTGCTGACCAACCTCGGCTGCGTGCTGGTCGATCTCGACCGGGCGCCCGAAGCGCGGTCGCTGCATGAACACGCACTGCGTGGCCTGCCGGGGGATTCTCGACTGCTTGGCAACTATGGCGCCTGCCTGGCGGCGCTGGGAGAGAAGGACAAGGCGCGCGAGGCCCTCGACGCGGCGCTGGCGGCCAATCCCAACAACGCGGAAGCCCTCGACGCCCTCGTGAAGCTGGACGCATGAGCGAGGCCACCGATCGACTGGCGAAGGTGCGCAAGGACATCGCCGACGCAGCAATCGCCGCCGGGCGCGACCCTGCATCCGTCACCCTGGTCGCCGTCTCCAAGACCCATGACGCCGAGCGCGTGCGCGAGCTGCTGGTTGCCGGACAGCGCGTGTTCGGCGAGAACCGCGTGCAGGAGGCGGAAAGCAAGTTCCCGGCGCTCAAAGCCGAGTACACCGACCTGGAGCTGCATCTCATCGGCCCCTTGCAGACCAACAAGGCACGCGATGCCGTGGCCATGTTCGACGTCATTCAATCGGTCGACCGCGAGCGGCTGGCCGCTACGCTCGCCAAGGAGATGGAGCGGGCCGGCCGGCGGCCCGACTGCTTCATCCAGGTCAATACCGGCGAGGAGGCGCAGAAGGCCGGCATCCTGCCGAAGGACGTCGATGCCTTCGTCGCCTCCTGCCGCGACGCTCACAAGCTCCCCATCGTCGGCCTGATGTGCATCCCGCCGGTCGACGAAGAGCCCGCCTTGCACTTTGCGCTGCTGGCCAAGATGGCCGCGCGCAACGGCCTGGCCAAGGTCAGCATGGGCATGAGCGCCGACTATCCGACAGCCGTGCGGCTCGGCGCCACCCATGTCCGCGTCGGAACGGCCTTGTTCGGCAGTCGCGGAACCCAGGGGGGCGGCCCCTAGATCATGCCCGAGCTCCCCGAGGTCGAAACGGTCCGGCGTGGTCTCGTTCCGAGACTCGTCGGGCGCCGCATCGTGCGGCTGGTGCAGCGGCGCCGCGATCTCAGGGTGCCTCTGCCGACCAGGTTCGCCCAGCGGATCGAGGGGCGGACGGTCCAGGCCATAGACCGGCGCGCCAAGTATCTGCTGCTGCGGCTCGATGACGGCCACACCTTGATTGCCCATCTCGGCATGTCTGGCCGCATGACCCTGTACGATGCCAAAAGCGCCGCCGAGCACCCGTTCGAGCGCCACGATCATGTCGTGTTCGAAACCGATGAGGGCTGGCAGGTTCGTTTCAACGACGCACGCCGTTTCGGCCTGATGCTGCTCGCGGCAGACGAGGCGCTGCTCAAGCACAAGCTGTTCAAGGGCTTAGGCCCCGAGCCGCTCGACGAGGCGTTCGACGGGACGGTGCTTGCCGGTCGTCTCAAAGGACGCAAGACGCCGATCAAGGCCGCCCTGCTCGATCAGAAGACCCTGGTCGGGGTCGGCAACATCTATGCGTGCGAGGCGCTGTTCCTGGCCGGCATCTCGCCGCGCCGTTCAGCCCATACCGTGCAGGGCGATCGCGCCGACCGGCTGGTCGCCGCCATCAAGAAGGTGCTGCTGCGTTCGATCGACGACGGTGGCTCGACCTTGCGCGATCATGTCCAGCCGGGCGGCGAACTCGGCTACTTCCAGACCCGCTTCAACGTCTACGACCGCGCCGGCATCGTCTGTCCCACGCGCGATTGCGGCAAGCTCGTCAAGCGGCTGGTGCAATCCGGCCGCTCGACCTTCTATTGCGCGCATTGCCAGCGCTAGCTAACAGAGTCGGACACGCCGGAGGGAAACGTGGCCGACTATCAGAACATCAAGACCGAGACCAAGGGCCGGGTCGGCATCATCCGCCTCGATCGACCCAAGGCGTTGAACGCGCTGTGCGCCGATCTGGTGCGCGAGCTGGGTCAGGCGCTCGACGCTTTCGAGGCCGACCTGAACATCGGTTGCATGGTGCTCACCGGCAGCGACAAGGCGTTCGCCGCCGGCGCCGATATCAAGGAGATGAAGGACCAGTCCTACCAGGACGTTTTCCTGAAGGACTTCATCACGGTCGGCTGGGAGAAGGTGAGCCAGGTCCGCAAGCCGATCATCGCCGCAGTCGCGGGCTATGCATTGGGCGGCGGATGCGAGATGGCAATGATGTGCGACTTCATCATTGCAGCTGACACTGCGAAGTTCGGCCAACCGGAAATCTCGCTCGGGACGATCCCGGGCGCCGGCGGCACTCAACGGCTGCCACGCTTCGTCGGCAAGTCGAAAGCCATGGACCTCGTGCTGACCGGCCGCATGATGGACGCCGCCGAAGCCGAGCGCTGCGGCCTGGTGAGCCGCGTGGTCCCGCTGGCCGATCTCATGAACGACGCAATTGCCACGGCCGAGAAGATCGCCGGCATGTCGCTGCCTGCCACCATGGTCGCCAAGGAGGCAGTCAACCGCGCCTTCGAGACCACATTGTCCGAGGGCGTGCGCTTCGAACGCCGCACCTTCCATGCTACCTTTGGCTTCGAGGACCGGGCCGAAGGCATGGCGGCGTTTGCCGACAAGCGCAAAGCCGCCTGGAAACACAGATAAATGGCAGGTTTTGGCGGGGTTGACCGACCGCCGGCCGGCCCTTATACAGCCGCCCTTCCGAAGGACGAGGAATAGATGGCAAGTCACAAGTCGGCCGAGAAGCGTGCGCGTCAGACCAAGCGCCGCACCGCCGTGAACACCGCGCGCCGTAGCCGTGTGCGCGGCTCGGTCAAGAAGGTCGAGGAAGCGATCAAGTCGGGCGACAAGAAAGCGGCCGCCGAAGCGCTGCGCGCCGCCCAGCCGGAGATCCAGCGTGGTGCTACCAAGCACATCGTGACCAAGAACGCTGCAGCGCGTCGCGTGTCGCGACTCGCCGCACGCATCAAGGCGATGGCGTGAACGAACGCCACCTCGAAGAATGCCGACGCCGCTCCAACGAGCGGCGTTTTCTTTTTGGTCATCGTTCGGAAAAATTTTTGAGACTTTTTTTTCGCGCCTGACCCGAGATCATTTGGCGGTCAATTGGGCGAACAACATACGAATCGCTTTTATCGGACTGAGCACACGATCAGGCGCTAGATGTTGAGCGGCATGACACGTCGTGATGAAGACGGAGAATCGAAACCTCACGCGAGTCAACAGCGACACGTCACGAAGAACATGAATAGCCTGCTTGGATGTCGTGTCGAAGAGTTTGCGCCGCGCCGCGAGTCTGTCTAAGAGTCGGCTCGTCGCGACGGAGCGTGGGGCGCAAAGACGCGAGCCAAGGTGGGGATGGGGGGCAAACCGCCCTCACCGAAATACGAACGAGGGAGCAAGCCACAGTCACTCGGCGACGATTGATCGAAACAAGTCCGCGTTCCCTCTAACGACGCTCACTCGATCTCCCGTTGTCCGTGCACTGTGTTTCCATCGTACATCGTTGGCTCGTGTCTGAGCAGCCTGCTTCGTAAATGAAGAGCGGGGGGCCATGGCGAAGCACAACAATATCGCGGGCACGTACGAGATCACCCCTGCCGCCGGCTATGCTGGCGACGTGGCCCCGGCGACCGCCTGGAAGATCCTGAGCGAGCACAAGGACGCCGTCCTGATCGACTGCCGCACCAGGGCAGAATGGAACTATGTCGGCCTGCCCGACCTCGAGACGCTGGGCAAGAAGCCGGCGCTGCTCGAGTGGCAGTCGTTCCCTACCATGCAGCCCAACCCGGAATTCGTGGCCGCGCTCTCCGGCGCGCTGTCCGACAAGGGGGCGCCGCTGCTCTTTATTTGTCGGAGTGGAGCCCGTTCGGCCGCGGCGGCGAAAGCCATGACCGCGGCCGGCTACAGTAAATGTCTCAACGTCGCTGACGGTTTCGAAGGGCCCCTGGATGCGCAGGCCAAGCGCGGCGCGGCAGGGGGATGGAAGGCAGCGGGACTTCCGTGGAGACAGACATAATGAACCGAATTCAAGCGCCGCTTGCGGCGGGCAACAACAAGAACGCAGCGTCATACGAACAAAAGACAACGGTGGGGGCCGAAATGGAAGAAATTGCGGGCCGAAAGGAGCTCGAAGCGCACTGGGTGCGCGTCTGCGATCGGCTGCGCAAGGAAATCGGCGACAAGGCCTTCAAGACCTGGTTCGGCGAGGTCGAGCTCGGCAAGCTGGAGACCGGCAAGCTCCGCCTCTATGCCCCGACCCGCTTCGTACGCGACTGGGTCGCGCGCCACTACGGCGATCGCGTGCTGGCCTACTGGCAGGCGGTCAACACCACCGTGTCGAGCGTCGAGGTCAACCTCGTGCCGCCGCCGGCGCCCCGTCGGGCCAACGACATCATCGCCGTGCCGCCGGTGCCGACGTCGCCGCAAAGCTACCAGTCCTCGTCGCTGCCCCGCCTGGGCCCGGCGATCGGCCGCGGCAGCGAGGATGCCTTGCAAGGTCCCGAGGCGCGCTACACCTTCGCCAACTTCGTGGTCGGCAAGCCCAACGAGTTCGCCTATGCGGCCGCGCGCAACATCGCCGAGCAGGACCGGCCGCTGCCCGAGCGCAACCCGCTCTACATTTTCGGCGGGGTCGGTCTCGGCAAGACCCATCTGATGCATGCCATCTGGCACGCCATCCGCGAGCGCGATCCCAAGACCCGCGTGCTTTATCTCACGGCCGAGAGCTTCGTGAACCGGTTCATCCAGGCGCTGCGCACCAAGAACACCGGCCAGTTCAAGGAGTTGTTCCGCAACGTCGATGTGCTGATGGTCGACGACGTCCAGTTCATCTGCGGCAAGGAAGCGAGTCAGGACGAATTCTTCTTCACTTTCAATTCTCTGGTCGAGCAGAACAAGCAGATCGTCCTTTCCTCGGAGAAGCCGCCCAGCGAATTGCAGGACATCGAAGAGCGCATGCGATCGCGGCTGGGCAGCGGCCTGGTGGCGGACATCCACTCCTCGACCTACGAGCTGCGCCTGTCGATCCTGCAGACCAAGGCGGAGAACGCGCGTGTGCCGGTGCCGGTCTCGGTGCTGGAATTCCTGGCGCACAAGATTTCGACCAACATCCGCGAACTCGAAGGCGCGCTGAACCGTGTCGTCGCGCACGGCCAGCTGATTGGCCGAGAGATCACCGTCGAGATGGCACAGGACGTCCTTCACGACCTGCTGCGCCAGGCCGACCGCAAGGTGACGGTCGACGAGATCCAGCAACGCGTCGCCGCGCACTACAACATCAAGCTCGCCGAGATGAGTTCGCCGCGTCGTGCGCGCTCGGTGGCTCGCCCGAGGCAGGTGGCGATGTATCTCGCCAAGCAGCTCACCACCTTGAGCCTGCCGCAGATCGGCAAGCGCTTTGGCAACCGCGACCATACTACAGTTATGCACGCCGTTCGCAAGATCGAGGAGCTGAAGGTCTCCGATCTCTCGATTGCAGAAGATGTCGAGTTGCTCAAGCGCCAGTTGCAGGGCTAGGCAACTCTCGGGAACAGGCGTCAGACGGGGTCCGGAAGGACCCCGTTTTGCTTTGGCTTCAGGGGCTTAAGAGCCTCTAATTCCGGGCGAATTCGCTTCCCGCCGAGGCCCGTCGTGCTATAGTCTGCAACCGTTCCGCAACGGCCATTTCAGGCCCGCGAAACGGGGTGTCTAAACCGCTTTTTTTGGCCCCTCGTTACAGCGACCAAACCATGAAACTGACGATCGAACGGGCAGCCCTCCTGAAGGCGCTGGCCCATGTCCAGAGTGTGGTCGAGCGGCGCAACACCATCCCCATCCTGTCCAATGTCCTGATCACGGCGCAGAAGGGACGGCTGAGCCTGGCTGCCACCGACATGGACCTCGCCATAACCGAGCAGGTCGACGCGACGGCGGCCAAGACCGGGTCGACGACCGCGCCCGCCCACACCCTCTATGAAATCGTACGCAAGCTGCCGGATGGCGCCCAGGTCGAGCTCGAGACCGCCTCGGACGGCAACAGCCTGGTGATCCGGGCCGGCCGCTCCCGGTTCACCCTGCAGTGCCTGCCGCCAGCCGACTTCCCGGCCATGGCCGAGGGCGACCTGCCGCACCGCTTTCAGCTTCCGGCGACCGACCTCAAGGGAATCATCGACCGGACCCGCTTCGCGATCTCCAACGAGGAGACGCGGTATTACCTGAACGGCATCTATTTCCATGCCGCCACGGCGGGCGGCACCGCCGTGCTGCGCGGCGTGGCGACCGACGGCCACCGCCTGGCCCGGGTCGAGGTCCCCCTGCCCAAGGGCGCGTCGGAGATCCCTGGCGTGATCGTGCCGCGCAAGACGGTGGGCGAGGTCCGCAAGCTCCTGGACGAGAGCGACGGCTCGGTCGATGTCGAGCTTTCCGACACGCGGATTCGCTTCGCTTCGGGTGGAGTCACCCTGGTCAGCAAGCTGATCGACGGCACCTTCCCCGACTACGAGCGGGTCATCCCGACCGGCAACGACAAGGTGCTGAACGTCCCCTGCAAGGAGTTCGCCCACGCCGTCGATCGCGTCTCGACCATCTCGACCGAGAAGTCGCGCGCCATCAAGCTGGCCGTCGCCAAGGGCGTGGTCACGCTCTCGGCCACCAGCCCTGACGCCGGCAGCGCCACCGAGGAGATCGAGGTCGAGTACAAGGCCGCTGCGCTCGAGATCGGCTTCAACTCGCGCTATCTGCTCGACATCACCGAGCAGATTGCCGGCTCGGAGGCGCGTTTCCTGATGGCCGACGCAGGTTCCCCCACGCTGGTGCGTGACGGCGCTGACGAAAGCGCCCTCTACGTGCTCATGCCGATGCGGGTATGACGGCGCCGCCGAACAGCGCTCTCGCCTATTCCCCCGACGCCGCAACCGGCGCAGCGCCGGCCATACTGGCCGTGCGCCAGCTTCGGCTGACCGACTTCCGCAACTACCGCCAGCTTCGCCTCGACTGCGGCCCCGAGCCCGTCGTGCTGGTCGGCGCCAACGGCGCGGGCAAGACCAACCTACTGGAGGCGCTCTCCTTCCTCGCTCCCGGCCGCGGCCTGCGCCGGGCCCGCCTGGATGAAGTCGCCCGCCGCAGCCGCGCCAGCGAGCCGGATGCCGCGTCCTGGGCGGTCGCCGCTACCCTGGATACGCCTGAAGGAAGGCTCGCCCTCGGCACCGGGCTGGAGGCGGCCAGGAGCGAGGGCAGCCTGCGTCGGTTGGTGCGCATCGATGGTCGGCCGGCCCAGAGCCAGACCGCACTTGGCCTGCATGTCGCGGCCGTTTGGCTGACGCCGCAGCTCGACCGGCTGTTCCTCGACGGGCCGGGCGAGCGCCGACGTTTCCTCGACCGGCTGGTGACGGCGCTGCACCCCGAGCATGCCGGCGATGTGGCCGCCTACGAGAACGCACTGCGCCAGCGCGCCCGCCTGCTGGGCGAAGGCAATCGGGATCCGCACTGGTTCAGCGCACTGGAGGACACCATGGCCCGCCATGGCGTCGCTTTGGCGGCAGCGCGCGCCGACACTGTCCACCGGCTCGACGCGGCCGCACGGCTGGGCATCGGCCCGTTTCCACGCGCGGCGCTCGCAATGGCGGGCGAGGTCGACAACTGGGTCGCCACCATGGCTGCCCTCGACGCCGAGGACCGTCTGCGCTTGGAGCTCGCCGCCAGTCGCTTGCGCGATGGCGAAGCAGGCACCACATCCTGTGGGCCGCATCGCAGCGATCTTGCGGTGCGCCATCTCGATCTCGACTTGCCGGCAGCCGAAGGCTCGACGGGCCAGCAGAAGGCGGTCCTGGTGTCGATCGCCTTGGCTCATGCGCGCCTGGTGGCGCTGTCGCGCGGTCGCGGGCCGCTCCTGCTGCTCGATGAGATCGCGGCCCATCTCGACGCCGAGCGCCGGGCGGCGCTGTTCGACGAGGTGGTAGCGCTCGGCGTGCAGTGCTGGATGACGGGCACCGATGCCGAACTCTTCGCTCCGCTGGCCGGTCGCGCGCAGGTCCTGCGCGTCGCCGACGGCTCGATCGCGGCGGCCTGAACCCTCTTTCGAAAGCAAGACTCATGAGCGACGAAAACAACAACCTGACCCCCGGCGCCGAAGACTACGATGCCGATTCGATCAAGGTGCTGCGCGGCCTCGACGCAGTGCGCAAGCGCCCTGGCATGTATATCGGCGACACCGACGACGGCACCGGCCTGCACCACATGGTCTACGAGATCGTCGACAATGCGATCGACGAGGCGCTGGCGGGCTATTGCGATCGCGCCGAGGTCATCCTGCACGGCGACGGCTCGGTCACGGTGCGCGACAACGGCCGTGGCGTGCCGACCGACACCCACAAGGAAGAGGGCATCTCGGCCGCCAACGTGATCTTCACCCAGCTCCATGCCGGCGGGAAGTTCGACAACAACTCCTACAAGGTGTCGGGTGGCCTGCACGGCGTCGGCGCTGCCGTCGTCAACGCGCTGTCCGAGCAGCTCGACCTGCGCATCTGGCGCAACGGCAAGGAGCACTACATGCGCTTCCGCCACGGCGATCCGGAGAAGGATCTCGAGGTCGTGGGCGAGGCGCCGATGGACAGGCACGGCACGGAAGTGACCTTCCTGCCCTCCAAGCTGACCTTCACCAGGACCGAATTCGACTTCGCCACGCTCGAGCATCGTTTGCGCGAGCTCGCCTTCCTGAACTCGGGCGTGCGTATCGTGCTGACCGACGAGCGCGGCGCCGAGCCCAAGGTCTCCGACCTGTTCTACGAAGGCGGCATCGAGGCCTTCGCCAAGTATCTCGACCGCAACAAGCAGGTGCTGCACAACCCGCCGGTCTCGATCCGCGGCGAGAAGGACGGCATCTCGATCGAGGTCGCCCTGCAGTGGAACGACAGCTATCACGAGACAATGCTGTGCTTCACCAACAACATCCCGCAGCGTGACGGCGGCACCCATCTCGCCGGCTTCCGCGGCGCGCTGACCCGCACCCTGAACAAGTACGCCGACGAAAGCGGCCTCTCGAAGAAGGAGAAGGTGAGCCTCACGGGCGACGACATGCGCGAAGGCCTGACCTGCGTGCTGTCGGTCAAGGTGCCGGATCCCAAGTTCTCGTCGCAGACCAAGGACAAGCTGGTCTCCTCGGAAGTTCGGCCGGTGGTGGAATCGGTGGTCAGCGACAAGCTCGGCCAGTGGTTCGAGGAGCATCCTGCCGAGACGCGCAAGATCCTGACCAAGGTGATCGAGGCCGCCGCCGCCCGCGAGGCTGCCCGCAAGGCGCGCGAACTCACCCGTCGCAAGGGCGCGCTCGATGTCAGCTCGCTGCCCGGCAAGCTCGCCGACTGCCAGGAGCGCGATCCGGCGCTTTCGGAATTGTTCATCGTCGAGGGCGATTCGGCCGGAGGCTCGGCCAAGCAGGGCCGCAACCGCGCCAACCAGGCGATCCTGCCGCTGCGCGGCAAGATCCTGAACGTCGAGCGCGCGCGCTTC
>CADECW010000120.1 GCA_902825855.1 uncultured Rhodospirillales bacterium | reverse complement strand
CAAGAGGAGGTCCCTCGACTGCGCCGCCCTGCGGGCGGCTTCGCTCGGGATGACGCGGAATCAATCGTCGCCTTCCAGCCCGTACGCCGCCTTCGCCTGTTCCTTGCTGATGAGCCCGAGCCGCACGTCGCGCTCGACCTTCTTGCGGTCGCGCTTCCTGGGATCGCCGAAGCCGCCGCCGCCCGGCATCTCGACCACCAGGCGATCGCCGGCCGGGATGGTCTGGAAGCCCTTCGCCTTGAGCTCGGTGCCCGAGCCGAGCGACAGCCGCCCGTTGCCGCCGGCCTTGCCGCCGTCACGACCGCGCGCCGGATGCTTGACGCGCTCGAAGGTGGCGAAGATGCCGAACGGCGCGCCCTCGCGATGCTCGACCTCCATCACCTGGCCGAGCCCGCCGCGATGCTCGCCGGCGCCGCCGGAATCGGGGCGATACTCCTTCTTCCAGATGACGACGGGCGCGATCGTCTCGGTGATCTCGACCGGCACGTTGCGTACGCCCGACGGAAAGGGCGTGGCCGACAGTCCGTCGAGGCCCGGTCGCGCGCCGGCGCCGCCGGAATGGAAGGTCGTCACCATGAAGGGCCGGCTGTTGCCGATCGTCCCGGTCATGCCGTGGCCGGCGCCGAGCTTGAGGTTCCAGAGATTGCTGGTGCCCTCGGCCGGTACCTTGCCGGGGATCACCTGGTGCAGGGCGTCGTAGCAGACATCGGGCAGCATGTGGCCGATGGTGCTGCGCGCATTGACCGCCGCCGGGAACAGCGCGTTGACGATGGTGTTGTCGGGTGCCGTCACCAGGATCGAATCGAGCGTGCCGGCATTGTTGGGGATGGTCGGCGCCACCACGCACTTGATGCCGAAGGCGGTGTAGGCCTCGGTGTAGCACATCGGCGAGTTGATGCCGTAGATCGACGAGCCCGAAGTCCCGGCATAGTCGACGGCGATATGGTCGGCGTTGATGGTGACGGCGGCGTGCAGGTCGATCGGTGCGTCGTAGCCGTCGATGCGCATATGGCCCTTCCAGGTGCCGCGCGGCAGCTTGCCGATCGCCGCCACCATGCCGGCGCGGCTCCTGTCGATGATGTGCCGGCCGAGCTCGTCGAGCGTGTCGATGCCGTGCTCGCTCATCATGTCCGAGAGCCGCTTCTCGCCGATGCCGTTGCAGCCGATCAGGGCATGCAGGTCGCCCTCGACCTGGATCGGCTCGCGCACGTTGGCGCGCACGATGCGCATGACGCTCTCGTCCATTTTGCCTTCGCGCATCAGGGGCAGCAGCGGCAGGAACAGGCCTTCGTGATAGACCTGCCGGCCGTCGGGCGACTGGCCGAGGCCGCCGATGTCGACGACGTGCGTGGTGCAGGAGAACAGCGCCACCAGCCTGCCGTCGTGGAAGGCGGGCGAGGTGACGACGATGTCGTAGAGATGGCCGGTGCCTTTCCACGGATCGTTGGTCACGTAGGCGTCGCCCGGCTTCATGGTTTCGACCGGGAACTCGCGGATGAAGTGGATGACGCTGCGCGCCATCGAATTGACGTGGCCCGGCGTGCCGGTGACGGCCTGGGCCAGCATCCGGCCCTCGAGGTCGAACACGCCGGCCGAGATGTCGCCGGCTTCGCGCGCGCTGGTCGAGAAGGCGGTGCGCACCAGGGCGCGTGCCTGCTCCTCGACGACGCTCAGCAGGCGGTTCCACATCACCTGCAGGCGGATATCCGACGGCGTGCTCATGCGCGATCCTCCAACACGATCTGGCCCAGCGCGTTGATGCGTGCGGCAAAGCCCTGCGGCACGACGGTCGTGGTGCCATCCTCGACGATCAACGCCGGCCCGTCGAGCGACATGCCGGGGCCGAGCGACGTGCGCTCATGGATCGCGGCCTGCTCGTGGCGGCCCGACGCCGGATCGAGCACTTCGCGGCTCCCGTTCGCCTTCGGGGAGCCCGCTGCCTTCGCCTCGTCCGCGGCCTTCGGCAGCGGCCGATCGGTGGCGAGCGACAGCGTCCAGGTCAGCGCCTCGACCTCGAGCTTGGGGATGATGCGGCCGAACACCGTTTCATAGGTCTCCTCGAAGCGCTGGCGCAATTCGCGCGCGGCATCGACGTCGAGCGCCTTATTGGGCAGCGGCACGGCGATCTCGTGGCCCTGGCCGCGATAGCGCATGAAGGCCTGGCGGGTCTCGACCAGCTTCTCCTCGGGCGCGGCCAGCCGGATCACGGCTTCCGCCTCCTGGCGCATCGCGGCGAACAGGCCGTTCACCGTCTTGGCGTCGAACAGGTCGAGCCGGAGATGACGCGTGCGCACGACCTCGTAGGCGATCGGCGCGCGCAGGAAGCCGAAGGCCGAACCGACGCCGGCGCCGACGGGCACCACGACCTTCTTCATGCCGAGCTTGCGGGCGAGGCGCGCGGCATGCAGCGGCGCCGCGCCGCCGAAGGCGATCAGCGTGCGATCCGCGGTGTCCTTGCCGTTCTCGACGGCATGCACGCGGGCGGCACTCGCCATGGTCTCGTCGACGATCTCGGCGATGCCGGCCGCGGCGCCCTGCGCGTCGGTGTTGAGCGGTCCGGCCAGCGACCCCAACGCCGCTTCGGCCTTGTCGCGATGGAGCGGGATCGCACCACCGGCGAAGCGGGTGGGATCGAGGCGGCCTAGCGCGGTGTCGGCATCGGTGACCGTCGGTTCGCTGCCGCCGCGGCCGTAGCTTGCGGGACCGGGCACGCTGCCGGCCGAATCGGGACCGACCTGGATGCGGCCGAGCGCATCGATGCGGGCGATCGAGCCGCCGCCGGCACCGATCTCGACCAGTTCGATCACGGGAATGCGCACCGGCAGGCCGCTGCCCTGAACGAAGCGATAGGCGCGCGCCACTTCGAACTGGCGCGAGCGCTGCAGCGCGCGGTCGTCGAGCAGGGTGAGCTTGGCCGTGGTGCCGCCCATGTCGAAGGCGACGGCCTTGTCGAGCCCGTTCTCCGCCGCCACGGTGAGGGCGAGGATGGCGCCGCCGGCCGGTCCGGACTCGACCAGTCGCACCGGAAAGCGACGCGCCGTCTCGACGGTGGTGATGCCGCCCGAGGACATCATCAGCAGCAGCGGACCGGCGATGCCTTCCTTGCGCAGGTCGGCTTCGAGCTCGCCGAGATAACCCGCCATGCGCGGCAGGACATAGGCATTGGCGATGGTGGTCGAGGTGCGCTCGTACTCGCGGATCTCGGGGCAGACCTCGCAGGACAGCGAGATCGCCACGCCCGGCAGCTCCTCGGCCAGGATGGCGCCGGCGCGCCGCTCGTGCGTCTCGTTGGTGAAGCTGTGCAGGAAGCACACGGCCACAGCTTCGACCTTCTGGGCGCGCAGCTCGGCCGCGACCTGGCGCACGGCCTGCTCGTCGAGCGGAAGGAGCACGGCGCCGTCGGCGGCGACGCGCTCGGGCACGCCGAAACGCAGGTCGCGCGAGACCAGCGGATCGGGCCGCTCCATGTAGATGTCGTACTGCTCGAAGCGGTGCTCCCAGGCGATCTCCAGCGAATCGCGGAAGCCCGCCGTCGTCAGGAGCGCCGTGCGCGCGCCCTTGCGCTCGATCAGGGCGTTGGTGGCGAGCGTCGTGCCGTGCACGACCAGGCCGACCTCGGACGGTGGGCACCCGGCCTCGCCGAGTATGGCGCGCACGCCTTCGATCACGCCGCGCTCGGGCGCATCGGGCGTGGTCAGAACCTTGATGGCATGCGCCTTGTCGCCTCGTTCGAGGACGACGTCGGTGAATGTTCCGCCGATATCGACGGCAAGCCGGCCGATCATCTCAGGTATGCCATCTCAGGATTCGTCGATCTTGATGTTGCCCTTGGCGACGACGTCGCCCCAGGTCTTGCTGTCGCGCTGCAGGAAGGCGACGTACTCGGCGCGCGGCATGGTCGCAGGATGCAGGCCGGCTTCGTCGTACCTCGCCTTGACCGCCGGATCGGCCATCACCTTCAGGATGGCGTTGGTCAGCACCGCCATCACCGGTTCGGACGTCCCGGGCGGGGCCGCGATCGCGTACCAGTTCTCCGCCTGATAGCCCGGCACTGCTTCGGCGAGCGTCGCCGTGTCGGGCAGGACCGACCAGCGCGTCGGCGAGGTCACGGCCATGGCGCGCGCCTTGCCGCTCCTGATCAGGCCGAGCGTGGCAGGATCGCCGAAATAGGCGTCGACGATGCCGGCGGCGAGGTCGTTCAGCGCCGGTCCGGTGCCGCGATAGGGCACATGCACCATCTTCAGGCCCGACATCTGGGTGAAGAGCTCGCCCGCGAGATGCTGGCTGGTGCCGATGCCGCCCGAAGCCCAGCGGATCTCCGTCTTCTTCGCGAGTGCCATGAACTCGGGCAGCGTCGTTGCCGGCAGGTCGTTCCGCACCGCCACGATGAAGGGCATGCGCACCAGCCGCGTGATGTGCGCCAGCGCCATCGGATCGTAGGGCATCTTGCGCAGATGAGGTCCGGCCGTGAGCGTGCCGACGCCGGTCAGTGCCAGCGTGTAGCCGTCGGCCGGCGCGTGCGACATCGCCTCGACGCCGATGATGCCGCCGGCACCGCCCTTGTTCTCGACGACGACCGCCTGGCCGAGTTCCTTCGACAGAGGCTCCATCAGCAGCCGCGCCGTCAGGTCGACGCCGCCGCCCGGCGGGAAAGGCACGATGATCCTGATCGGACGGCTGGGAAAATTCTGCGCTGAGGCCCGATGCGTCGTCGCGAGGACAGGCAACGCACACGCTCCGACCAGCAGACTTCTACGAGTGGTACGCAAGACAGCCCTCTCTGCTCCCGCGCCACCTTGACAGGGCGGTTGGCGTGGTTCAACACTTAACCAATAAGTTAACTATCAACCACGAGGCGATCGGCGATGAAAAACCTCCATCGGGGCGGATGCCATTGTGGCGCGGTGCGTTTCGAATGCCGGCTCGATCCGGCGGAAGGCACCAGCCGCTGCAATTGTTCGGTGTGCGCCAAAGGCCGGTTCTGGAAGGCGATTGCGCGCAATGAAGATTTCCGGATCCTCCAGGGCGAGAACGATCTTTCCGACTACCGGTTCGGCAGCGGGAACATTCATCATCTCTTCTGCCGGCAGTGCGGCATAAAGCCGTTCGGCCGCGGCCACATGGACGCGCTGGGCGGCACTTTTTATGCCGTCAACGTCGCCTGCCTTGACGGCGCGGCGCCGGAAGAAATGGCGGCCGCTCCGATCCAGTATCAGGACGGGCGCCACGATGCCTGGGACAGGACGCCGGCGGAGACGCGGCACCTCTGAGGCAGCCCATCTCCCGTCATCCCGACCGGAGCCGAGCGCAGCGAGGCGAAGCGGAGGGACCTGCTCTTTTGATGCGTCGACAAGAAGAGGTCCCTCGACTGCGCCGCCCTTCGGGCGGCTTCGCTCGGGATGACGGTAAAATTGGCCACACGGCGCCTACATCGCCACCTTGCGGAAGACTTCGACGAAGCGCTCGACGTCCTGTTCGTCATTGTAAACGTGCGGGCTGATGCGCAGGCGGCCCAGCCGCGGCGCGGCGTAGACGTTCTCGGCGGCCAGCCGCTTGGGCAGGTCGGTCGCCATGCCCTTGGGGAAGAAGAGGCTGAGCACGTGCGGCGCCCGCAGCTTGCGGTCCATCACCTGCACGCCGGTGTTGGCCAGCCCGTCGGCCAGCCGGTCGGTCAGCATGGCAAGGCGCGCGCGAATCGGCTCGTTGCCCCAGCCCGCCATCATCTCCATGCCGATCGCCGCCATCTCCATGGATATGAAGTGGTCGCGCTCGCCCATGTCGTAGCGGCGCGCACCTTCCTGATAGGCGGTGTCGCGGAAGTAGACCGTATCTTCGGCCGACACCGCCTTGCGCGCCGGCGCCGTCTGCTCCAGCGGCACGCCGTGCTGATGGCGCCTGGCGACGTACATGAAGGCGCGGCCGTAGGGACCCAGCACCCACTTGTAGGTCGGGAAGATCAGGAAGTCGGGATCGAGCTTCTTCACGTCGATATGGCGGACGCCGACATCGTGCGTGGCGTCGACCAGCAAGGCCGATCCCTTGCCCTTGGCCGCCGTCGCGATGCGCGCCATGTCGAGCGCGCCGCCGTCCGACCAATGGACCGAGGAGATCGAGACCAGCGCCAGCGGCTCGGCGCCGGGCCGCTCGATCGCGGTCAGCACCGCCGAGGTCCAGTCGCCGTCGTCCGGCTGCTTCACCGTCTCGACCTTGAAGCCGCCGGCCTCGGAGCGGCTCATCCACTCCAGCACCGGCGAGGTGTGGTCGTCCTGCAGCACCAGCACGCGGCTGCCGCGCGGGATGGTCAGGACCTTGCCGGCGGTCGACACGCCGTAGCCCACCGAAGGGATCAGCGAGACATCGACGGAGTCGGCCCCGATCAGGGCCGCTGCCGCCTTGCGGGCGCGTTCATACTGCTGCGGCTGGAAGTCGGCCGGCAGTTTCCACGGCTGGCCCTTGCGCGCGACGGCGGCGCGGCCGGCCTCCTGCACCGCGATCGGCAGGGGGCTGTAGGTCGCGGCATTGAAGAAGCAGACCTCTCGCGGGATGTCGAACAGGGCGCGCTGGCTGGGCAGCATTGAGACCTCCGATGAATGGCCGAGAGTAGCGCGGTGACCGGGAATGCGGCCCGACAATTTCTCAAGCCAGCCATTTGCTGGACTGCCCCATCCGCCTTCACCTCGGCGCATCGGCGCTCAATTCGGATGGTCACCCTGTCGTTTGACCAGGTCGGCGAAGATTGCTTCCAGGGTACGCAAGTCCGGCTGAAATCGATCGCCGTATGCGCGCTCGAGCTTGCTGACCGCCTTGGCACTTCGGCGCGCTGCGGGAATGCCTGCCAGATTTATGTGCTCTGCTGCCTTACCGTATTCGCTCGCCATGTAGCGGCCGAGCGCGCTGAGCGTGTGCTCCGTTTCCCAACGATCGACGTCGCCGCCTCTTTCCTCGAGGCGACGGAACAAATCCCGGATCAGCCCTTCGGCTCGGGCCTTGTCCCGCTCCGAACGAATGCGCGCGCGGCCATGCCGACGCCAAGGACGATAGCCACGGAGCGCGTCCCACACGCGCATCTTTGTCCCCAATTCCCATGCACTCGGCACGGTAACCCCCAAACCTGCTCCCCGGATCATTTCTGATCGACGCCGCACAGGCCGTCACCTGGTGTCGGCGGAAGCGAGTTGGTTATCCAATGAAATGTTGGGCATTGCAGAAAGTTGCCGGCAGCCCGTCCAAGGCGCCTGCAGGTGTCGGCGCCGGTCAACGTTTTGTCTGCAGCAGTCAACGCCGGTCGTGAGCGCCTGCGCTAAACGGCAGCCCCCTTGAGTGGAGAAGCCTCCGCAAGAGACTGGCCCTGCCTTGGGGCTGGCCGGCGCCCTGCCCACACACGGGGCCCGGCCGGTTTCGGCTCCAGCCCGGAAATCCTATCGGATCGGTGCGCGTACCTTTTGCGAGGCGTCGGCCACTTGAAGAATCGCCGGCAGGCCTTTGGCGAGCGGTTCCAGTTCCCGGTTGAACTTGGGCCCGGCGACGATGAACGCATGGTGCCCGTCGGCCTCGCCAATGACCTTGAAGCCAGCCTTCTGGACCGATTGCAGGGGCGCCTTGAGCTTGTTCTCGGTAAAGGCGATGCAGATCGCCACGTGCTCGCCGCCGCCGTCGGCATACATCAGCTGCGCCACCACACCGCCGCCGATCGGAACCAGGCGGGCGCCCAGGAAGGTCAGGCCGCGCGAGGTCAGGTCGGGCACGGCGAACGGATAATGGACCCGATTTCCAAGCCACGCCTCGATGTGCTCGCGCCGCGAAGCGGGTACCTCCACGATATGCTCGGTCTCGCGGGCAAACACTGCGTGGTAGTCCTGGACCTCCTCCAGGATTTGAGCCATTCGGCTCGACGAACTCTCGCCGAGGCCGAGATTCATGGGCAGGACGAGGTTGCCGATGACCAGCCCGGCGATCGCGGCCGCCACCGGAAGCGCCCACCAGGCCCGCCATGGCCGTACTCTCGGCTGCACCTTCTCCCGGAGCTGGGCCGCCAGCCGCTCCGGCGGGGCCATGTATTCGGCTTCCGAGAACGCCGTCCGCAGCAGGTCCCCGGACCGACGGAACATGGCGAGACGGGCGCGCACAGCGGCATTCTGCTCCAGCAGATCATCGACGTGCCGGCGGGTCACGGGGTCGAGCTCGCCGTCGATATAAGCGACGAGCAGGGCGTCATCGACTGGAAGGCTATTCATGAGTGTTCACCTGACGATAACACTCAACCGAGTACCTTTTTCCAGGAACGAGTGGTGGCAAAAATGTGAGCACGGTCCACGCAATTCCTGCCGAAAACCATACGCTGCGAACGCGCTGCCGGATCAATCGGCCTTGGGGCGGAACAAAGCGACGTTGCCAGGGTCCGGACCTGGCTGCATGCCCATCAGGGTGGCGCGGCCACGTACCAGGCGGCTGACGAGCGTGCTGATGGGTACGCCGAGCAACTCGGATGCCTCTTTATATGTATAGCCTTCGACGCTGACCAGAAAGAGCGCTTGTCGCTCTCCCTCCGGCAAGTTCTCGAAGGCAGCCCGGACTTCGGTCAGTGTCAGCTTGGCATCGGCGACACCGACGCCATCCACCGACATCTGGTTGGGATGGTCGTCGATGTTCTCGGTCTGGCGCAAGACGGCGCCGCGACGCTTGTTCAGCCATACCGACTTCATGATCTGGAAGATCCAGCGATCCAGGTGAGAGTCCGGCTGCCATTGGTCGAGCTTGGCGAGCGCTCGTTCCAGCGACGCCTGGACGAGATCCTCCGCAGCATCGGGTGACCGTTCCAGAACCAGGGCATACCTCCGCAGTCGCGGCAACAAGGCCACGAGCTGACCGCGCGCTTCCGAGTGGCTCACCGGAACCAGCTCAGAGAAGCGGCCCAAGGCTATACGCCTTGCAACCCTCCATTATTCCAATTTCCCAATTGCAGTTGTCCGCCCGGCCCCCAATACACGGCCCTGCGCCCGGAACGATAACACGCCCTCCCGCCCGGACGGCTTCTTTATGGTCCCGGGTCGCCCAAGGAAGACAGAACTTGCTTGGGCCATCCATTGCGTAACTTCTATACCATGCGTAAGGAAGAGGGGCAGGTCCGGGCAGGCTTGGCTTCTTTCGGGACTTGGTTCGCTATCGGACGTGTTTATGGGCCCGCCTGGATCTGCGCCTGCTGTGGGGAGTGGGATGGACACGCTGGCATTCGCGGATGAAGTGGAACGGCATGACCGTTGGCGGCGAGAGCACCTGCCCGGCATCGACACTGCGCAGGGTATGAGCCTGCTGGTCTGGCTGCTCCAGAATCTGGGCGAAGTGCGAGCCATCGACGAACTGAATGAGCCAATGCCGATGGCTCGGCCGGAAATGCAGACGCTGCTGGACGCGTTCGTTGGCCGGGGTCTGGCATTTGCCCGCGACGACGTGGTGTCTGGGCGTCGTCTTATCGGCGCCACCAACAAGCTCGTGCAACTTGTGCGGGAGTACCGCGAGCGCGTAGGGCGGCTCGCCGAGCAATCGCGCCGTGTCGAGGAACCACCGAAACAGGCCGTGCGAACGGCAGGCCCGCTTGCGCTGAGGGCATGAGAGATCGGCCCTTGGAACTGAAGGTTGTGGGACCGAAGCTTATTGGGACGTAAAGGGCAGTGGCATGGCGGACACCATCACGCGCAGGTCTTTGGCAGTCGACTACTTCAGTCGCTTCAAGCGGCGATGGCAGCGCACCATGGCGGTCGAGTTCGCGCTCATCGCCCTGTTTATCGCCTTTGCAACGTTCGAGATTTCGTACTTCATCGGCAGAATGGCGTCTTGAATTCAACCGGCGGATTGAGCCCAACCGCTGACCGCCCTGTCACCGACGAAGAGCGTGCCAAGCCGACTGAAGCGGTGAAGGCGCAAGGCTGCTCGCGCGGCAAAATGAAGTTCGGCAAGAAGTTCAAGGTCGATGGCGCGACCTGCGCGAACGGCAAGAAGCATGAGCTCGAGTTCGATGCAGAATTCAAGCTCATCAAGAAGAATCTGAACGACTCCTTGGTTCGCTGCGCCGCCGCTGCCTCGTGACGACAGCGCTAGAAGGGGGACGAAACCGCAGCGCCAGTTCCCCTGCTGTCGGCAGTCAGTTGCTGGCCGGAACTTCTATCGGATATCGCTGACGGCTTGGTAGGGGTCGTTTGCATGAGGTCGCGAATAGAGCTCGGGGTATACCAGGTAAGTCTGGCGATCCCACTTGTACGGCTCACGGCTCTGCGGATCGACAAACCCGATCTCGTCTTCGAGCCAGAACAAGGCCCACTCGCGACCATCTTCGCAGGTGGCAACCTCGGCAAGCTCGTTGGTGGACGCGACCTTCAAGACGGAGAGGCATGGAACGCCATGGCGTTCAAGGAATCTGTAGGCAACGCCGCTCAGGTCTCGCGAGCAGACGGCGCTGAATGAAAGAAAGAACGCGCTGAGCAGCACGCCCATGCTCCAAGTCATCTGCGTCAGCGTTGGCTGCCGATCCGACGTCGTCCGGTCCATGATTGCCTCCGGAGCCGCGGCAACAGTGGGGACTGCACGAGAGAATCGACGCGAACACCACGGCCCCGCGATCCGCCCAGTGTAATCCGTCAGGCCATGAGCCAACGTGAGAAATGCCACGTATCGAGCAGCGGAGGCCAATCGGGCTGGCGATGGCGTGCCGCGCGCCGTGACGGTCAGGTCCTGTGAGCAGATGACACGGCATGGTTACGGGTCAATCGGCGCAACGAAACGTTCCATGGTTCGAACACCCAGGAAACCCGGAGAGCCATCGTCATGCCAAGCGCTGCGCGCGCCCAGTCCGTTTCCAAGAGCGCATGGGCGCAATTTCCCGCTTCGAGCGTCGTCGCAAGGCTTGCAAGTGCGGGAGATGCCGTCGATGTGGAGCGCAATACCTTGATCTACCGGCAGGCGCACAGGGCCGACAGGGTCTTCTATGTCGAGGCGGGACTGGTGAAGATCGACAACGCATCGCCTGAAGGGAGGCACGCTGTGATCGCACTGCTCGGAGCGGGCGCCTTCTTCGGCGAGTCCTGCCTGGCAGGGTATGGCGCACGCAAGACCAGCGCGAGGGCCCTGGCGGACAGTCGCCTGGTCTCCATACGCAAGAGCACGATGAGGGGGCTGCTGCGGTCGGACTTCGACGTGTCACGATACTTCACGGAGTACATGATCCGGCGCTTGGCGAGGGCCGAGGAAGATCTGATAGACTTGCGTGTGAACTCCGTCGAGCGTCGTCTGGCTCGCGCGCTGCTTGTTCTCGCGAGCATGGACGAAGAAGCGCGGTCTCAGCCGGTGCTGGCCGCCGTCAATCAGCAGACATTGGCGGAGATCGTCGGCTCGACTCGACCGCGCATCAACCTGCTGCTGAGTAAATTCAGGCGTCGCGGCTACGTCAGTGGCAAGGGCCCGCTCAAGGTGAGCAGCTCCCTGGTCAATGTCCTGTTGCGCGATAAAGCGGTGCGAGGAGCGTGAGGGGCTGAGCTGTCCGACGCCCGGTCAGGAAGCGCCTCGGCGTCCCGCCGAAGGTTCATCGATCGGGAAAGTGCTGATGGTCGTGCACCTGGTCGGGGAAATGTTTCTTGAACGCCGCAGCGCACATTGCGCCAGTGCCGCCGCGCCTGGTGAGTTCATCGATGATCTCTTCCAGCACGGTCACCAGGTCGACGGCGGTCTTGCTGGTCATGGTCTCGCCCACTGCCGCCGCCAGGGTGGCGGCGACCATGACGTCGTTGTCGCTCAGTCTCACGTGATTGCCCCAAAGTTTGTGTTGCAGCGACAATGGTGGCAGGCTGGTCGGTGGACGTCGAGTCGCCACATGGCCGCAAACGCTTCAGCCCACGATCTGTCCAGCTTGCAGCAACGAGCGCTCGCTCTCGAGAGCCACGCCAATGCCAGGACGCAGGCCTACCAGCGCGCGACCTGGATCCGGTTCGTCGGCGTGTTCTTTCCCATCCCATTCGTTGTCGTCCTGCTGCGCCTCGAGATGGCGGCGTGGACCTATTACGTGTGGGGCGCGTTGATCATACTGGTCGGCGCGGTGCTGTACGTGATCGATACCGCCGCCTCGACCAGGGTGGATGAAGCGGTCGAGGCGGCGGCTACGGCGCGAAAGGCTTACGAAGAGGCGGCGGGGGGTGGGGTTACGCCGCCATAGGCCTTTCGTTGGCCGCGTTCATCATCGTCGTCGATAGGACGATATAAGCGGTTGCCCAGGCATCCTTGACCTCGGGCGTGAAGGACTCGCCAAGACCCTTCTCCAGGGTCCACAGCAGGGCCGACCCGACCGAAGCATAGTGCCGGGCATTGACGCCGTAGCCGGCATGGCGGCGGCCGAGCGCCTGCACCGCAGGCACCAGGGTCTCGAGATGGCTGAGACCGGCGACGGCGGTGCCGAGCATCGCCATCAGCTTCTTCTTCTGCTCGCTGAGGTCGTCGGGGAACATGGCGCGGACCTGCGGCGCGACCTCGAACAGCCGACCGTAGAACAGATCGGCGGCAGTAGCGCTTATCGGAGCAACCTGGGCGAAACTCGTCTGGACGAGCTTGATCTGGTTGGGGGTCATGGCGTGCTTTCCTCGGCAAAAGGGGGCGTGTTTGCCGAGGGTTTACGCGGGGCCCGTCTCGTAGGGATGTCGCGATTGGGGTGAATCGTATCGCGTGTGTCGCGCGTTACCGAGCACTATGAGGTGCCGAGCTCGATCACGTTCCACGAGGCCGGGGCCAGCGTGGCCTCCAATCGATCGCCGAGCACGCGCACGGAGGTCAGGGGGCGCGGCTTCACGCGGTCGGGCCGGGCCTTGCTGTTGGTGGCATGGAGGTCGGTGTCGTGCAGCTGCACGGCCTGCTTCAGCGCCAGGCCGTCATAAGCCATGGCGTCGAGCTTGAGCGGCAACTCGTCGGTCAGGCTCCGGTTCAGCGCGAACAGGGTGAGGCGGCGGCCGTCCGGGTCGTGCACGACGGAGAGTTTCAGATACGGCACCGACGGCAGGGGGAAGAACGCATCGTCGGGTCCGTTGGGATCGTTGTAGCGCGTCGCGTAGGTCGGCGAGGAGATCTCGGTGCGCAGCACGCGGCCGCGGCCCAGCCGGCTGAAATGCATGAAGGGCCAGAAGATCGTCTGTCGCCACGCCGCCCCTCCGGTCTCGGTCATGATGGGCGCGATGGCGTTGACCAGCTGCGCAAGGCAGGCCGCCGTCACGCGATCGGCATGGTTCAGCAGCGAGATGCACATGCCGCCGAAGGCGAGAGCATCCTCGACGTTGTAGATCTCCTCGAGGATAGGCGGCGCCACCGGCCAGCCCGGCTGCACGCGGGCGGCGCGATTGCGCCGCGTGCGGTACCAGACGTTCCATTCGTCGAAGCTCAGCATGATGCGCTTGCGCGAGCGCCGGCGCGCGGCGACGGCGTCGGCGATGGCCACGACCTCTTCGATGAAGCTGTCCATCAGGTCGGGGCTGGCAAGGAAGGCGGAGGTGTCGGCGTTGTAGTTGTTGAGATAGGTATGCAGGGAGATGTATTCGACGTGATCGAACGTGTGCTCCAGCACCGTCTCTTCCCAGCGTCCGAACGTCGGCATGTAGCGTCCCGACGAACCGCAGACCGCGAGCTCGATCGAACGGTCGACCCATTTCATGACCTTGGCCGCTTCGCAGGCGATCCGGCCGTATTCCTCCGCCGTCTTGGCCTCGATCTGCCAGTGGCCGTCGAGCTCGTTGCCGAGGCACCAGAACTTCACATCGTGTGGCGTTTCCCAGCCGTGCTGGAAGCGCAGGTCCGACAGGGCCGTGCCGGAAGGGTGGTTGCAGTATTCGACGAAGTTGCGGGCGGCGTCGGCGCCGCGGGTGCCGAGATTGACCGCCAGCATCGGCTCGATGCCTGCCATGCGGCACCACTCCATGAACTCGTTGGTGCCGAACTGGTTGGTCTCGGTCGACATCCAGGCGAGATCGAGCCGACGCGGGCGTTGCTCGACCGGCCCGACACCATCCTCCCAATTGTAGCCCGAGACGAAGTTGCCGCCGGGATATCTCATGATGGTGGGTTGGAGCTCGCGGACCAGCGCCATCACGTCCTGGCGGAAACCCCTGGCGTCGGCCGTGGGGTGGCCGGGCTCGAAGATGCCGCCATAGACGCAACGGCCGAGATGCTCGATGAACGAGCCGAACAGGCGCGGGTTGGTGGTGCCGACGGCAAAGTCGCGGTGCAGCCGGACGTCGACCTGGCGCACGCTCTCAGGCCCCGGATCTGCCGGCCACTTTCGGTGCCTCGGGACAGGCGGGCAACGGCGCCCACATCGCCGGGTGCAGCTCCTGGTACTCGATCCACGGCCCGGTCTCGGCGAAGCCCGGATCGAGCTGGCCGACATCGCTTACCCAGTAGCCGAAGCTGCGGCGGTTGGCGTCGAAGCGCCACACGCCGACGACGATCTCCTGGGCGACGTGGCCCTTGAGATTCGGGCAGTAGAGCAGCACCGGCACCTCGTCTTTCGGCGCGGTGCTCATTGGCTGCCAAACGTCCGATGCGACGATGTCCGGCCCGGCGTCACTCATCGTCGACTGTCCTGCTCCTGGCTTTGCGCGGGCGCTCCAGCAGTATGTCACGAGCCTGGTAGACCCGCCGGGCAAGATAGGCCGAGCCGCCGCGGTCGGGATGTACCAGGCGCAGCAGGCGCTTGTGGGCGTCACGAATCTCGGTTTCTTCGGCGCCCGGCTCCAGTCCAAGCACCTCCAGCGCCTCGCCGCGCGACATGTGTCCGTGTTCGGACTCCTCTTCGCGCAGGTCGCGGCGTTCGTCGCGCAAGGCCATGAGAGAGGCCTTGCCGACATAGGCTTCGAGGATTGCTGCAGCGCGGCGCACGGTCTCCGGATCGTCCGGCGGATCGTGCCAGATATCCATGTCGAACGGCCGGGGCTTCGGGCGCAGATAGTCGAACGCGGCGCGCAGGGGCGCGAACAGGGTCCGCCATTTCAGCAGTGTGGGGATGACCAGCATGCCTGCCCCGATCAGCATTGCCGCCGACCATTGCTGATTCAAGATCATGATGACCAGAAGGGGTATGCAGGCGAGCAACAGCAGCAAGAGCATCCAGCGCGTTGTGCGGATCATGGTGCGCGGATCGGAGTGCATGAACCAGTCGAGGAACTTCGCCACGGTCGCGAGCACTGAAAGGCCGAGGACGACGGCACTGATGACGACCATGATGTCCATGCACGCGCTCCCGATGGGCCGGCTGATGTCTACCGATGGCGATTGTGCTCTGCATTCCTGTCGTCATCAAAAAGTTTCTTTTGCATCGAGGTCTGTCTAGTATTCGCGCGCCACAACTAAAAGGACGAGGGGATAGAAATGGCGAAGCGGGGCAAGAAGACGACCACCAGGACGCCTCAGCGCGGGGGAACCGGCGCCAGGATCGTTTCGGAAGGAGGGAAGCTTCCCGCACGGACATCGGCCGCCGACTATGCGCGCCGCCGCGCCGAGGTCGACGCCAAGGACCACGAGGAATTCCAGGGCTATCTTGCCGAGAAGAAGGAAGCCGACGCCCGCAAGAAGGCCGTCGCCGCGCCGACCAAGAGCCGCGGCGTCAGCCGGCGCACCATGTTCAACGTCGCGGTCGGAACGGCGGTCGCCGCTGAAGCGGCCGTGCTGGGCTACAACGCGCTCGGCACCGGCGGCTCGGTCTCCGATCAGGGCGTGCGCCATGGCGGCGCCAACTACACCGAAGCCCAGCGCCACAACATCGTGCGCGAGGTCGTCGATACGCGGGCCGACTTCCGCGGCCAGAGCCTCGGCAACTGGGTCGCCCTGCTGCCGACCAAGATGGGGGGCGGCACCTACGCCGTCGACCTCAACTCGAACCGCGTGCTCGGCTCGATCTGGTACTGGAACTACGGCGACTACAATCCGATCAGCCACCATCTCTGCGCCTTTCCGTCGGCGGACCCGATGCATGGCTTCGAATTCGTCAATTCGACCCAGGGCGGCCAGAACTCGCTGATCTACGGCATGAACACCGCCGTCACGGCGGAGACCGTGCCGGAGGGCACCAACATCTACCGCGTGCGCTACGACGGCACGCAGATGCAGCTGATCGAGAACGTGTCGGAGACGACCGGACTCGGACTCGGCGTGCACGTCACGGTCAACCCGAAGGACGCGCAGTCCTATTTCGTGACCGACGGCCAGAAGGACATCGCCGCCTGCTTCGATCGCACGACCTCGAAGGTGAAGGCCTGCCTGCGCTTCGACTGGACACCCAACGTCGCCAACCTGCGCGAGGCCTGGATGAAGGGCGGCACGCTCACCATCAAGCGCATCTATCCCGACGCGAAGACGGGGCTCTATGACTACAGGGGCACCAAGGGCAACAAGATCGACTGGGAAATGGTGCCGATGGGTGAGCTGTTCGTCGAGGAGGGCTCGCTGCCCGGCGACGACCCGCTGTCCCTGACCGGCGCCGACGGCACGATCTGGCATCCCGAGGGGCGCTGGGCGGCGACCGTCGTGCGGCTGTGCGGCGGCATCGCCATCCTCGATCCCGAGAACAATTTCGAGCCCGCCGCGTTCCTGCAGTTCAACAAGGACTCGCGGGGCCAGTATCCGGTGCAGAAGGTCGACAAGGACACCTGGAAGGTCGTGTTCGACAAGATCCACTCGCCGGGCCACGAGATCGGCTTCTCGCCCGACGGCCGGTTCCTGGTGATGATGAACAACCTCCGGGAAAACAACTGCTCGATCTTCAGCTGCAGCGATCCCGATCCGCGCAACTGGCGCAAGGTCGCCCATGTCGAGGATCCGCTGTGGCGCGGCAAGTATCCCAACCCGTTCCACATGGTATTCTCGCTCGACAGCTCCAAGCTCTACCTGACGATCCTGCATCCCTCGCCGGCCTTCAGCGGCATCATGGTGGTCGACACCAAGACCTGGACGATCGCCAAGGAGATCCAGGGCATCGGGCCCGACCTGCAGACCCCGGCGCTGACCTATGACGGCAAGTACCTGATCACGCCGTTCAGCGGCTTCCAGCGCCAGCAGAGCGGCATCTCGGTCATCGACACCTCGACCGACACGCTGATCGGCATCCTGCCGAGCAACGGCGGCCATCATGACTGCGTCATCATCCCGACCAAGCTCGAGCACATGAAGCACACGCGGTCCTGCACGCTTTGATGCGCTGGCTGCTTCTCAGCCTCGCCCTCCAGAATCTCGGCCGCCGCAAGGCGCGCAGCCTGCTGCTGATCGCGGCGGTGGCCTTGGGCAGCGGCGTCGTCTTCACCGGCGCAGTGCTGATGCAGAGCATCGACCGCAGCATGGCGGTGGGCTTCACCCGCCTGGGTGCCGACATGATGGTGGTGCCCGAGGGGGCGCTCACCAACATCACCGCCTCGTTGCTCGTGGTCGAGCCCACCGAGCTGGTGCTCGACGCCGATGCGCTCGCGAGCGCGCGGATCGCGAGCCTCGGGCGCATCGCCGCCCAGAAGGTCGTGCGGGTCGAGCATTCGGGCATCGGCAGCCACCACGAATCGGCCGACCTCATCGGCTTCGAGCCGGCGCAGGACTTCACCGTGCAGCCCTGGCTCGGCGAGAAGCTCAATCGCCCGATGCAGCAGGGCGACGTCATCCTGGGCGCGGCGCGCGACGGCGTGCTGGGCAGCCAGCTCCTGATCTTTGGCAAGCCGCATGTCGTCTATGGCCGGCTTGGCCGCACCGGCGTGGGCACGCACGAACGCGGCGTGTTCATGTCGTTCGCCACTCTCGGAGCGCTCGGCGAGGCGATCGGTGGGCATGGTGCCAAGCCGGCGGTGCTGGCGCCGGGCAAGGTCACCGGCTTCCTGGCGGAGCTTGCGCCCGGCGCGTCGGCGCTCCAGGCGCGCTTCGCCATCCTGTCGAGCGTGAAGGGCGTGAAGGTCGTGGCAGGCGATACCACCTTGTCGGGCATCCGGCAGGGGCTGGCGGCGCTGCTCGACGGAATCGTCGCCCTGATGGCGTTGATGTTTGCCAGCACCGCGCTGATGGTGAGCGTGCTGTTCTCGGCCATCGTCACCGAACGGCGAGCCGAGCTCGGGCTCCTGAAGGCGATCGGCGCGCGGCGTGGCCAGGTGCTGGGCGTGATGGTGACCGAGGCCGTGCTGGCGACCGGGATCGGCGGCATTCTGGGCGTCGTCCTCGGCGTGCTGGTGATGCGCCTGTTCGAACGTTCGCTGGTCTACTATCTCGAGAATGTCGGCGTGCCGTTCCTGTGGGTCGACCTGCCGCGCATCATAGCTTTCGCCGTCGGCGCGGTCGTGCTCGCCACGGCGATCGGAGTCGCGGGCGTGCTCTATCCGGCGTGGCGCGCGAGCCGACGCGACGCCTACGACCTCGTGCGCAGCGGGGCCTGACCGTGCTGTCGTGCCGGGCCCTGCGCAAGAGCTACGTCACCGAACGCGGCGAAGTCCTGGCGGTCGACGGCATCGACCTCGACGTCGAGACCGGCCGCTACGTCGCCATCATCGGGCGCTCGGGCTCGGGCAAATCCTCCCTGATGGCCATGGTCGGCGGCCTCAGCCGGCCGTCGGACGGAACCGTGACGATCGACGGCACCGACATCTGGCGCCTGTCCGACGACAAGCTCGCGGCGTTCCGCAACCGGCGCATCGGCTTCGTCTTCCAGTTCGCGAGCCTGCTGCCGACGCTCAGGCTGGTCGACAACGTCGCCCTGCCGGCAATGTTGGCCAGGCGGAGAGACGGTGATGTCTACGACAAGGCGGCGATGCTGCTGTCCCGCATGGGCCTCGGCAGCCATCTCGACGCCTATCCCTCCGAATGCTCGGCCGGCGAGCAGCGCCGCGCGGCGATCGCGCGGGCGCTGATCAACGATCCCGTCCTGCTGCTGGCCGACGAGCCGACCTCCGATCTCGACGAGCAGACCGAGATCGAGATCATGGACGAGCTTTTAGCCGTCAACCGCGAGCTCGGCACGACCCTGGTGCTGGTCACGCACAATCTGTCGCTGGCCGAGCAGGCCGAGCAGATCGTCCATATCGGGGGCGGGATGATCGCGTCATGAACGCCAAGCGGCCCGATCTCGCCAAGCTCGGCGCCAGCGAGAAGGACGCGCTGATCCGCGACCTGTGGCGGCAGGTGGCGGCGGGGCAATCCGAGGCCCGCCTGCTGCGTCGCCGGCTCGGCATTGCCGAAGAGGCGAGCGAGAAGGGCGAGCGCGCGCTCCTCGAAAGGCTGCGCGAAGTGTCTCCACGGCAGCCGGCCGGGCCGCCGACGGGCCTGGCGGTGAAGCTCGGCCGCGGACTCAGGCTCTGGCAGTCACCGGCGGTGATGGGCACGGTGGCGGTCCTGTGTGCCGCCTTCGCGATCGACGGCGGCATCGGCATCTGGCAGCAACGCGCCCTGCAGCAGCAGCGTCAGGCACGGCTGCTGCTCGAACACGAAGCCCGCAGCTCGCTCTATCTCGAGCTGAAGGGCATCGTGCTCGAGCCCGACGGCAAGTCGTACCGCATGACCATGGCGATGCAGAACATCGATCCGGCACGGCCGCTCTACATCATGCTGAACGCCGTCGGCGTCTATGTGCAGACCGGCATGACATGGCAGCAGGTGCCGTCACGGCCGGTCGGCGAGGCAAGCACCGGCGTGATCAAGCTCACCGACGCCTACACCTACAACGTGCTCTTCATGCCCGAGGTAACGGGGTGGGCGGAGCTGATCCCGGGCTACATGCATGTTCGCATCCAGGCCGACATGCTGATCAGCCGCAGCGCCCAGCCCGGCAACGACATCGTCGAGCGCCGGACACCGTTCTACGTCTACCTGAAGCCGCATGGCGCCAACGACGCCGAGATCAGGGCGCGTGGCAAGATGTCCGGCACGCCGCCGGTGTTCATTCCGATGCCGCCGCATTGATCTCCCGCCTTCCTACCCGTCATCCCGACCGAAGCCGAGCGCAGCGAGGCGAAGCGGAGGGACCCGCTCTTTTGATGCGTCGACAAAAAGAGGTCCCTCGACTACGCCGCCCTACGGGGCGGCTTCGCTCGGGATGACGGGAATTTTCTTGCCGTCATCCCGACCGGAGC
>CADECW010000119.1 GCA_902825855.1 uncultured Rhodospirillales bacterium | reverse complement strand
GCCGTGCGCGCCTACTACATGCTGGTCACCGTCAATCCGACGGCCGGCGCCTACTACAATATCGGCGGAGGCCACTCGTGCACGGTGAAGGACATCCTCGACACCCTGATTTCCTTCTCGACGGCCAGAGATGCCATCAAAGTCGAGGTCGATCCTGACCGATTGCGTCCGATCGATGCCGATCTGCAGGTGCCCAACACAGCGAAGTTCCACGCCTAGACCGGCAGGAAGCCCGAGATCCCCTATGACAAGGCGCTACGCGACCTTCTGGACTACTGGCGGGACCGCGTGGCAAGGGAAGGTGACCGTTTCCTGATCCTCTGAGCAGCGGCAGGTCCGGCGACAGCAGTCAGAGAGGCCGATGATCCTCAGATGTTGATGGCAATTTCCCGCACGCCGTACCGGGTGTCGTTCTTTGGTGGCGGCACGGACTATCCGCCGTGGTTCCGCCGCCACGGTGGAGGCGTGCTGTCGATGGCCATCAACAAGTACTGCTACATCGGTACCGGCTTTCTGCCGCCGTTCTTCGGCATGCGCCATCGCATCATCTGGTCGCACATCGAGAGGGTAGCCGCCGCCTCCCACATTCAGCATCCGGCAGTGCGTGCTGGAATGGAAACTCTGGGATACGACGACAGCGAAGGCATCGAGCTCTTCCACCAGGGCGACCTGCCCGCCCGCTCCGGCATTGGCTCGAGCTCGGCCTTCGCCGTCGGCCTGATCAACGTCTTGACCGCCATGCGCGGCAAGACCCTGGATGCGCAGGCCCTCGCGGTGAGGGCGATCGACCTCGAGCAGAACAAGCTCAAGGAAACGGTGGGTTGCCAGGACCAGATCGCCAGCGCCTATGGCGGCATGAATGTCATCAAGTTCGAGCGCGACGATTCCTTTTCGGTGACGCCGCTTGGTCTCGACGACGGCCAGCGTGAGAGCTTCGAAAAGTGGCTGATGCTCTTCTATACCGGCAGCAGCCGCCTTTCGTCGGATTACGCCAAGAAGCTGATCAACAACCTCGGAGCCAACGCCAAGCACTTGATGCGGATGCGGGAGATGGTGGAGGTCGGCGCCGAGTTGCTGCATGCCGGCAGGATCGAGGCGTTCGGCGAACTGCTGCACGAGAGCTGGACGCTGAAGCGCCGTCTCGCCGACGGCACCAGCACATCGACCATCGATCGCATCTACGACGACGCGCAACGCGCCGGGGCTCTCGGCGGCAAGCTTCTGGGCGCAGGCGGCACCGGTTTCATGGTGTTCGTGACGCCGCCCGAGCGGCAGGCGGCCGTCACCAAGGCGCTGTCCCATCTCGTCACGGTGCCGGTTTCGGCCGACTTCACGGGATCGACGATCGTGTATCGCAAGGAAGAGCTGCTCGGGAGCGGCGGCCTGCCGCGCTGAACAACAGAGGGTGGCATGGAAGTATTCACGACAAAGCTGGAATCGGTCCTGCTGATCAAACCACCAACCGTGTTCGAGGATTTCCGCGGCCACTATATCGAGACCTACAACCGCAACGGCTACTTCACAGCCGGCA
Organism: uncultured Rhodospirillales bacterium; assembly: GCA_902825855.1. GTDB lineage: Bacteria > Pseudomonadota > Alphaproteobacteria > Reyranellales > Reyranellaceae > Reyranella. Next base: position 18,650 of record CADECW010000119.1, on the reverse strand, counting down.
TTCCCATCGACTTCATCCAGGACGACATCTCGGTGTCGCACCGCCACGTGCTGCGGGGCATCCATGGCGACACCAAGACGTGGAAGCTGATCTCCTGCCTGCAGGGCAGCTTTTACATGGTTGTGGTGAACAACGATCCGATGTCCTCGCAGTACCGACGCTGGGAGGCCTTCACGCTCAGCGACACCAACCACCTGCAGGTGCTGGTGCCGCCCAACTTCGGCAACGGACACGTGGTGATGAGCGAGCAGGCAATCTTCCACTACAAGCAGAGCACGGACTATGACCGCGCCGGACAATTCACCCTCACGTGGAACGACCCGGATTTGAAGATCTGGTGGCCGGTCGCGAACCCGATCGTCTCGCAGCGCGACCAGGGCCATTCGTAAGGTATTTCGCGCGCACCGGGGATGCGTGTTGCACTCTAGGCTTCATCGCCGACGAACCGGCTCAGTTCGTCGATCGCGCCCACCAGGTGATAGAGCGTGCTGGCGGGCATGAATTCATTTACGCAGCGGCCCTTGTCGTCGAGCCTGTCGTGCCAGCCTCCGGGGGGATCGACGGTCAGAAAGCGATCCCGCAGCAGCACGGCCAACTGAGCCGCCTTGCCCTCGCCTTGTCTCCGGCCGCGCCGCGCCTCGATCAGGTAGGTCTTGATCGCTTCGGTGATCGGCCAGATGCGGCGTACGCCGGCGCGCGGCGTGCCGTCGACCAGCAGTTCGCCCACGATCATTCCGGCCTCGTCGAAGCCGTAGCGGTCGGCATGACCGTAGAGCGCGTCGACATAGGCCTGCACCGGCCGTCCGGTGGCCTGCTCGAAGCGCCGCAGCAGCCATATCCATTCATAGTGATGGCCGGGCTCGACGATGCGGCCGACGACACCGTCTGCCGGCTCGAGTTCGGCGGTGAAGTATTCGCCGAGGACGCCGGAATCGGCCCGGAAGAAGCGCGTGGCGAACAGCCCGAACAGTTCCTTCGCCTGCGCCAGGTAGTGCTCTTGCCGCGAACATTCCCACAGCGCCAGCAGGGCCTCGAACAGATGCATGTGCGGGTTCTGCCGGCGCACCCCGCCACTTGCCGGCAATTCCTCGACGAAACCGCGTCCCTGGGAAGCCGCCATGTGCCGTTGAACGAACGTCAGCGTCTCGTCAGCCAGCGCTAGCGCATCGCGCCGGCCGGTCGCCTCGACGTAGGAGGCTATCGCCAGCAGCACGAACGCATGGGCGTAAAGGTCGCGGCGTGCATCGGCGACCACGCCGTCGCGTCGGATGGAGAAGACCCAGCCGCCGCGATCGTCGCGTGCGCGGTAGTCGCGGATCATCGAAACGAAGGCGCGCTCGACGAATCCGAGAGCATTGCCTTGCCAGCCACGCCGAGCCGCCAGCGCATAGGCATGGATCTGACGGGCCTGGGACATCAGTCGTAGGGGGACATCGGGCAGACGTGCACCGCCCATCGTCAGGCGCTCCTCGAAACGGCCGTTCTCGTTGTCGAAGCCGGCGGTCGCCCACAGCGGCAGCGCGGCATCCATGGCCCAATCGACGAGGGCCGATGCCGCCGGTTCGAGTCGTGCCAACATGTCGAGGCGGCCTGGTCGACTGCCCTAGCGTGTCGTGACCGTATCGGCGACACGCTCGGACGGGATGGCGACCACATTGGCGGACAGCGGATCGCCGTCGCGCGGACTTTCCAGCAGACCGGTCACCGGCGAGAACACGAATATCTCGTAGCCGAGCCCGCCACGCAGGGTGGCGATGAGGGAATCGGCGCAGTTGCCCTGGGCCCGCAATGCCTTGTCGTTGACCTCGAGCAGCAATAGCGGCCGCATCGACTTCAGCACGGTCGCGGCACCGGCGATCACTCCCGCCTCGGCCCCTTCGACATCGATCTTGACGAAATCGACCCGGGGCATGCCAAGGCGGGCGATCACCGCGTCGAGCGGCTCGATAGGCACGCGCTCGAGGCTGGCGCGCACCACGTCGTCATGGGCGAAGCTGCCGAGCGTGTTGTGCCCGGCATGGACGCCATGGGCCAGGTGCAGGTCGGCGAGGCCGGCGGCGGCTCCGATTGCGGCCGGTACGACGGTGACGTTGTCGAGGCCGTTGCGCCCGAGATTGCGCTGCAGATGGGCTCGTTCCCGCGAGCTGGGCTCGGCCGCCACCACGCGACCCGACGGCCCGACACGCCGGGCGGCGAACAGTGTGTAGTAGCCGTCGTTGGCCCCGACATCGACGAACACCATGCCGGGTGCCAGCACCCGGTCGAGGAAAGCGAACTCGTTGGGCTCAAACGATCCACAGACATAGAGGCAGAGGCTGTTGTCGTTGCCCAAGGTGAGGTCGACGGTCGTGCCGCTGTGCCAGCGCACGGTGATGGGCACTGCGAGGTCCTTCTCGCGGGCAGCCTCCCACAGGGCGCCGCGGCGGCAGGCGAGCCAGCGTCGCTGGTCGTAATATTCCTCGGCGAACACCCAGCCGGGTCGCGGCCGCAGGCGGGGCACGCCGGGGGCCAGGCACGCAGCATAAGACGATCCGATCGCCGGAGCGTTCACGATCAACCAGCAACCAAGATTGTCGAGGTGATAGCCAATCCCGGAGGCGATCCGGTCCCAGGCGCTGAGCGCGTTGATCGATCGTCGAACGGTCGTCATTCCCCGGATCGCTGCCCCTCTACGCCTTGCCCCCTTGCCGTGTTCGGCTAAACCACCCGCCGCCGAGCGTCAAGCGGCGCCCGCATCTTGCCATAGTCCACGACTAAGGCATTTGCCGTCCGTTGCAGCACGGCTGCCGCGGAATATAATACCGGCCCCTCAGTCAAATTGTCTGTGCAATGTCAGCGCTGCTCCTCCGCACCTTCATCGTCGTCGTCATCACTCTCCTTCCCGCACTGGCTTCGGCCCAGGGCCTGCGCGTGCTGGCGCGTGTCAACGACGACGCGATCACCGATTTCGACCTCCAACAGCGTGTGCTGTTCGCCATCCGCACCACAGGGCTGCAGGACAGCCCGGACCTGCGCCAGCGTATGGCCGCGCAGATGCTGCGCCAGATGATCGACGAGCGCCTGCAGATCCAGGACGCCAAGCGGCTCGGTCTGAAGGCGACCGACGGTGAGATGCAGCAGCGTTTCAGCGACATCGAGCGCGCCGCCGGCATGTCGCGCGGCGCGTTCAAGCAGTACATCCAGAGCACCGGCGTCGCCTTCGACATCGCCGTGCAGCAGATCGAGGCGCAGATCGCCTGGAACAAGATCCTTCGCCGTCGCGTGCGACCTCAGGTCGACGTGTCGGAGGCCGAGATCGACGACGCGCTGAGCCGGGCCCGCGCGAATGTCGGCAAGACCGAATCGCGAGTGGCCGAGATCTTCGTGCCGGTCGACCGGGCAGACATGGCCGACGATTCCCGTCGGTCGGCCGACCGCATTGTCGATCAGCTGAAGCGCGGCGCCCCGTTCGGGGCGGTGGCCCAGCAGTTCTCGCAGGGTGCGACCGCGTCGTCAGGCGGCGAACTCGGCTGGATCCTGCCCGGGTCGCTCGACCCCAGCCTCGACGCCGCCGTCGAGAGGCTGCAGGTCCGCCAGTACTCCGAGCCCGTCCGCAGCACCGCCGGCTGGCATATCCTCTATGTTATCGACCGCCGCCCCTTCGCATCAGCCAAGCCGGACGACGTGCGTCTCAACCTGACGCAGATGACCCTGCCGCTGCCGGTGAATGCGTCGGACAACGAGGTCGCCAAGGCAACTGCCGATGCCCAAAAGGCGATGACCGGCGTGCGCACCTGCAGCGACCTTCATGCCAGGTCCCGCGAGCTCAAGGGGGCGACCTCCGGTGACCTGAGCGGCGTGCGGGTCGGCGACCTGCAGGCCAACCCGCAGATGTTCGAGCAGATTCCCAAGTTGAGTATCGGCGGCACCGCCGGTCCGTTCCGGGTCGCCGAAGGACTGCAGGTCGTCGCGCTGTGCGGCAAGGCCGGCACTGACGGGACGCCGGGACGCGACGCGATTTCCCAACAGATCCTGCTGCAGAAGCTCGAATCGGCAGGACGCCGCTACATGCGCGACCTGCGCCGCCAGGCCACGATCGACGTCAAGCAGCCATGACCGCTACCGCGCCGCTCGCCGTCACCATGGGCGAGCCGGCCGGAATCGGCGGGGAACTCAGCCTGAAGGCCTGGTCGATGCGCCGGCAGGGCGATCGGCCGTTTTTTGTGCTCGATGACGCAACGCGATTGGCTGCCCTCGCCGGCAGGCTCGGCCTCAACGTGCCGGTACGCGAGCTCGAGCGCCCTGCCGAAGCCTGGCAGGTCTTCGCCACCGCGCTGCCGGTGCTGCCCGTGCGCCTGCGAGCTCCGGTGCAGGGGGGCCAACCCGACCCCGCGAACGCGCCGGCCACCCTGGAGGCCATAGAACGCGCCGTCGAACTGGCGCTCGCCGGGGAAATCGCCGGCATGGTGACCAACCCCATACAGAAAAAGACCCTGCAGGATGCAGGCTTCCGTCATCCCGGCCACACCGAGTATCTCGCCGAGCTGGCAGGCGTCTCGGATGTCGCCATGATGCTCGCCTGCCCGGAATTGCGCGTCGTGCCCGTCACCATCCACCTGTCGCTGGCGGAGGCGGTGCGCAACCTGGACATCATCAAGATCGTGCGGGCGGGTCGCCTGACGGCGACAGGATTGACGTCCCTCTTCGGCATCGAACGCCCGCGGCTGGCCGTGGCGGCGCTCAACCCCCATGCTGGAGAGCAAGGTTCGATGGGCGACGAGGAGAGCCGCATCATCGCTCCGGCGATCGAGGCGTTGAAGCGCGATGGTATCGATGCTCGCGGCCCCGCCCCCGCCGACACCCTGTTCCACGCCGGCGCACGCGCCGGCTACGATGCAGTGCTGTGCATGTATCACGATCAGGCGCTGATCCCGATCAAGACGGTGGACTTCGCCGGCGGCGTCAACGTCACGCTCGGCCTGCCGTTCGTCCGGACCTCGCCGGACCACGGCACCGCCCTCGACATCGTCGGCACCGGCCGGGCCGATCCCACGAGCCTGATCGCCGGGCTGCGAATGGCCGACGACATGGCCCGTCGCCGCCGATCCTGACCGGCAGGCATTGTGCACGGCCTCGCCGCCCTGCCGCCGTTGCGCGAGGTCATCGCGGTACACGGACTCGATGCGCGCAAGCGGCTGGGCCAGCACTTCCTTCTCGACCTCAACCTGACGCGCCGCATCGCCCGCGCCGCCGCCCCCCTCGATCAGGGATTGGTGGTCGAGGTCGGTCCCGGACCGGGCGGCCTGACGCGTGCCCTGCTGCTCGAAGGCGCAGAGCGTGTCATCGCCGTCGAAGTCGATTCGCGCGCGATAGCGGCCCTTAAGGAACTGCAGGCGGCCGCCGACGGCCGCCTCGATCTCGTCGAAGGCGATGCTCTAAAGGTCGATCTCGCGGCACTTGGGCCGGCGCCTCGCCGGATCGTTGCCAACCTTCCGTACAACGTATCGACGGCGCTGCTCGTCGGCTGGCTTCATCACGCCGACCAGATCGCCGACATGGTCTTGATGTTCCAGAAGGAGGTCGTTGACCGGCTGGCGGCGGTGCCGCGCAGCAAGGACTACGGCCGCCTCTCCGTCCTTGCCCAGCATGTCTGCACGGTGCAGCGCCTGTTCGACGTGGCTCCTTCGGCGTTCGTGCCGCCGCCGAAGGTCGTATCTTCTGTGGTGCGGCTGCGGCCAAGGCCGGACGGCCGGCTGGCCGACTTGCGGCCCTTGGAAAAGGTCACCGCGGCGGCCTTCGGCCAGCGCCGTAAGATGCTGCGCAGTTCCCTTGGCAGCGTTTTCGGCAATCCCGTAGAGGTCCTCGGTGAATTGGGCATTCCCCCGACTGCCCGAGCCGAGGAACTGTCCGTAGGCGATTTCGTGCGGCTTGCTCAGGCGCTTGAAAAGTGAGTACTCACTCATTTACCATGACATCATGATGCGCTCGTTCGCCTTCAACCTGTTCTTCTACGTCTTCACCCTCCTCACGGCATTGGTCGGGATCGTGCTCGTGCCCATCCCCACGCCGGTCGTGCTGCGCACCCTGCTGCACTGGTGGGCCCGCACCGTCGTCTGGGGCATGCGCTGGATCGGCGGCATGAAGGTCGAGATCCGCGGCCGCGCCAACCTGCCGATGCGTGGCCCCGTCCTGCTCGCCAACAAGCATCACAGCGAGAGCGACGGCATCTTCCTTGCCGCCGAGATCCCCGGCATCACCTTCGTGGCCATGCAGGAGCTCTTCCGCATGCCCGTGATCGGCACCATCCTATATCGCCTGCAGATGATCCGCGTCGACGCCTGCGGCGGCGGCAAGGAGCGCGCGAATCTTTCAGCGTTCGCCAAGCGCGCCTACGACAGCGGCCGGCACATCGCGATCTATCCCGAAGGCAACCTCATGGCGCCGGGCGAGCGCGAGCGCTATCGCTCGGGCATCTACTATCTGTACCGCGACCTCGACCTGCCGGTGACACCGGTCGCGACCTCGCTCGGGCTGCTCTGGAACCGCCGCGACTGGCGCAAGAAGGCGGGCCGCTGCGCCATCGAATTCCTGCCGGCCATCGAGACCGGCCTCGACAAACAGACGTTCATGCGCCGCCTCGAGGAGACCATCGAGACCGCGAGCGACCGCCTTATCGCCGAATTCTCCGGCCGGCCCTACGTGCCCTCGCAACTGGTCCTGCGCTCGCAGGGCCAGACCGGCATCGGTAAGCCGATCACCGCCCCTCGCGCAGCGCTTTGACGAAGTCCGACAAGCCGACCTGACGCTCTCGCTTCAGCCGCTCGGCCGTCAGGATAGACTTGAGCTGGATCAGGCTGGTGGCGATATCGCGATTGATGATGGTGTAGTCGTACTCGGCCCAGTGGCTCATTTCGTCGGCGGCCTTGGCCATGCGTCGCGCCACGATGTCGGGCGAGTCCTGGGCGCGCGTGATGAGCCGCTTCTCCAGATCGCGCGTCGATGGCGGCAGAATGAAGACCGTGACCAGATCGTTGCGCCCCTTCTCCGTGAGCTGCTGCGTGCCCTGCCAATCGATGTCGAACAGCACGTCGCGGCCCGCGCTCAGCGCCGCCTCGACGGGCGCGCTCGGTGTGCCGTAGTAGTGGTCGAACACCCGCGCGTGCTCGAGGAAGGCGCCGCGATCGATCATTTCGCGGAAAGTCGCGGTGTCGATGAACGTGTAGTCGACCCCGTCCTTCTCGCTCGGGCGGCGCGCACGTGTCGTGCACGATACGCTCAGCTGGATCAGGGAATCGTTCTCCAGGAGCTGGCGGGACAGCGTGGTCTTGCCGGCTCCAGACGGCGAGGACAGGACGAGCATCAGCCCCCGCCGCTGGATCGTCGGCACTTCGGCGTCATTCGACATTCTGGACCTGCTCCCGCAGGCGCTCGATGGCGCCCTTCAGATCGATGCCGATACGCGTCAGCTCGATGTCGGCCGACTTCGAGCACAGCGTGTTGGCCTCGCGATTGAACTCCTGACAGAGGAAATCGAACTTGCGACCGACCGGATTGTCCGGCCGCGCCTCGCCGAGCAGCGTGCGCGCCTGGGCGATATGGGCGGCGAGCCGGTCGAGCTCCTCACGCACGTCGGCCTTGCCGACCAGTAACGCCACCTCCTGGGCGAAGCGCTCCTCGGACAGCGGCGGGGCACGTTCCAGCAGCTCGGCGAGCTGGCTCTCGAAGCGGGAACGCACCGTACCGATCTGGGCCGAGGCGCGATCGGCAGCCCGCCTGCACAGCTCCTCGATCTCGCCGATGTGGCGGTCGATCACGGCGGCGAGCGCGCGGCCTTCGGCGGCGCGGGCGGCGGCCAGCGCCTTCAGGACCTCGTCGAGCGTGCCCGACAATGCGCGGTCGAGAGTGGCCAGCGCCTCCTCGTTCTCCTCCGCCCCGTCCTCTTCCTCGATGACGCCGCGCACGCGCAGCAGCCCGTCGGCCGTAGGCGGGGCCGCGCCGGTGCCCTTGCGAACCTCCTCGACGAGGTTCGCCAGCTCGGCCAGCAACGCGCGGTTGATGCGCAACGGCTTGCTCTGCTGCTCGCTGGCGATGGTGAGGGTGAGCGAGACGTTGCCCCGCTTCATGCGGGTGCCGATGGCGGCGCGGGCGGGATTCTCCAGGCGGTCGAAGCCCTGCGGCACACGGCAGCGGATCTCGAGGTTGCGGCCGTTGACGCTGCGCGCCTCCCAGACCCAGCGCCGTCGTTCATCCGATCCCTGCGCGCGAGCGTATCCGGTCATGCTTGCGATCAAAAAACCACTCCGCGATCCCCGCTAAATCCAGTCCACTGGCCGCGTTGCGGCGAGGCACTCTAGTATCGGCCCCAGGCGCGTACAACGCGCTCCGCCGGAAGGTTATCCCATGAAGAGCTTCTCAAGCATTGTCATCACCGGTGCATCGAGCGGCATCGGCGAGGCCTTGGCGCTCGACTACGCGGCGCCCGGCGTCGCGCTCGCGCTGACCGGCCGCGATGCCGGACGGCTCGATGCCGTCGCCGCAGCCTGTCGCGCCAAGGGAGCAACGGTGGTCGCGGATACGATCGACGTGGTCGACGGCCACCGGCTCGGCGCCTGGCTCACCGCCTTCGACGATGCCCATCCCGTCGATCTGCTGATCGCCAATGCCGGCATCTCGATCGACAAGGACAACAGCTCGCTCGACGACTTCACCGTCATTCGCCGCACGCTCGACGTGAATTTCGGCGGCGTGCTGAACACGGTCGAGCCGCTGCTGCCGCGACTGATGGCCCGCAAGCGCGGCCAGATCGGCATTGTGTCCTCGCTCGCAAGCTTCATCGGACTGCCCTATTCGGCCTCGTACAATGCCAGCAAGGCCGCGGCTCGGGTGTGGGGCGAGAGCATCCGCTACGTGCTGAAGAAGAGCGGCATCGGCGTCAGCGTGATCTGCCCCGGCTTCGTCACCACACGCATGACCGCCGGCGCGCCCTTCCCCATGCCATTCCTGATGACGTCAGTGCGCGCCTCGTCGATCATCCGCCACGGCCTCGCGCGCGATCATGCGCGCATCGCCTTCCCCATCGGCACCAAGGGCCTGGTGTGGTTCGGACAGACACTGCCCGGGCGCTGGGCGGCACGCCTGATGGAGACCTTCGCCGCCTGACGCGTTCACTTCATCTGATTGGTCAGCAAGGCTGCGGCGCCGCCCTGCTCCCTGCCGTAGTTCAGCAAGGCCGCGCGGCCGCCGGCGGCATAGGCCGCAACTGCGCCGAGCAGTCGCCTGAGCTGCTCCGGACTCGAACGGTCGAACTTGCAATAGGCGCCGCGGGTCAGCTTGGCGATCTGCGGGAACAGGCGCGAGGCCACGCGGTCCTCGCCTTCCTGGAAGACGAACACCGGCAGGCCGAGCAGGCCGAGCTGGCCTGCCTCGTGGCCGACCTCGTCGACATCCTCCTCGCAGCAGTCGCCGACGAACACCACGGCATCGAGGCGGCTCTCGCGCCGCTGCTCGGCGGCGTAGCGCAGCAGGCGGGCGATCTGGGTACGACCGGCCAGGCAGCGCACCGCGCCCATCAGCCGCGCGAGCTCGCGCCCGTCCGCCGTCCAGCGGCTGACCTTGAATTCGTCGAAGCCGCGATAGAAGGCCAGACGGACTTCGATGCCGCCGACCTCGCTCGCGGCGACGAACATCTCGCCCTGCTGCGTCGAGGCGACGTCCCAGGTCGGCTCGCGACTGGCCGTGGCATCCATGGCGAACAGCAGCCGGCCGCGGCCGCGGCCCGCGCTCTTGGGTGGCAGGCTGGCCACTTCGCGCGCGAAGGCATCCACCGCGGACGAGGACGCGGCCGTGCCCTTGGTCGGTCCTACTTCAGATTTCCTGGCCATGGGACATGCAAGGAGAGACGCCTGGCCTTGTAGATGATTGTGCGCAGGCAGGCAATTTTGGCGCGGTGACGCGCACCGCCGGACACGCTATTAGGACCGGCACAAAATCAGGCCCCCTCTCGAAACCTCGACCTCGGAAAATGAAAGTCGCGCTGAATCTGCTGCTGATCCTTATTGCCTCGCTTGTGTGTCTGTTCGCTGTGGAGGGCCTTACGCGCCTCGTTCTCGACGACGGCATGCTCTACGAGCTCGAAATGTGGAAGTACGCGCGCGAGGTGAAGGTTCGCGATACGCGGCCCGACCTCGGTCATCGGCATCGACCGCAGGCCCAAGCCAAGCTGATGAATGTCGACGTGCGGACCGACAGCCGGGGCCTGCGCGGACCGGAGATTGCCGACAAGGCGGCCGCCGGCACTGCGCGCATCGCCTTCGTCGGCGATTCGATCACCATGGGCTGGGGCGTCGCCGAAAAGGAGACGTTCGCGCACCAGGTGATCGAGGGGCTGACCAAAGCCGGGCGTAAGGTCGACGGCTTCAATCTCGGCGTCGGCAACTACAACACCCTGCAGGAGCTGACGTTGTTCCGCGAGGTCGGTGCGCCGCTCGCGCCCGACATCATCGTTCTCGCCTACTTCCTCAACGATGCCGAGCCGATGCCGTCCTATACCGACACCGGCTGGCTCAGCAACCATTCGGCGGCTTGGGTGGTCGCGGGCTACCGCTTCGATTCGCTGTTCCGACAGTTCGGCGAGGCGCCCGACTGGAAGCGCTACTACCGCGACCTCTACGCACCCAAGGCAGCGGGCTGGCTGCAGACCGAGAAGTCGCTCGGCGGCTTCGCCACGGTGGCCCGCGAGACCGGCGCCAAGCTCATCGTCTTCAACATCCCCGAGCTGCGCGAGCTGAGGCCCTATCCGTTCGCCGACATCACCGCCATGGTGCGTGCCGTCGTCGAGAAGGACGGCGTGCCGTTCGTCGACCTGCTGCCCACCGTCGAGAATGACGACCCGGCTTCCCTGTGGGTGACCGTGCCCGACCCCCATCCCAACGGCAAAGCCGAGATCATCTTCGCCAAGGGCATGATCCCGGCGCTCCTGCCGATGCTCGACGAGCTCTGCCGCACAAAGGGCAAAGGCTGCTGACCGCAACATAGGAAGCCGTAAAGGCAGCACGCTTCTTCTGACCGCTCTACATCGTCCTGCTGTTGCTCGCCGCGCTGGTCGGCAACGAGGCGATCTCGACGGCACGGCTGGCACCTATCGCCTGTCGAACGGCCACTGGACGGAACGCGGCATGGAGATCGTGGCTGGGCGCATGACCGGCGAACTGCTTAAGATGCGGCGCAACTAGCCCGCGCGAAGCAGGCAAGAAAGAAATGACCGGAAACGCCCCGACTCTAGCGACGCTGTTCCTGCGGGTCTTCCTGCCGTTCGCGCTCGCCTATTTCCTTTCGTACATCTTCCGCGGCGTGAACGCCGTGATCTTCCCCTACCTCGAGCGCGACATCGGCATCACCGCGGGCGACCTCGGATTGCTGACTTCCGCCTTCTTCCTGTTCTTCGCAGGCTGCCAGCCAGTGCTCGGCGTCATGCTCGACCGCTACGGCCCGCGCCGCGTGCAGGTCGTGCTGCTGGCGATGGCCGCCGCCGGTTCGGCGCTGTTCGGCCTGAGCCTTTCGCTCGGCGAGCTGATCGTGGCGCGCGTGCTGATCGGCCTGGGCTTCGCCGGCGGATTGATGGCCGCCATCAAGGCGATCACCCTCTGGTACCCGCCGCAGCGCTGGGGCCTGATCACGGGCTTCCACATGATGGCAGGCGGGCTCGGCTCGATGGCCGCGACCCTGCCCGTCGAATGGTCGTTGTCGGTCGTGAGCTGGCAGGGCCTGTTCTTCTGGCTGGCGGGCTTCTGCCTCGCGACCTCCGCGATCCTGTTCATCGTCGTCCCCGAACGCGCCGGACCGCGCGCGACCGGCACGCTCGCCGAGCAGTTCCGCATCACCGGGACGGTGCTGACCGACGGATTCTACTGGCGCATACAGCCGCTGCTTGCGGTCCAGCAGCTCGCCTTCATCGGCTGCATCTCGCTGTGGATCGGACCATGGCTGCGCGATGTCGGCGGCTTCGCCGACAAGGAGCTGCGCGCCGACATCCAGCTCTACACTGCCGCGGCCACGACGCTGGGCTTTGCCATGAGCGGCGTGATCGCCAACGCCCTGCACAGGGTCGGCGTCAGCAACTTCGCCTCGGCGGGCCTCATGAGCATCCTGTTCGCCATCGTCTGCGGCTGGCTGGCGTTCGTTCCGTCCTTTCATCCGGCTGCAGCATGGATCGCGTTCGGTTTCCTCGGCGCCTGCCCGATCCAGTACATGCCCCTGATGGTCGCTTCCTTCCCGGCCAACTACGCAGGCCGCGTCAGCACGTCGAGCAACCTCGTGGTGTTCTCGGTGATCTTCGCCGGCCAATGGGCGATCGGAAAGGTCGTCGACCTATGGCCACGCACGGCGACCGGCTACGCGCCGGACGGCTACACCTGGGCGTTCGGCGCCCTCTTCATTCTGCAACTTGCTGGTCTGGGGTGGCTGCTTCTGTCACGGGCTCAGCCGATGGCGCGTCCGCATCTCGCCGCGGCAGATTGAGCGCGGATACGAGATCGCGAACCTCCTGGCGCGCCGCGACGTGGCTCAGCGTCAGTGACGGGCCTTTGCCGCCCCGCTTGAGGTCGAGCAGGGTCAGGCCGTTCAGGAACAGCTCCTTGTAGATCACGCGCTCGCTCAGGCCGGCGGCGACGCGAAAGCCGATGCGCTTGGCCAACGCCTCGATGACGGTGCTCATGTCGCGCTTGTTGCGCGCGGCGAGCGAGGACAGACGATTGCGCATCACCACCCAGTCGACCGGCCGTCCACCCTGGACCGCCCGCAACTGGCGCTGTTTCCACACCGCTTCCGCATAGATCGACGGCCGCACGATCCTGAGCGTATCGGGATCGACTCGCGCCAGAAGGTCGAGATCGATGAAGCTGTCGTTGAGCGGCGTCAGAAGCGTGTCGGCCCAGGTATGAGCCAGGCGCGACAGATAGGTGTCGCTGCCGGGCGTGTCGATCACGACGAAGTCGACGCTGTCGATCACCCGCTCCAGCGCCGCTTCCAGGCGGGCTCGTTCATCGGCCTGGGCTTCGTTGCGGTCGGACAGCGTCGAGAGCGGGACCGCGGCATGGATCGGCATCGGCAGGTCGACGTCCTTGCGCCTGGCGTAAGCGGCACGGTTCTCGACGTAGCGGCCGAGCGTGCCCTGGCGTGCATCGAGGTCGAGCGTGGCGACTTTTCTGCCCTCGCCCAGCAGGGCGACGGCGATATGCAGCGCCGTCGTCGACTTGCCTGAGCCGCCCTTCTCGTTGCCGATCACGAGGACATGAGCACGCCCGGGTTCGTGCAGCGCCTGTGCCTCGGCGATGCTGGGGTTGGGCGCGGGCCGAAAATCGTTCACGCGGGCCTTCGTATCCAGACGGCAGTGTCATGGAACACCGCGCCGCCGTTGGGCCAGCCGGGATCAGCCGAGGTCAGTGCATTGATGCCGATGCCGGTCTCGAAGTTGCGATTGGGCCAGATGCCCTCGACCACGACGACGCCCTTCTGCTGCCCGGCGCGCGGCTTGCAATGCACGATGGTCTTGCCGCGATCGTTGCCGATCTCGAGCCGTTCGCCGTCGGCGAAGCCCAGCGCGGCGCACTCCTCGGGATTCATCATCACCGTCGGGCGCACCTCGCGCTTCTGGCTGCTGGCCGTCTCGGTGAAGGTCGAGTTGAGGAAAGTACGTGCCGGCGCCGCCACCATGCGGAAGGGTTTGTCAGGTGTCGGATTGTCGATGACGTCGAAATGGTCCGGCAGCACAGGCATCTCCTTGCCGCGCGGACCATAGGCGGCCCAGTCGGGCTTGAAGCGGAACTTCTTGTCGGGCCAGGCGAAGCCGTCGAGGAAATGCGAGGTCTCGAAGCCGAGATGGAAGTCCTGGCCGCCCTTCTTCCAGTTGGTCTCGGCATCCCACATGCCCGACTCGCGCAGCGATTCGTCCATGATCTCCCACGGCGTCATGTCGAAGCCGCGGTGCCGGGCGCCGAGGCGCCTGGCCAGCTCGCTGATCACGTAGTGGTTCTCGCGGCACTCGCCGGGCGCCTCGATCACCGCCTTGGTCACCTGGAAGAAGGTGTGGCCGCTCGCCGTGTAGAAATCGTCATGCTCGAGGAACATCGTGGCCGGCAGCACGATGTCGGCGAACGCCGCCGTCTCGGTCAGGAACTGCTCGTGCACGCAGGTGAACAGGTCGTCGCGGGCGAAGCCCTTGTGCACCAGCTCCAGCTCGGGACAGACCATCGCCGGGTTGGTGTTCTGGATCAGCAGAGCCGTCACCGGCGGCCCGTCCTTCAGGGCGTCGCGATCCCCGGTAAGGATCGGCCCGAGGCGCGACTGATCGAGTTCGCGCAGCGAGGGGTCGACCATGTCGAGGCCCTCGATCAGCGTCTTCTTGATCGGATACATGCCGGTATGGCCGTAGAGGGCGCCGCCACCTTTGACCTTCCAGGCGCCAGTCACCGCCGGCAGGCACGTCACGGCATGCATGTTGGCCGCCCCGTTGCGGCTGCGGCTGAAACCGTGATGACAGCGGATGAAGGCAGCCTTGGCCCGGCCGTAGAGCCTCGCGAAGGAGACGATCTCGTCGACCGACAGGCCGGTGATGTCCGCCGCCCACTGCGGCGTGCGCGTCGCCACGTGCGCGGCGAGTTCATCCGGCGCATCGGTGTAGCGGCGCAGGTAGTCCCAGTCGGCATAGCCTTCCTTGAACAGGATATGCATGACCGCGACGGCGAGGGCGCCATCGGTGCCGGGGCGCAGGGCGAGATGGATGTCGGCCTGATCGGCCGTGCCGGTGCGATAAGGGTCGACCACCACCAGCTTCGCCCCGCGCTTCTTGGCGCGCATGGCGTGGGTCATGACGTTGACCTGGGTGTTAACCGGATTGCCGCCCCAGATCACCACCAGGTCTGAATGCTCGTCGACTTCGCGCACGTCGGCACCGCGCTTGACACCGACGCCGGCGATCCAGCCGGTGTCGGAGAGCGTCACGCAGATGGTCGAGAAATAGCGCGAGTACTTCATCGCGTGGCGCAGGCGGTTGATGCCGTCGCGCTGCACAAGCCCCATCGTCCCGGCATAGTAGTAGGGCCACACCGTCTCGCTGCCGTGCTGGCGCGCCTTGACGATGAACTGCTCGGCAACGATGTCGAGCGCGTCGTTCCACGAGATCTCGGCGAACTGCTTCGATCCTTTCGGCCCGACCCGGCGCAACGGCTTCATCAACCGGTCGGGATGATGGATGCGCTCGGCGTAGCGCGCGACCTTCTCGCAGATCACTCCGGCGGTATAGTCGTTGCGCATCGAGCCGCGCACACGGCCGATGCGCCTGGCGTCGAGCCGCTCGACATCCAGGGCGCAGGTGCTGGTGCAATCGTGCGGGCACACCGAAGGCACGATGGTAACGCCGGATTCAATCTTCTTGGCCCGTGCACGAGCTGTGTTGGCAGCGGGTGCAAAGGCATGATCGTCGGGGGACATTCCTAGACGCTCCACGAAAAGTACCGCAGCATACCCCGCGTCAGCCCATGGGAACACCCCGCCCCCGCCGCGCCACGAGTGCCGATACCATCGCCATCGCCGCACTCACGCCCATGATTATCCCCATAGAGTCGGACGATCGCGCCGTGTTCGTGATCGACGGCGCGGCCGGCCAACCGGTTGCCGTGATCGACCTCAGGCAGATGGCCGACCACATCAGCGTCGAGCATCTTGTCGGCGACGGCCGGCAGCGCCGCGCCTTGCTGGCCCATGCCGCCGCAGCGGCTCGGGCGATGAAGCTCGGCGAGCTGCGCTGGCCGGGTTTCGCCGGCGGCCGCAAGCGCATCCGCAACGGTCCGCTCCAGCGGACGAGTGACCACCTCGACAATATCGGCGTGCCGCTGTGGCGCGACGGTACCGCATCGCTGCCGCAAACCCTCTACTTTCGCGGCACATGGGCCGCCATCGCCCTTTTGCTCGGGTTCGGCAGTGTGTCCGCCGCGGTGTTCGCCGGCGACGAGGTCCGGCTGCCGCATATCGTCATCCCCGCGCTGCTGTGCGGCGCCGCGTCGGTTTTCGCGATCTACCAGATTGGCCTGCTGACGATCGCAGCGCGGCGCGTCGGGGGCCGCGGAGCGTTCGCCATGACGTCCGGCGCCGCGGCTGCCGCGATCATCGCCGTCGGCGCCCTGGCGGTCGATCGCGCCGTGCCCGCGCTCATGGAAATGTGGAACATCTACTCCGGCGACAGGGCCCTCAACCAGCTCGCCGTGCGGGTCAGCGACGAAGGCGGCACGCTCTACGTCGAAGGGTCGTACGGCCTCGGCGGCGAAGAACTGGTCCGCCGGGCGCTGGACCACAATCCCGGCATTCGCACCGTCGTGCTGGCAGGACCTGGGGGGCGCCTTTCGGTCGGCTTCGAGCTCTACGAAATGTTCCATGAGCGCAAGCTCGCGACGCGTGTCGACGACGACTGCGCGTCGGCCTGTGCCTTCGCCTTCCTGGGCGGCGTCGAGCGCAGCATTTCGCCGGGCGGTCGACTTGGCTTTCACCGCGGCAGCTTTCCGGGCCTCAGCGACAACGACCTGTTCGAGACCAATCGCGACCTGCGGCGGTTCCTGCTCTACACCGCCAAGCTCGCTCCCCAGTTCGTCGATCGCGTGCTGGCCACGCCGCCCGACGACATCTGGGAGCCGACGCCCGAGGAATTGCTGGCGGGACGGGTCGTCAACCGCGTAAACCAGTGACATGATCCCGCGCGGCCTTTCCTACGATGATGCGATGCGCCAGTTCCGCTGGCCCAGGCCCGAACGCTTCAACATGGGCCGCGCCGTCTGTGAACGGCATCCGCGCGAAGCACTGGCGCTGATCGTGGAAGCAGCCGACGGCTCGGTGCGCAACTGGAGCTTCGGCCAGCTGCTCGCCGCCAGCTCGCGGCTCGCCAACGCACTGGCGGCAAAGGGCATCGGCAAGGGCGACCGCGTCGCCGTGTTCCTGAGCCAGGGCGCGGAGCTCACGATCTGCCACATCGCGGGCTATCGCATGGGCGCCGTAGTACTGCCGCTGTTCACGCTCTTCGGCGAGGATGCACTGGAATATCGCTTGGCCAACGCCGAGGCTTCGGCCGTGATCACCGACATGAGCCAGCTGCCCAAGGTGCTGGCCGTGCGCGATCGCCTGCCGCATCTCAAGACCATCGTGGCCATCGGCGCCGGCGCCAACGGCAGCGCCTTCCTCGACTGGGACCGCCTGCTCGGCGCGGCATCCGACAGCTTCGCCACGGTCGACACCCTGGCCGAGGATCCGGCGCTGCTGATCTACACCTCCGGCACGACCGGCCAGCCCAAGGGCGCCCTGCACGCCCACCGCGTGCTGCTGGGCTCGATCCCTCCGGTCGAGCAGTGGCTCAGCCACTGGCCGCAGGGCAACGAAGTGATGTGGACGCCGGCCGAATGGGCGTGGATCGCCGGCCTGTTCGACGCGCTGTTCCCGGCCTGGTTCTACGGCACGCCGGTGGTCGCGCACCGCTTCGCCAAGTTCGATCCCGAGCGCGCCTTCGCGCTGCTCGATCGGCATCGCGTCGGCGTCGCCTTCATCCCGCCGACCGCGCTCAAGATGATGCGCCAGGTCCACAAGCCGCGTGATCGTTGGTCCTACGACCTGCGCGCCGTCAGCACCGGCGGCGAGGCGATGGGCGAGGAGTTGCTCGACTGGGGTCGCGATAGCTTCGGCACCACCATCTCGGAGGGCTATGGCCAGACCGAGATGAACCTGATGCTGCTGAACTCGCCCGAGTGGTTCGAAGTGCGGCCGGGTTCGTGCGGCCGTGCCTGCCCCGGTCGCAAGGTCGCCATCGTCGACAACGACGGCAACCCGCTGCCGCCGGGCGACGAAGGCCAGATCGCCGGCTTCCGCCACGATCCCATCGTCATGCTGGAGTACTGGCGCAATCCCGAGGCGACGGCCAGGAAGTTCGCCGGCGACTGGCTGCTGACCGGCGATCTCGGGCGCATCGACGAGGACGGCTACGTGTTCTTCAAGAGCCGCGACGACGACGTCATCACTTCGAGCGGCTATCGCATCGGCCCCGGCGAGATCGAGGAGTGTCTGATGCGTCATCCCGCCGTCGCCATGGTCGGCGTGGTCGGCGTGCCGGACAAGGTGCGCACCGAGATCGTGAAGGCCTTCGTGCAGCTCCGGCCCGAGATCGTCGGCACCGAGTCGCTCAAGTCCGACCTCGCCAACTTCGTCAAGACGCGCCTTGCCGCCCACGAATATCCGCGCGAGGTCGAGTTCGTGACCGAGTTGCCGCTCACCACGACCGGCAAGATCATGCGCCGCGAGCTGAGAAGGATCGACGCCGAGATCAAGGGGGCGCAACGTTAGCGGATGAAACATCAGACGCCGGCGGGGCCCACTTCCGTCATCCCGACCGGAGCCGAGCGCAGCGAGGCGAAGCGGAGCAACTGTATTTTTGCTGCGTCGCCTTCCCACCCGTCATCCCGACCGGAGCCGAGCGCAGCGAGGCGAAGCGGAGCAACTGTATTGTTGCTGCGTCGATTCCCCACCGTCATCCCGACCGGAGCGCGAAGCGCGGAGCGGAGCAACTGTATTGTTGCTAGCGTCGCCTCCACCCGTCATCCCGACCGGAGCCGAGCGCAGCGAGGCGAAGCGGAGCAACTGTA
>CADECW010000118.1 GCA_902825855.1 uncultured Rhodospirillales bacterium | reverse complement strand
TGGAACAGCCAGATGCCGGCCGAGGCGACCACGATGGCGATGATGGTGTTGCCGTCGCCGAACACCGGAAAGAATGCTCCGAGGGTGGACTTGATCAGCACCCAGTACGAAACGTTGCCGATGCAACTGCCGATCCAGTAGCCGAACGCCGAGAGGAAGCCCGGGTAGTCGCCGAAGCCTGCCTTGGCATAAGCGAACACGCCGGCATCGAGTTCGGGCTTGCGTTCGGCCAGCGACTGGAACACCCGCGCCAGCATGTACATACCGGTGCCCGCGATCAGCCAGGCGATGATCGCGCCGATCGGGCCGGTAGCGCCGGCGAAGGTGCGCGGCAACGAGAAGATGCCGGCGCCGACCATTCCGCCCACGACCATCGTCGTCAACGCAAAGAGAGAAAGTTTCTGTGTCGTCCCCGACGCCATCGATGCCTCCCGTGTGCCGACCGTTTACGGCCGCGCCATCATGCAGATCCGGTTCATCAGAATCGCCAACCGAGCTTGAGTGCGGCACCAACGTGCCAGGCGCTGTAACTGAAGGCAGGAATGTTCGACCAGTTCTGCTCGTATGCCATCTGAAGGTCGATTGCCGGCCGGCCGAACAGTCTGGCGTTCCGCTCAGAGCCGAACCACGAAGCCGGCATCACGAACTCGAGCGTGGCGATCGGCTCGATGAACCACTCGGCCTCGTTGAAGCCCAAGTAAGGATCGAACCAGCGGCGCATCAGCTCGATACCGAGACTGACATTCCAGTTCTCGGAGATGACGTAGGTCATCGACGGGATCAGGTAGAGCGCCCATGACGACGGCTGCGGGTCGCGGAACCGCCGTTGGCCGAAAACGGTCACGCCAAACGACCAGACAGTTTCCGCGAGCGTATCGGGCGAGAACGGCACACGCTGGAAGTTCGCGTCGAAATTGAAGGTCTTGTTGACGCCTAGATTCAGATCCTGCCGCGTCGCGAAGCGCTCGCGGAAAAACGGATCGAAATCGAACCTGGGAGCGTAGACGAGATACGGCGAGTAGGCCTGGTCGTTGCCGGGGTCGACGTACTGCAGGCGACCGGACAAGGCGACCTTGTCGAAGGCGGCACTCGGCACCTGGGTGAACCGGTCGATCTCGGCGCGTACGCCGGCGGTGAGCCTGAGCGGCAGGTCGAAGACCGGCGTCGACCAGGACACCCCGACGATCGGGCTGAACTCCGCCGAGTTCTGGCCGGCCGTGCCGCCCGACGGTGTCAGGTCGGCGTTGGAGTTGTAGAAGATGGGAACGAGCCCGTTGAAGGTGAATGTCGACCGCCGCGCCTGCTGCTCGAGGCCGGGCGTTGTCGCGAAGACATTGTCCAGAGGCGACAGCGAGTAGCGGTCGTAGGTGCCGAACATCGCGTCGGTCCGCGCCGAGTTGCCGTCCTCGTGCGAATCTTTGCGCTGCGCGGCGACGCGACCGGCGGTTGCGACCACGACAACGCCGGACAACGTTGCGAGGACAATGAGGGTTTTAAGCATCGATCCCCCGGACAATCGGCGTACATCCTAGGGTTTTGACCGCCCGCTTTGATTAGCGCCCAGTCCCCGAACTGTTCCCTGCGTCCCAAAACGCACTTGCTCGTGGTTGTCGATGACGGAGTCTCGGCAGGTTGTCCTCCGAGTAAAGGGACCTGAACGGTATCGGAGATGCTGCCGACCATGTTGTTGATGGCATCAAGAACAAGGGCAGCGGCATCTGAGCACTCGACTTCGGTCAGGGCATTGCCGTGGGCTGGCTTCACGTTGGTCGAGTGACCTGACGATGACCTTCAATTCAATTCGCATTCAGAAAGGGACGGCACAACAAGTCCGGAGACGCCCGGCACATCCAGCATTCCGAACCAAATGTTATCGTTCTTTGTCCGCGCATCTCGCACGGACGAATCCAAATCGAGGAGGGTAGCCATGAGAGTGGGTCGCATGCTGGCGCTAACGGGATGCGTTGTGCTGGTTTCAACCGGATCGTTCGCACAAACGATGGGCGATGCGGACTATTGCCACCAGTTGTCGAGCCTGTATCGCATGTTCTCTCGTGCGCAGACGGCCAATGCAACTGCCGCTGCTGCGATGAACGAGTGCGACAAAGGCAACTACGCAGTCGGCATCAGCAGGCTCGAGGAGATCCTGAACGGTCGAAGGATTCCCCTTCCTCCGCGCGGGTAGTCTCCACACGGTCGCACCGTCGAGACGTTCAAAGCGTCGGGGCAGAGCACATAGTTGGTCTGCCCCCCGCCGATGTCGTGGTTGGAACCGGCGGCTGAAGGAAGGAGCGCCGGCTTAACGGCGGCGGCACTGCTCCGAAGACAGCCGTGCTGCAAAGGACGAGCAACAGCGCGAAGCATCCGAAGTTCTCGACACGATCAGCGCTCGTTGGCCGTCCAATCGTGCTCGGGAATGAACTTGAAGGGGTAGTCGGCCGCCTTGTAGTCCCCGCGAGCCTGTCGGGCCGGTAACTTGACCTTCTTCCCGACCTTCCTCCCGTAGGGAATCTGGCTCAGCAGATGTCGGATGAGGTTCAGTCTCGCCCGCCTCTTGTCGTCCGACCGCACCACGTACCACGGCGCCCATTCCGAGTCGCTCGCCTTGAACATCTCGTCGCGAGCGTGCGTGTAGTCGTCCCATCGTCCGTAGGACTCGACGTCCATCGGCGACAGCTTCCACGTCTTGCGTCCATCGGTGATGCGCTCCCTCAGCCTGCGACTCTGCTCGTCGGGACTGACTTCGAGCCAGTACTTCAGGAGAATGGTGTCGGACTCAACGATGAGGTGCTCGAGCTCAGGAACGATCTCCAGGAAACGTCTGGCCTGCTCGTCAGTGCAGAAGCCCATGACGCGCTCGACGCCTGCACGGTTGTACCAGCTACGGTCGAATATCGTGATCTCGCCCGCCGAGGGCAGGTGCGGCACGTAGCGCTGGAAGTACATCTGAGACTTCTCGCGCTCGGTCGGCGCCGGCAGGGCGACGATGTGAAATACCCGAGGGCTTACACGCTGGGTGATCGCCTTGATCGCCCCGCCCTTGCCGGCGCCGTCGCGGCCTTCGAACACCAGGCAGACCTTCCGCCCCTCCTGCACCACCCATTGCTGCAGCAGCACCAGCTCTTCATGCAACTTGGCGAGTTCGCGCTCGTAGCTCTTGCGCGCCAGCTTCTCGGCCGGTCCAGGTTGAACGGCATCACTCGGCTCTTTCATGGACATCTCCTTGAGCGCATTTCCGCAGCGTCACGCGACGACGCCGGCTAGATGGGCCGCTGCCCGCCATGCGTGATGAGTGCGCTGGTCGAGCAGTCGCACGGCTTCGACGCTCGCGAAGCCATCGCTTGCCGTAATTCTGCCAGAGGCAATCAAGTCGAGAGTCGTCCGTCGATGCTGGGGGCGCAGGCCGGCCAGTTCCCCGGAGCGCCGCGCAAGGTCCTCGATGATCCGGGCCGGCTTTTCAACGGGCTCGCCTGCCGCCATGTGTCGTACCGTGGTGTGCTCGAGCAGGATGGCGCTTTCGGCCGTGGTTCGCATGGCGTCCCTGTAGAGCTGCACGGCGCGTCGTTCGTCGGAATTGTCGAGCGACGCATCGACCTTCCAGCTCTCCTCGAGAGCGTTGGCAAGGCGAAGCACATGATCAAGGGCATGCAGAGTTCCAATGTACCATTGGCGCTCGTCCTCCGAGGGCAACGGTTCGGTCACCTTCGAGAGGAAGACTTGCACCTGCAGGAGGGCGTCGGATGACTGAGCAGCCGCAGGTTGCTCGTTGGACGAGCCAGCTGACGAGCACAGGATCCCGAGGACATGCGCCACCGTCCGACGGGCGGCTTCGACGGCGACGGTGGGCGAGGCAGCGAGGGTGGCTGGATCGAGGTAGCGGATGAAGGGTGAGCCACGGTCCGGGACCATCCGTTCGATCGCCCTGGTGAACGGCCCGAGCAGCGGCAGCAAGATCGCCACGCCCATCACGTTGTAGGCCGTGTGAAAGGCCGCCACCAGAGTCACGGGATCGACGGTGTCGGAGGCCAGGACCATCAGGCGAGCAATCACGGGGAACAGGACGAGGGCGATGACGGCCGCGATCAGTTTGAAGGCAATGTAGGCCGCCGCCAGCCGCTTGGCGGTGTTGCTGGCCCCGATTGCCGCCATCGCCGAGCTTGTCGACGTGCCGATGTTCTGGCCGATCACCAGCGCCAGTGCCTGGTCGAGGCCGATGGCGCCGGCATAGAGCGCTGAGATGGTGACCGTGATCGCAGCCGTCGAGGACTGCATCACGGTGGTAATTACGATGCCGGTTGCGACCAGGGTCAGCACGCCGAGTGCGCCGGACCACCATGGCACGCCGGCGCCGCCAAGGACGGCCGGAAGGTCTGCGGGGTTGAGCTGTTCGGCCAGTCCACCCATGCCCTGCTGCAACGTCGTCAGCCCCACCAGGATCAGCGCGAACCCCGCAATCGAGGCGCCGCTGGCCGCCCATCGGCCTTTGCCCATCAGCTTCAGCAGCGCGCCGGCGAAGACGATCGGCAGCGCATACGCCGTGAGGGAGACCCTGACGCCCAGCAGCGCCACCAGCCATCCCGTCCCGGTGGTGCCGATGTTCGCGCCGAACACCAGGCTGAGCCCCTGCGGGAACGTCAGCAGCCCGGCGCTCACCAGGCCGATGGTGGTCATGGTCGTCGCACTGGACGACTGCACCAGCAGCGTGATGACCGCGCCCCAGACGGTGCCGCTCAGCGACGTCGCCGCGGCCTTCGCCAGAACGGTGCGAAGGGCTGATCCGGCGAGAGCCTTGAGGCCGTCGGTCATCACGGCCATTCCCAGAAGGAAGAAGCCTACGCCACCGGCGATCGCGACCGTCGTCTCCACGGGCGTTCCCTCAGAGGTTTGCAGGAGGCGTCATGTTCCGGCCTCCACCTCGGTGACAGCCCTTCGCAGGGAGGGCGACGATCGGATGATGAGCTTTTCCGCCTCCACGACGAGGAAGAACGCGAGGCCGGCGACCAGAAGCCAGGGCCAGATCCCAAGCGGAATGGCCTCGTTGCCGAACATCGCCTGTAGCGGCGGCGCGTAGGTGAAGATCAATTGCAGGATCACGACCGCACCGATGCCGACCGGCAGGTACCTGTTGCCGAGATGTGCCGTGACGCTGAGAGAACTGTCCAGCAGGAAGCGGCTGTTCAGAAGGTAGAAGACCTGCCCGATCGTAATCATGTTGACCGCGACCGTGCGAGAGAGCTCATCCGACGCGCCCTGCGATTTCATCCAGAAGAACGCCCACAGCGTGACCGCAAGCAGGGCAAGTCCGACGAAGAGGACGCGCCACATGCCGAAGCCGGTCAGGATCGGCCGATCGACCGCTCGCGGCGGCCGGGTCATCACATCGAGTTCGTGCGGCTCGAAGGAGATCACCAAGCCCAACGCGACCGAGGTGACCATGTTGACCCAGAGGACCTGCGGCGCGGTGATCGGCATGGTGAACCCCACCAGGATCGCCACCGTGATGACCAGCGCCTGGGCGACGTTGGTCGGAAGCATGAACAGGATGGCCTTCTCGATATTGTTATAGACGGTGCGTCCCTCCTTCACTGCGGCGGTGATCGAGGCGAAGTTGTCGTCGGCAAGGATCATATTGGCGGCTTCCTTGGTGACCTCGGTGCCCTTGATACCCATGGCGACGCCGATGTCGGCCTTCTTCAGCGCAGGCGCGTCGTTCACGCCGTCACCCGTCATCGCAATAATCTGCCGGTTGGCCTGGATCGCCTTCACCAGGCGCAGCTTGTGCTCGGGGCTTGCCCGGGCGAACACGTCGACGTCCCGCACCTTCTGCTGCAGGGCTGCCTCGTTCATTTCCTCGATCTCGGCACCCGTGACGGCCGTCTTGCCGTCGCCAATGCCGAGCATCCTGGCGATCGCCGCCGCCGTGATCCGGTGATCGCCGGTGATCATAGTGACCCGAATGCCGCCGCCATGACACTCGCGCACCGCCTCGATGGCCTCCTTGCGCGGCGGGTCCAGCAGGCCGATGAGGCCGAGCAAGACGAGGTTCTTCGGCAGGTCGGCCGGTGTGAGGCCGCCCGCCTTGCCGATAGGACCGTCGTGCCAGGCAAGCGCCAGCACGCGCTCGCCCCGACCGCCAAGCTGATCGGAGGCCTGCATGAAATGATCGCGGTCGAGCGACGCGGGCTGGCCGGACGCCGTCTGCTGGCGGTCGCAGTGCTCGAGGATGACTTCGGGGGCGCCCTTGACCAGGAGAAACTCGCTACCCTCCACGGGCTTGTGGAGCGTCGCCATGAACTTGTGTTCCGACTCGAACGGGATGGCGTCGATGCGCGGCGACGCCGCGAGTTCCGCCTTACGCTCCAGGCCGAGCTTGGTCGCGAACGGATAGAGCGCACCCTCGGTCGGATCACCCTCGACCTTCCAGATTCCTTCGTCCTGGAACAGCTCCGCGTCGTTGCATAGCAGGGAGACGCGGCCCATGAGCGCGAGCACCGGCTCCTTGTCGATCGGCTTGCCGTCGACCTTGACCTCACCCTCCGGCGCATAGCCGTTGCCGGTCACCTGGTACGCCGCGTCGGCGGTGACGGCCGACACCACCATCATTTCCATGAGCGTCAGCGTGCCGGTCTTGTCGGAGCAGATGCGCGATACCGAGCCCAGGGTCTCGACCGCCGGCAGCTGACGAATGATGGCGTTGCGCTGGGCCATGCGTTGCACGCCGATCGCCAGCGTGATCGTGATGATCGCCGGCAGCCCCTCCGGAATTACCGAGACGGCGATGCCGACCACGGCCTGGAAAAGCTCGACGAAGTCCATGCCTTTGACCCACTTGCCGTAGGCGAACACCAGGACGCCGACAATTCCGACCACAGCCGTGATGACGTAGCCGAACTGTTTGATCTGCCGCAGCAATGGCGTCTCGAGCGCGTTGACACCGGCGAGCAGGGCGTTGATGCGGCCAAGCTCCGTCGCACTGCCGGTCGCGACGACCACGCCCGTCGCGCGGCCAGAAACGACCATGGTGCCCGAGAACGCCATGCAATCCCGGTCTCCGACCGTCGAATTGGCGGGCGACGGCTCGGTATTCTTGTCGGCCGGCACAGATTCACCAGTGAGCGCCGCCTCCTCGGTCCGCAGATTCTTTACGTCCGAGAGCCGCAGGTCCGCCGGGATCCTGTCGCCCGATTCCAGCAGCACGATGTCGCCTGGCACCAGTTCCTCCGCTGGAATGAGGCGCGGATCGCCGTCCCGAAGGGTCCGTGCTTCTGCCGACAACATGTTGCGAATCGAATCGAGCGCCTTCTCGGCCTTGCCTTCCTGGATGAAGCCCAGCACGGCGTTGAGGATGACCACGCCGAAAATGATCGAGGCATCGACCCAAAGGCCCAGCATGAGCTTGGTGAAGCCGGCGACGAGCAAGACGTAGACGAGGACGTTGTTCAACTGGGCGAGGAAGCGCGCGAGAGACCCTCGCCGTTTGCCCACCGGCAATCGGTTCGGCCCATGCTTCTCCAGCCGGGTCGATGCCTCACTTGCCCCGAGTCCCCTGAGGCTGTCGGTCGCGAGCCGTTTCACCACCTCGTCGGCCGACAGCGCATGCCAGGTTACTGCATTGCTGCCCGTGCTCGCGTCCGCCACTGTGTCCATGGTGATGCTCCCGCTTGGGCTGCCTCAGAGTCGCTGAACCAAGTCCAATCGCGACCTGCCGATCCTGATGTCTCTGCAGCAGACGCTGTCTATGGCGATGCCGGCGAGGATTCGTGACTGAACGCTGGCCCTGGCTCAGGCCTTCAGAATCCTAGGGCCGGTCCATAGGCTACACATCGGCAGGGAATCCCATGAGTGGACTGGGTGTCCCAACTCGGCCGGGCGCACTGCGGTCTCGCATGCGATGCAAGCACAGACGGTTTATGAGCTTTGACCAGATGGCGGCGCTTGGACGAGACTGCGGTTCCAGGCATTACAAGCTGTGCAAGATTTGGCTGAAGTTGTGTGCTCCGGACGCCATGGCATTCCTCGGCGGCGGTGTTGGCGGCAATCCGCCGATGGCGCCGGCCCGCACATCGCTCGGGCTCATGCCGAATTCCCTCCGAAAGGCGCGACTGAAGCTCGATGCGTCGGCGAAGCAGAGCATCTCGGCGATCCGGCCGATCGAGACGTTCTTCGAAACGTCGCACAGTATGGAAAAGCTCTCTGAGAGCCGGCGGCGCTGGATGTAGTGAACCACGCCGCCCTCGCCCTCGAGCAGACGGTAGAGCTGTGAACGAGACGTCGCGGCCTCCCGGCACAGCCTGTCTGGCCCCAGGGATGGCGAGCGCAGGTTTCTGCGAACGGCCTGGCGCACCCTCTCCATGAGGGTAAGATCGATGTGTCGTTCGGCTTCTGCCACTCGACCCGACGACGGCGCGAGGCAGGCACTCAACATCGCTTGGATTGCAACGGCCAGCTTCGCCGCATCCCCGGCGGGCAGGTCCGGAATGTTGCGCTCCAGCAATATCATGTAGTCGGCAAGCAGACGCCCCTCGGGCGTTTCCAACGCCATTCCCCGCGCGGCGTCGAGCAGTGGCGCGATCGTCTGGAAGCTGTCGCGAGCAAGATAGAGCTGGATCCGGTCCCGCGACCGCTCGCTGGACATCTCCTCTCCGAGCGAGAACACGTAAGGCACCATGGCGGGCACCATCGACCAGCCCCTGCCGCCTTGGTACTCCGATGAGTTCGTCTTGCAGAGACTGACGCACCAATGATCAAGCGGCTCCCGGCGCGTGTTGATCTTGCTGCGATTGGCCGAAATCGGCGGCGTGGAAACGCGGCTGAACGCGAAGCCGTCCAACATCCACGTTACGGCCTTGCCGCGAAAGCCATCGGCGACAGGCTGTCGCGCAATGATTTCAAAGATCGAGGCATACCAGCTGCGCCAAGCTTCAAACTGCTCGGACGCCGGCAACGGATGCGTCATGAACGTTGCTGGGGTCATCGCAGACTCCCATCGGCAACCCATAAAGCCGAGCTGCAGAGTGTTTGCACCGCGCAAGTTCCACGCGAGCAACCTGAGCCTAACAGGTACGTCTGGCGAAGCCCATACGCGAGAAGTGCAATTCCTGAGCACACGCGAACCGAGCGGCAGAATCCGGCAGGACATGCAACTGTGTCGCCGGAGCGATCCACCTCCGTCGTGCTTGCCGCGCGTCGATGAATGGGACGCTGGGAACAGTCGCGGGATTCCGAGCTAATGTACTGCTGAACCTCGTCCGTAGAATGCCGTCGTCGAACAGGCGCGCATGCAGTTTCGAGGCCCGCAAAAGTCCGATCGCGCACGCATACGCTTCGATGCCGAGGACGGTTCCAGCCGTCTGACCTGCATGGAGGTACCGAATGAGCAATGCTCGCAACAGGATGTCGAAGCTCGTTGTCTGTTTCATTGGCATGACAATGGCGTCAGCGGCCGTGGCGCAGGCACCCCGCAGCAGTCTGGACGTTGCCGCGTCGACCGGCGCGCCGGAGTTCCGCGATCCCAAGACCGGCCAGGTCTGGACCCCGGAAACGGTTAGCCAGGACGGACGGCCGCTCACCGGACCGGAGGACAAGGCCTTCAATCCGGACGCCCAGAACGTACCGGCCAAGAGCGTCGAACAGCGCATTCGCGGCAGGCCCGTCGGCACGGTGCCAGTCACGGCCGGACCGACCGTGCCGATCGTGGCCATGGACAGCCCATCGCTGCGCGCCGTTCCTGGCCAGCGTTGGCAGGCCGTGGTGTACCTGGACAACAACAGCAGCAACCCGGTCGACCCCGTCATCGAGTGCCGCTTCAGCAACGCGGGCAACGCCGTCATGGATGCGCGCGCCGTCGTTCAGACAACGGCGCCCAGCGTGCGCCAGGCTCTCGTGATCTACGGCCCGCGAACCGACGTCTTCGTCGACCGCGCGACCTGCCGTGTGATGGCGCCATAGCTCATCGGAGGAACAATGCGCTCAATATTGCCAATAGCTGCTGTCCTCCTTCTTGCGCTTGCTGCGGGCTGCACTCAGCCGCCGCCGGCGGCGCCTGGCGCGCCTCCCGCCACGAACCGTGGCGGCGTCAATGTCGGTTATCTGAACTGCAGCGCTGCCGGCACCGTCGGCTTCGTGTTCGGTTCCAGCCGGACACTCAACTGCCTGTTCACGCGCACCGACGGTTCAGGCGAGCGCTACGAGGGCACGATCCGCCGCTTCGGCGTCGACATCGGCTTCACCAGGGAAAGCACGATCGTCTGGATGGTGTTCGCACCTGGCAGTCTCGCGCCGGGTGCTCTGGCCGGCGAATACGGCGGCGCCTCGGCGCAAGGCACAGTCGGGGTAGGGCTTGGCGCGAACGTCCTGGTCGGCGGCAGCAGCAACCAGGTCGCCTTGCAACCGGTCAGCGTCGAAGGCGGAGTCGGACTCAATGCTGCGGCCGGCGTGGCCGCGGTCTCGCTCAGGAAAGCGCCGTAACCACGGCGGCGTGCTCACCTTTCACTTCTCGCCGTGTGCGGCATCGGTGGAGGTGAGCACCGGACGCCCCTGGAGGAAAGCATGTCGTTCCTTGGAGATTCTCCGTTTGCCACCTTCGTGGCAGACGCCTTCGCCGTCTTCATGTTCATCCTATGGTTCTGGCTGTTCATAACCGCGGCCAGCGACCTCTTCCGACGACAGGACATCTCAGGCGTTGGCAAAGTACTTTGGGTGATCCTGCTCATCGTGCTGCCCTATATCGGCATCTTCGCCTACATCCTCACTCAGAGCAGCGGTATGGCCGAGCGCAATCGAGCACATGCCAGAATGGCCCGCGATGAGATCCGCCAGATCGCGGGCTTCAGTGCCGCCGACGAGATCGCGAAGCTCGACCGTCTGAAATCGCAGAACTCCATATCGGCCGAGGAATACACGCGACTCAGGGCGCGTCTCATTCCATGATTGCCCATCGAGCTGCGGCCGGCGCTGCGATGCTCGGCCTGATGCTGGTGTCGTCGCTGGCCCTGCTTGCCGGCTGCGAGCGGAAGACCGAGACCAAAGCCGTTCAGGCGCGCCCGGTGCGGACGATCACTGCCGCGAAGAGCGGTGCCGGCGAGAGAGTCGTGCTCACCGGGCAGATAAGCGCCGAAAACGAGGCGTCGCTGGCCTTCCGCATCGGCGGTCGGATCATCGAACGAATGGTCGATGTCGGCGCCCGAGTCGAGCCCGATCAGGTGCTGGCCAGGCTCGATCCTCAGAACGAGCTGAACGCCTTGAGGTCGGCGAAGGCCGCGCTTTCGGCCGCAGAAGGCAAGCTCGTGGAGGCAAGCAATACGTTCGATCGCCAGAAGACACTCCTGCCGCAAGGATTCACCACGCAGGTTCTGTTCGACCAGGCTCAGCAGGCGCTGCGCACGGCGCAATCCAACGTCGACAACGCCCAGGCGCAGTTGCACATCGCCCAGGACCGCGTGAGCTACACGACGCTGAAGGCGAGCGTCGCCGGCTCGATCACGGCGCGAACCGCCGAGGCCGGCGAGGTCGTGCAGGCGGGCCAGGCGGTCTTCCAGGTCGCCCGCCAGGACGGTCGAGATGCGGTGTTCGACGTGCCGGCACAGGTGATCCGGTCGGCGCCGCCCGATGCCAAGATCACGGTGTCGCTGACCGACGACCCAGCAGTCACGGCGATGGGCAGGGTGCGGCAGGTCGATCCCCAGGCCGACCCGATAACACGTACGTTCCGCGTGCGCGTGGGATTGATCGATCCTCCGCCGGCCATGTTCCTGGGCGCGACGGTCAGGGGACGAATGGACCTCGAATCCACGCCGAGCATTTCCGTGCCAGCAAGCGCACTGACCCGCATCAGCGGCCAGCCGGCCGTCTGGCTCGTCGATCCCAACGCGATGACGGTCTCGCTGCACAACGTTGCAGTTGAGCGCTTCGACCCAGGCACCGTCGTGATCTCGCAGGGCCTCGACGGCGGCGAGATCGTGGTGACTGCCGGCGTCCAGGCGCTCCATCCTGGCCAGAAGGTCCGTCTGCTGGGTGCTTCGCCACCATGACCGGCTTCAATCTCTCAGAGTGGGCGTTGAGGCATCGCTCGTTCACCGTCTTCCTGATGATCATCGTTACGGCGGCCGGGCTATCCTCGTATTTCGGTCTCGGGCGCAACGAGGATCCGGCCTTCACCTTCAGGACCATGGTCGTGCAGGCTGCCTGGCCCGGCGCCACGCTCGATGACACGCTGAAGCAGGTGACCGAGCGACTCGAGCGCAAGCTCCAGGAGACCAGGGGCCTCGATTTCCTGCGCAGCTACACGACCCCGGGCCTTACGACCATCTTCGTCAACCTAAAGGGTTCGACTTCGGCGGCCGAGGTTCCCGACGTCTGGTACCAGGTCCGCAAGAATGTCGGCGACATCCGCCACAGCCTGCCGGCGGGCGTGATCGGTCCCGGCTTCAACGATGATTTCGGCGATACGTTCGGCCTGATCTACGGCTTCAGCGCGGACGGGTTCTCTCATCGCGAGTTGCGCGACTACGTCGAGGCAGTGCGCTCTCGTCTGCTGAATGTGCGCGACGTATCGAAGGTCGAGATCATCGGCGCCCAGGACGAGCAGATCTTCATCGAGTTCTCCACCGAGCAGTTGGCCGGGCTGGGCATCGATCGCGCCGCGCTGGTCGCCGCGGTCCAGGCACAGAACAGCGTGGTTCCCGCCGGTTCGATCCAGACCAGCAACGAAAGCCTGCTGCTGCGGGTATCTGGCGACTTCCGCTCCGAGCAGGACATCCTCAACGTCAACTTCCTGTCGAACGGACGCATGATCCGGTTGCGCGACATCGCCGAGGTCCGTCGCGCCTACGCCGACCCGCCGCAGCCGATGTTTCGCGTCAACGGCAAACCCGCCATCGGCCTCGCCATCGCCATGCGCAGCGGTGGCGACATCCTGGCGCTGGGCCGCAATGTACAGCAAGAGCTCGAAAACGCGGTGGCCGACCTGCCGCTCGGTATCGAGCCGACTCTCGTCTCGGACCAGCCCGCTGTCGTCGACAACGCGATTGGCGAGTTCATGATCTCCCTGTGGCAGGCCATCGCCATCATCATGGCGGTGAGCATCATCAGCCTGGGCATCCGGCCGGGCGCGATCGTCGCGGCGTCGATTCCGCTGACGCTCGCAATCACCTTTCCCATCATGCAGATGTTCCACATCGATCTGCAGCGAATCTCGCTCGGCGCCCTGATCATCGCGCTCAGCCTGCTGGTCGACAGCGCCATGACGACCGTCGACGTCATGACCACGCGCATCGCCCAGGGCGACAAGACCGAGGATGCCGCTTCCTTCGCCTACAAGTCGCTGGCCTTCCCCATGCTGACCGGCACCTTCGTCACAGCCGCAGGCTTCGTGCCGATCGGCTTTGCTCAGAGCGCTGCCGGCGAATACACCTTCTCGATCTTCGCTGTCGTGACCATTGCGCTGTTCGTGTCGTGGGTCGTCGCCGTGCTGTTCGCGCCATTGCTCGGCGTCGTGCTGCTGAGGCCGCCGAAGTCGCAGGAACCGGCCAAGCCCAACGTGGTCCTGCGCGTGTTCCGCTCCTTGCTGGTCGGTGCGATGAGAGTGCGATGGATCACCATCGCGGTGACAGTGGGCAGCCTGGTTGCTGCCTTCCTGGCGTCGCCCTTCGTGCCGCGACAGTTCTTCCCGGCTTCCGACCGCCCCGAGCTGGTCGTCGACATGACCCTGCCGCAGAACGCCTCGATCTATG
This sequence comes from uncultured Rhodospirillales bacterium, assembly GCA_902825855.1. Lineage (GTDB taxonomy): Bacteria > Pseudomonadota > Alphaproteobacteria > Reyranellales > Reyranellaceae > Reyranella. The sequence goes on along the minus strand of CADECW010000118.1, from coordinate 6,561 downwards.
CCAGCGACACCATCGCCAGCCGGCTCGATTCCTTCCTCAAGGGCGATCCGGACGTCGAGCGCTGGAGCACCTACATCGGGCGCGGCGCGATCCGATTCTACCTTCCGCTCGACGTCAAGCTGGCCAACGATTTCTTCTCCCAGGCCGTCGTGGTGGCCAAGGACGTCGCAGCACGCGACAGGCTCCAGGTCAAGCTGGAGAAGCTGATGGCCGAGCAGATGCCGAACGTCGTCGGTCGCGTGTCTCCGCTCGAGCTCGGGCCGCCTGTCGGCTGGCCCGTGCAATACCGGGTGAGCGGTCCCGATCTCTCGCAGGTACGGGCGATCGCGCTCCAGCTCGCCGAGGTGCTGGGCGGTGACCCCAACATTTCAGACATCAGCTACGACTGGATGGAGCCCGCCCGGCAGGTTCGTGTCACCATCGATCAGGATCAGGCCAATCTGCTTGGCCTGAGCTCGCGAACCATCGCCGAGGCGATCAATACGCTGATGGCCGGAACGGCGATCACTCAGGTGCGTGACGACATCTACCTCATACCGGTGATCACCCGGGCACTCGACGAGCAGCGCAGCTCCCTGTCCACGTTGCGCGCGCTGCAGCTGCCTCTGCCCAACGGCCGCACCGTGCCGCTGAGCCAGGTCGCCACGTTCGACTTCAAGCAGGAATACCCCCTGATCTGGCGGCGCCAGCGCGTTCCCACCCTCACCGTGTTGGCCGACGTGCCCCACGACGTCTCGCCCGCAGGCGCAGTCGATGCGTTGGCGCCGGCAATCGAAAAGTTCCGTGCAAGCCTACCCAAGGACTACCAGATCGCCGTCGGCGGCACGGTCGAGGAAAGTGCCAAGTCGCAGGCCTCGGTCTTCGCGATGGTCCCGATCATGCTGCTGCTGATGCTGTTCTTCCTGATGGCGCAGCTGCACAGTTTCAGCCGCCTGTTCCTTGTCGTGAGCGTGATCCCGATGGGCCTCATCGGCATCGTCTTCACTCTGCTCATCGTCGGCCGGCCGCTGGGCTTCGTCGCCATTCTGGGCATCCTTGCCTTGTTCGGCATGATCGCCCGCAACGCGGTACTTCTCATCGAACAGATCGAGACCGAGCGCGCCCAGCGCGAGCATGCGTGGGACGCCGTGGTCGAAGCCACCTTGTCGCGCTTCCGCCCGATCATGCTGACGGCGATCTCGACGGTACTGGGTTTCATCCCGATCGCGCCTGACGTGTTCTGGGGACCAATGGCGTTCGCCATCATGGGCGGCCTGTTCGTGGCGACGATACTTACCCTGATCGTGCTGCCGGCGATGTATGTGGCGCTGTTCCGCATCAATGAGCCGGCCCACGGGGAGCACGCCGAGGCGCCGGCCATCGCGAATACAGCATGAGGCTCGCCCCACCCTCGCCCACGCCTGCGGTGCCGCAGCGATGAGAACCGGCGGTGACAAGGGCGTTGGCTGGCCCATGCGAATAGCCGTCGGTCGCGCGGCATTGTTCCTCGCCTTCTGGCTGATGAGCGCCGGCTACAGCCCGGCCGATCTTCCGGTCGGCCTGTTTGCGGCGGCGGCAGCGACTTGGGCGAGCTTGAAGCTCCTGCCGCCGACGACCGTGCGACTGCGCCTTCCCAGGCTCGTCATGTTTTCGCTGCACTTCTTTCGCCAGTCCGTGATCTCGGGCATGGACGTGGCCCGGATTGCCTGCGATCCGAGACTGCCGCTGCGCGCGGGCTTCGTCGTCTATCGCTGCCGCCTGCAGTCGCCCGGCGAACGCGGCGCGTTCTGCGCCCTGTCGAGCCTGTTGCCCGGCACGCTGCCGACCGGCACCAACCAAGACGGCGATCTCCTGATCCACTGTCTCGACGTCACCCGGCCCGTAGCGGCCAACCTTGCTGTGGAGGAGACCTTGTTCAACAAGGTGCTCGGCCATGACTGAGTTCCTGCTCGGCGCCGCGGGCTTCGTCCTGCTGACGGTGGCCATCGGCCTCCTCCGCATTCTGGGTGGGCCGGGCAATGTCGATCGGACGATGGCGGCTCAGTTGCTCGGCACTGGCGGCATCGCCGCCCTCCTGCTGGTCGCCGCAGCGACTGGCGTGCGTGGCGCGGAGGATGTGGCACTGGGCCTCGCCCTTCTCGCCGCCTTCGCGTCGGTCGCCTTCGTGAACAGCGCCGCGCCCGAAGAGGATCGCGACGCCGGTCAGGCGAACGAATGAACATGGCCGTCGATATTTTCAGCATCGTGGCGATCTGCTCCGGCGCCGCCTTCTTCATGGCCGGCTCGGTCGGCCTGTTGCGCTTTCCCGATTCCCTGACCCGGCTGCATGCCCTCACCAAGGCCGACAATCTCGGTCTTGGCCTGATCGTGCTCGGCCTGTTGCCACGGGCCGACAGCCTGCTCGGCGGCTTGAAGCTCGTGGCGGTATGGCTCCTCGTGCAGCTCGCCAGCGCCACTGTTGCGCAACTCATCGCTCAGGCCCTGCGGCGCAGAGGTCAGGGATCATGAGCGTGCTTCTCGCCCTCGATGTCGGCCTGGCGGCCCTCGTGCTCGCGGTTGCTGTCTGGACCATCGTGTCCCGCGAAGCTTTCGCCGCAGTCGTCGGCTATGTCGCATACGGGCTGCTGGTATCGCTGGTCTGGGTTCGCCTCTTCGCAGTCGACGTCGCGCTCACCGAGGCGGCCATCGGCAGCGGCGTGACCGGCGTGCTGCTGATCACCGCCGCGATGCGCCTGCGCGGGACCGAAGCGGCGGTCGCAGGCGAATGGCCGGGCGCAGGATGGCGTCTAGTCGCCGCCATGCTTTGCATCGTCGTCACCGCAGCGCTTGCGGCGGTCGTGCTGATGCTGCCCGACCCCGGCGCGTCACTCGCCCCCGAAGCGGCTCGGCACCTCGCCGCGACCGAACTCGGCAATCCGGTGACCGCCGTGCTGATGGCCTTTCGCGCGCTCGACACCCTGCTCGAGAAAGTCGTGCTGTTCCTGGCCGTCATCGGCGTGTGGTCGCTGGCGGCCGACGACAACTGGGGCGGCATCGCCGGCCCACGGCGCGCGCCGCAACGGCAGGGCGCCTTGGCCTTCCTCGCCCAGTTGCTGCCGCCGGTCGGCATCGTGGTGGCCATCCATATCGTCTGGGTGGGCGCCAACGAGCCGGGCGGTGCGTTCCAGGGCGGCGCCATCCTCGCCGCCATGTGGCTGATCGTCATTATGGCGCGCCTTGCGGAAGCGCCGGCAATCGGCGGACGGCGCCTGCGCCTCGCCTTGATCGCCGGACCGGTTGTGTTCCTCGCCATCGGGCTGACAGGCTTTGCGGTGGCCGACGCCTTCCTCGCCTACCCTTCCGGCCTCGCCAAGCCGCTGATCGTGTTTGTCGAAGTCTTCATGACGCTCTCCATCGCGGTGTCGCTGCCCATGCTCGTCCTTGGGCCACCGGATCGGCCATCGTCATGAGCGCGCCGATCCTCGCCGGACTGACAGGCGCCGCGCTGGTCGGTCTTGGCCTCTACGGCCTGCTCGTCCATCCCCATCCGCTACGTAAGCTGCTCGGTTTCAATCTGCTCGGCAGCGGGGTCTTTCTGCTGTTCGGTATCGTCGCTCGCAAGGGCGCCGCCGCGGGCTTCGCAGCCGACCCGGTGCCGCAGGCGCTGGTCATCACCGGCATCGTCGTCGCCTTCTGCGCGACGGCGCTGTCGGTTGCCTTGCTGCTGCGACTGTTCGAGGTCTGCGGGTCGACGACGCTGCGTCCGGACGAGGCGGGCGACGACAGCGATCGACGTGATGCATGAACTTCCTGCTGGTGCTGTCTCTCGTCATCCCGATCGCCGGAGCGCTGCTTGCCTTCGTCGTCGGCGGGCGCTGGGTGGTGCGCATCGCATTCGCGACGATGCCGCTCGGCCTTGCCACTGCCGTCGTGATCGCAACCGAGTTGCCGTCGGCAGGCGGCTCGTTGGTCTATCGGCTGGGCGGCTGGAGTCCGCCGCTCGGCGTTGCCTTGCGAGCGGATTGGCTGTCGGCACTCATGATGGTGACGACGGCGCTGGTGATCTCGGCGATCGGGCTGTTCGCCCGCGCCGACTTTCAGGCCGGAGCAACGGAAACGCGCCGGTCCTTTGCGTTCTGGGTCCTCCTGCTGGCGGTCTGGGGCGCACTCAACACCGTGTTCCTGAGCAACGATCTCTTCACCTTCTACGTATCCCTTGAACTGCTCGTCTTCGTCGCGGTTCCCCTCGTTGCGCTCGATGGCCGGGCGGAGACCCTGCAGGCGGCGCTGCGCTATCTGCTGTTCGCTCTCCTGGGATCGGTGCTCTATCTCGCCGGCACGGGCCTGCTGTACGGCGCCTATGGCACACTCGACATCGGCATGCTGTCGGGCCGCGTCCGCGCCGAACCGGTGACGGCCGTTGCGGTGACGCTGATGACTGTCGGTCTGATGGCCAAGACCGCCCTCTTTCCGCTCTATCTCTGGCTTCCCGCAGCGCATGCCGGTGCGCCGGCGGCGGCCAGCGCCGTCCTGTCGGCGCTGGTGGTCAAGGGTTCGTTTTTCATCGTCGTGCGCCTCTGGTTCTTCGTGACGCCGGGGCTTGTGGGCGCGGCCGCCCCGCAGCTTGTGGGCGCCCTGGGTGCCGGCGCGATCGTCTTCGGCAGCCTGCTGGCGTTGCGACAGCAGCGGCTCAAGTTGCTGGTCGCCTACTCGACCGTGGCGCAACTCGGCTATCTCTTCCTGGCGTTTCCCCTGGCCCTCGATGTCGAAGCGGGCCGACTGATCGATGGCAGCGCCCTGTTCGCCGGCCTCATCCAGGCGGTTTCGCACGCCACCGCCAAGGCCGCGATGTTTCTGGCTGCCGGGATGATCTATGTCGCCCTGGGCCATGACCGCATCGCCGCGCTCGGTGGAGTCGTGCGCATCGCGCCGCTTGCCGCACTCGTCTTCCTGTTGGCGGGCGTGGCGTTGATCGGCCCGCCGACCAGCGGCGTCTATCTCGCCAAGACCCTTTTCCTCCGGGCGGCCGACAATTCCCATCAATGGTGGTGGTCGATCGTGCTAGATCTCGGCGGCGTTCTGACCAGCGCCTATCTGGTCATGCTTGTCATGCGCGCCGTGGCGCCGACCGATGCGGCGTCGGCGTCAAAGAGCGACATCGTCTCTCGCCAGCAGCAGGCGGCGGCACTCGTTCTCGTCGTGTGCTCGCTGCTGCTTGGCCTGCTCCCTTGGCACGCGTGGTTGCCGTTGCCTGCCGCCGTCGTGGCTCCGGGTCCGCTCTCCTTGGGCGCACTCTGGTCAGTCGTTTGGCCGCTTCTGATCGGCGCAGCATTTGCCGCGCTGTTGGGACGCCGGGAAAAAAGTCGTTCGCCGCGCGTGGCACTATACCTGGAGCGAGGCGACAACGCCCTGCGCCAATGGCCCGCCGCGGGATTCTCGCTTGTGAGCCTGACAATCATGCTGGGTGCGGCGATGCTGCTGTCCCCGTAAGACTGGTGCCCTGGCATTCGGGCGCCGCGGCCTTCCGACATTGGTGAAACGTAACCGAATCGAAGCAGTATCAAGCCACAGGAGACCCTCACATGCGTTGGATCCATTCTTTGGTGGTGGTGATCTTTGCGCTCGCCGTCCTCATATTCGTCGTACAGAATTTCACCATGGTCACGATGTCATTCCTCGGCTTCAGCGCCCGCGCGCCTCTCGCGCTGCTGGTTGCCCTGGTCTATTTTCTGGGCATGGCGACAGGTGGCAGCCTGTGGTCGCTGTTGCGTCGCTCGCTTCAAGGGTCAAAGCTCACTGACAAGCAGTAGCAGTGCTTCTTAAGTCAATGGCCGTCGGCGTCTGGCTCGCCTATCGAGCAAGGCGCCTGACGCTCGGACCACGAAGCGCAGCACGGCCATAGGGGTAGTCGACATGCGCGAGGCAGAACCAAGCGATCGCCGCTTTATCGCCGGCATTTTCCAATCCCATTGGCTTCTGTTCATCCTTGTCGGCGCTCTTCTGATCTTGGCCGGCGTGGTAGCATTCACAGTTCCTGCCGTTTCCTCGATTGCACCGAGTGAATTGCTTGGCCTGGTCCTGGCCTTCGTGGGCATCGTCCAGATCGTGCAATCCGGCAAAATGCAAGGCGAGGCCCTGTTTGCATGGCATTTGGCCCTGGGACTGCTGGCTGCACTCGGCGGCGTCCTTCTCTATCTGGACCCGTTCCCCGGCATCGTGACGATTACGGCCCTGATGGCGATGGTCTTCGCCCTGCATGGACTGACGCAGATCGCCTTTGCCTTGAAGGTCCGTCAGCTGAACGGGTGGCACTGGTTCGTGGTTTCGGGTTGCATTGCACTGATCGTAGCGGGATTGCTAATGATGAAGCTTCCCTACGACCACACGTTTACGCCCGCCTCGGTTGGCGCCGTGTCTCTGCTGTTTGCCGGATGGGCCTACGTGGCCGTCGCACTGGCGTCCCGCAAGGCGCGCAGTCCCTAGGCTCTGTGGACTCTAAGGAATCCCAGTTGTGTTGATCTGTGATTCAAAGCTGTCCTTTGGAGGCAGCTTTGGGAGTGAAGGACAGGCTGGTGCTAAGCGACAATCAGTGGGTACGGATTG
>CADECW010000117.1 GCA_902825855.1 uncultured Rhodospirillales bacterium | reverse complement strand
GTGAAGTTCGGCGGCGGCAAGGTGATCCGCGACGGCATGGGCCAGAGCCAGCGCACGCGGGCGCAGGGCGCCGTCGACACCGTCATCACCAACGCGCTGATCGTCGATCATTGGGGCATCGTGAAGGCCGACATCGGCCTGAAGGACGGGCGAATCGTCGGCATCGGCAAGGCCGGCAATCCCGACATCCAGCCCGACGTCGACATCGTCATCGGTCCCGGCACCGAGGCCATCGCCGGCGAAGGCAAGATCGTCACGGCGGGCGGTATCGACTGCCACATCCATTTCATCTGCCCGCAGCAGATCGACGATGCGCTCTACAGCGGCATCACAACCATGATGGGCGGCGGCACCGGGCCGGCGCACGGCACCTTTGCGACGACCATCACGCCCGGTCCCTGGCATCTCGGCCGCATGCTGCAGGCGGCCGAGGGCTTTCCGATGAATCTCGGCTTCTTCGGCAAGGGCAACACCAGCAAACCCGCCGGCATCAAGGAGCAGGTCGAGGCCGGCGCCTGCGGATTGAAGCTGCACGAAGACTGGGGCACCACGCCCGCCGCCATCGACAACTGCCTTTCGGTGGCCGACCGCATGGACGTGCAGGTGGCGATCCATACCGATACGTTGAACGAGTCGGGATTCGTCGAGACCACACGGGCCGCATTCAAAGGCCGGACCATCGCCACCTTCCACACCGAAGGCGCGGGCGGCGGCCATGCGCCCGACATCATCCGCCTGTGCGGCGAGAAGAACGTGCTGCCGTCATCGACCAACCCGACGATGCCCTACACCGTCAACACGGTGGACGAGCATCTCGACATGCTGATGGTCTGCCATCATCTCGACCAGGCGATCCCCGAGGACGTGGCGTTCGCCGAGAGCCGCATCCGCAAGGAGACGATCGCGGCCGAGGACATCCTGCACGACATGGGTGCGTTCTCCATGATGTCGTCCGACAGCCAGGCCATGGGCCGCGTCGGCGAGGTCGTGATCCGCACCTGGCAGACCGCCGACAAGATGAAGAAGCAGCGCGGCCGGTTGAAGGACGAGACCGGCGACAACGACAATGTGCGGGTGAAGCGCTATGTCGCCAAGTACACCATCAATCCCGCCATCACCCACGGAATCTCGCGCCATGTCGGCTCGATCGAGGTCGGCAAGCGCGCCGACCTGGTGATCTGGTCGCCGGCTTTCTTCGGCGCCAAGCCCGACTGCATATTGATCGGCGGCACCATCGTGGCGGCTCCCATGGGCGATCCCAACGCTTCGATCCCGACGCCGCAGCCGGTGCACTATCGGCCGATGTTCGGCGCCTTCGGCAAGAGCCTGGTCGCCAGCCCGGCGCTGTTCGTGTCCCAGGCGGCGATCACGAAGGGCGTGGCGAAGAAGTGGGGGCTGAGCCGTACGGTGCTGGCGGTGAAGGGTACGCGCAAGATCGGCAAGAAGGACATGGTGCACAACACACTCTGCCCCGAGATCGAGGTCGATCCCGAAACCTACGAGGTGAGGGCCGATGGCGAGCTCTTGACCTGCGAACCCGCCGAGTCGCTGCCGATGGCGCAGCGCTACTTCCTGTTCTGATGATGACGCGCTGCAGGGAACGCGCCACTTCGTGGCTTGCGAAGTCAGGTAGGACGCGGCGCAAAGCGGTGCGCCTCCGGCAATGAAACGCGCCATCGAAGTGATCCGCGCCGGCCACTGGCCCACGGCCGAGCGCACCGACACGGTCACGCTGCTGTTCGACGACCGCTATCGTCGCCGGCTGCGCATGCTGGGCGACCACGGCCTCGACTTCCTGCTCGACCTGGTCGAGCCTATCGTGCTCCACACCGGCGACGGCCTGAAGCTGGAGGAGGGCGGCTTCGTCGAAGTCCTGGCGGCCGAGGAGGATCTCGTCGAGGTTCGCGGCCGCGACACCGTCGCGTTCGCACGCATCGCCTGGCATCTCGGCAATCGCCATCTGCCCGCCCAGATCGCCGCCGACCGCATCCTGATCCGCGACGACCATGTCATCATCGACATGCTGAAGGGCCTTGGCGCCGAGGTGCGCAAGGTGAAGGCGCCGTTCGATCCCGAAGGCGGCGCCTACGGCCAGCACAACCACGATCTCGGCCATCGCCATGGTCCCCTGCACGAAGATCGCCATGGCTAGCGGTCCGGCGAGAGACCCGCTGTATCGCCTGCTCGCGTGGCTGTCGCCGGCATATCCCATCGGCGCCTTCAGCTACAGCCACGGCGTCGAGACCGCGGTCGAAGCAGGATTCATCAAGGATCGCGGGACACTCGTGACCTGGCTGGAAAGCGTCCTGCTGCAGGGCACCGGCACCGTCGATGGCGCGCTTTTCGCGATGGCCTGGCGTGCCGCTGACGCGGGGGACTGGACGTCTTTCGACGCCATCGCCGAGCGCGCCGCGGCGTGGCGCGGCACGTCGGAGATGGCACTGGAATCGCGTCAGCAAGGCGGGTCGTTCCTGTCGATCACACGCACCGCCTGGCCGCATCCGTCGCTCGATGCCGTTCACGAACGGCTGTCGGGCGAGCTCGCATTGGCGGTCGCCGTGGCGCTCGCGGCCGCGGTGCATGGCGTCGTCCTCGATCTCGCCTTGCAGGGCTATCTGCATGCCTTCACCGCCAACCTGATCTCGGCCGCGGTGCGTGCCGTGCCGCTCGGCCAGAGCGACGGCCAGATCGCCCTCGCGACGCTCGAACCCGCCGTGCGCCGGGCGACCGAAGCCGCGCTCGCCGTGACCTCGCTCGATGAGGTCGGCACGGCGACGCCGCTGCTCGACTGGTGCTCGCTCAGCCACGAGACGCAGTACACCCGGCTGTTCCGCTCATGACCGTGCTGTTCGCCATCCTGCTGTTCATCGGCGTCGGCGCTCCAGCCGTCGTCCATGCGATGTGGGGCCTGGGCTACGACTGGCCCGAAGCGAGCGAAGAGGCGCTGGCGAAGAGCGTCGTCGGCGACGGCCGGCGCCGCATGCCGCCACCGTGGCAATGCTACGCCGTGGCGGCACTTCTGGCCGTCGTGGCGATCTGGCCGTTCGTCATGCTGGGCCGCGACGAGGAGACCTGGGTCCAGTCAGTCACCTTCGTCGTCGCCGGCGTGTTCGTGGCGCGCGGGGTGGCGGGCTATACGCCGACCTGGCGCCAGCATTTTCGCGACGAGCCGTTTGCCACGCGCAACAGACGGTACTATTCGCCATACTGCCTTCTGATGGGCCTCGGTTACCTGGCGTTGCTGGCCGGGGAGATGGAGCGTCAATGAGCCTGCGTGGTCCCCTCAGGGTGGGTGTCGGCGGCCCGGTCGGTTCGGGCAAGACAGCGCTGGTCGAACGCCTGTGCAAGAAGATGCGCGAGGACTACGACATCGCCGTCGTCACCAACGACATCTACACCAAGGAAGACGCCGAGTTCCTGACCCGCGCCGGGGCGCTGGCGCCCGAACGCATCGTCGGCGTCGAGACCGGCGGCTGTCCGCACACCGCGATCCGCGAGGACGCCTCGATCAACCTGGCGGCCGTATCCGACATCGTGCGCAAGTGGCCCAGGCTCGAGATCGTGTTCGTCGAATCCGGCGGCGACAATCTCGCCGCCACCTTCTCGCCCGAGCTGGCCGATCTCACGATCTACGTCATCGACGTGGCGGCCGGCGAGAAGATCCCGCGCAAGGGCGGGCCTGGCATCACCCGCTCCGACCTGCTGGTGATCAACAAGATCGACCTGGCGCCCCTGGTCGGCGCCAACCTCGATGTCATGGATCGCGACGCGCGCAAGATGCGCGGGGTCCGGCCGTTTCTGTTCTCCAATCTCAAGGAGAACAAGGGAGTCGACGACATCGCGGCATTCATCGTACGGCAGGGCGGATTGCCGGTACGGCCAGGAAAGCTACAAGCGTAGTGACTGGTGACGTTACAAGCGAAGAGGGGAAATTCCGTGATGCGTTCGAAAATCCTTCCAACCGCTCTGCTGCTGCTGGCCGCTGGCCCGGCGCTCGCGCATCCCGGCCATGAGGCTTCGGGTTTTCTGCATCCGTTCAGCGGCTTGGACCACCTCCTGGCAATGGTAGGCGTCGGCTTGTGGGCCGCCCTTTTGGCTGGCCGCAAGCCGGCGATCGCCGTGGCCGTGCCGGGCTCGTTCCTGGTGATGATGGCCGTCGGAGCAGCTGCCGGTTTTGCAGGCATAAAACTGCCTCTTGTTGAGGCGGCCGTCCTGGCATCGGTGTTCGTGATCGGCGGTCTCATCATAGGTGCAGTGCGCCTGCCGATGGCCTGGGCGATGGCCGTCGTTGGCTTGTTTGCCGTCTTTCACGGCTATGCCCACGCCCTTGAAGCACCCTCGGCGGGAACGGGCAGCTACATCTTGGGCTTCCTGGCGGCAACGGCACTTCTTCAGGCCGTCGGTTTTGCCATCGGCTGGGTCGTGCACAGGGCGGTTGGTGATCTTGCCCTGCGTGCCCTGGGCGGCGTGCTGCTGGCGAGCGGCGCGATCGTTCTGATCGCCAACTAGGAGTTCTGCCGAACCCAGGCCAGGGTTTGGCACGGCTTTCGCTCTTGCGGCGGTTGGCGGGGGTATTCCGTCAACAAGAAGGAGAGCGGGATGAAGTTGGGATCGATTCTCAAGACAGGCATGGTCGCCGCCGGCCTGCTGGCTGGCGCCGCCGGCAGCGCGCTGGCGCAAGGGGCGCCGATCAAGGTCGGCGTGCTGCATTCTCTGTCGGGCACGATGGCGATCAGCGAGACGACCCTGAAGGACGTCATGCTGATGCTGATCGAGGAGCAGAACAAGAAGGGCGGCGTGCTGGGCCGCAAGCTCGAGGCCGTGGTCGTCGATCCGGCGTCGAACTGGCCGCTGTTCGCCGAGAAGGCGCGCGAACTCCTGCAGAAGGAGAAGGTCGCCGCGGTGTTCGGCTGCTGGACGTCGGTCAGCCGCAAGTCGGTGCTGCCGGTGTTCGAGGAGCTGAACGGCATCCTGTTCTACCCGGTCCAGTACGAGGGTGAGGAAAGCTCGCGCAACGTGTTCTACACCGGCGCCGCCCCGAACCAGCAGGCGATCCCGGCCGTCGACTACCTGATGCAGAACGAGAAGGTGCAGCGCTGGGTGCTCGCCGGCACCGACTACGTCTATCCGCGCACGACCAACAAGATCCTCGAGGCGTACCTCAAGCAGAAGGGCGTCAAGCAGGAAGACATCATGATCAACTACACGCCGTTCGGTCATTCCGACTGGCAGTCGATCGTGGCGGAGATCAAGAAGTTCGGCTCGGCCGGCAAGAAGACGGCCGTCGTGTCGACCATCAACGGCGACGCCAACGTGCCGTTCTACAAGGAGCTGGGCAACGCCGGCATCAAGGCCAAGGACATCCCGGTAGTGGCGTTCTCGGTCGGCGAGGAAGAACTCGCTGGCATCGACACCAAGCCGCTGCTCGGCCATCTTGCCGCCTGGAACTACTTCCAGTCGGTGAAGAACCCGACCAACGAGGCCTTCATCAAGGCCTGGCAGACCTTCACCAAGAATCCGAAGCGCGTGACCAACGATCCGATGGAAGCCCACGTCATCGGCTTCAACATGTGGATCGAGGCGGTGAAGAAGGCGGGCACGACGGACTCCGACGCGGTGATCGACGCCATGATCGGCATCACCGTGCCGAACCTGTCGGGCGGCTTCTCGGCGATGATGCCGAACCACCACATCACCAAGCCGGTCCTGATCGGCGAGATCCAGGGCAACGGCCAGTTCGACACGGTGTGGCAGACGCCGGGCCTGGTGGTCGCGGAAGAGTGGTCGCCCTACCTGCCCGACTCCAAGGACCTGATCGCCGATTGGCGCAAGCCCATGAACTGCGGCAACTTCAACGTTGTCTCGGGCAAGTGCGGCGGCAAGGGCAAGTAGTCCGACGTTCGCTCGGCTTGCCCACGTGAATCAACAGGGCCGGGGCGACTTTCGAGTCGCCCCGTTCTCATCCTGGGGTTATTCGTCAGAGTCATGTTTTTCCTGCGCCTGCTAGCGGGGGTGTCGTCGGCGCTGGTCGCGGTGTTGATCGCCGCGACGGCCTGGGCTGCCGATCTGCCGACCCTGCTCACCAACCTCACCACCGGCGGCTTCGGCGATCGCGAGAAGGCGATCTCCGAGCTGGTCGCCTCCGGCGACCCGCGCGCCGCGCCGATCCTCGAGGCGCTGGCGGCGGGCCAGCTCTTTGTCCGCAAGGCAGACAGCGCCGTGGTCATCGGCAAGGCCGACGGCAACAAGCTCGCGCTGAGCGAGGCCGCCTCCGGCAAGGCGGCCGGCAGCGCAACCGAGGCCGAACTCGAACGGGTGCGCGTCAACAACCGCCTGCGCGGCGTCATCGAGGCCGCCGTCGGTTCGCTGACGCTGATGAGCCCCGACGCCAGGGTGCGTCGCGGTGCGGCCGAATCGCTTTTCAAGCGGCCCGATCCGGCAGCCCTGACGGCGCTCGATGCCGCCATCGCCGCCGAGAAGGACCCGCGCATCAAGGCGGCCTTCACCGAGGCGCGTGCCGCCGTCGTGCTGGCGTCCGACGCGCCCAAGCCGCAGAAGCTCGAGGCGCTCGAGGTCGTGCGCGACCGCGGCGACCGCGAGGCGCTGAGCGTGCTGCAGGCCGCCGTCAACAATGCCTCCGATCCCGAGGTGAAAGCCGCGGCCAGCACCGCCGCCCAGTCGGTGCGCCAGACGCTGGCCGGCTGGGAGGCCGCGCAGAACGTCTGGTACGGCATCTCGCTCGGTTCGGTGCTGCTCCTGGCGGCCATCGGGCTCGCCATAACCTTCGGCACCATGGGCGTGATCAACATGGCGCATGGCGAGATGGTGATGCTGGGCGCCTACACGACCTTCGTCGTGCAGGACATCATCCGCACCTCGGCGCCGCATCTTTTCGACGCCTCGCTGCTGATCGCCCTGCCGCTCGCCTTCGTGGTCGCGGGCGGGGTCGGCATCGCCATCGAACGCGGCATCATCCGTTTCCTGTATGGCCGTCCCCTCGATACGCTGCTCGCCACCTGGGGCCTGTCGCTGGTGCTGCAGCAGGCCGTGCGCTCGATCTTCGGGCCGTCCAATCGCGAGGTCGGCGCGCCGTCCTTCATGTCGGGCGCCTTTCAGGTCGGCCAGATCACCGTCACCTACGGCCGCCTGTGGATCGTGGTCTTCTCGCTCCTGGTGTTCGTCACCCTGATCCTGGTGCTCCGCAAGACGCCGCTCGGCCTCTACATGCGCGCGGTCACCCAGAACCGGCCGATGGCCTCGGCGATGGGCATCCGCACGCCGCGTGTCGATGCGCTGACCTTCGGGCTGGGCTCGGGCATCGCCGGTCTCGCCGGCGTGGCGCTGAGCCAGATCGACAATGTCAGCCCCAACCTCGGCCAGGGCTACATCATCGACTCCTTCATGGTCGTGGTGTTCGGCGGCGTCGGCAATCTCTTCGGCACCCTGGTCGGCGCGACCGCGCTCGGCATCGTCAACAAGTTCCTCGAACCCTATGCCGGCGCCGTGCTGGGCAAGATCCTGGTCCTGGTATTTATCATCCTGTTCATCCAGCGCCGGCCACGTGGCCTGTTCGCGCTGAAGGGCCGGTCCGTAGAATGATCACGCGCTTTCTCTGGCAGGGCATGGGCCCTGGCCTGCGCGCCGCCGTGCTGTTCGTGCTGGCGATCGGCATCATCCTGCCGCTGTTGAACCAGCTCATGCCGGCCAACAGCGCGCTCTACGTACCGTCCTGGCTGCTGCAGCTCATCGGCAAGTATCTTTGCTTCGCCTCGCTCGCGCTCGCCGTCGACCTCGTCTGGGGTTTCTGCGGCATCCTCACGCTCGGCCACGCCGCCTTCTTCGCGCTGGGCGGCTACTGCATGGGCATGTACCTGATGCGCCAGATCGGCAGCCGCGGCCAGTACGGCAATCCGCTGCTGCCCGACTTCATGGTGTTCCTGAACTACAAGGAGCTGCCCTGGTTCTGGCACGGCTTCGACCAGTTCTGGTTCGCCGCCATCATGATCGTGCTGGTGCCGAGCGCGCTCGCCCTGGCGCTGGGCTGGTTCGCGTTCAGGAGTCGCGTTACCGGCGTCTATCTCTCGATCATCACGCAGGCCATGACCTTCGCGCTCATGCTCGCCTTCTTCCGCAACGACATGGGATTGGGCGGCAACAACGGCATGACCGACTTCAAGGACATTTTGGGCTTCTCGGTGCAGTCCGATACGACGCGCGCCACCCTCTGCTTCGCCTCGGCCCTGGCGTTGGCGATCTTCCTTGTGATCTCGGGTGCCGTCGTCGGCTCGCGTTTCGGCAAGGCGCTGACCGCGGTGCGCGACGCCGAAAGCCGCATGCGTTTCCTCGGCTACCGGGTCGAGGGCTACAAACTCTTCGTCTTCGTGCTGTCGGCGGCGATGGCGGGCGTCGCGGGAGCGCTCTACGTGCCGCAGGTCGGCATCATCAATCCCAGCGAATTCTCGCCCGGCAATTCGATCGAAGCGGTGCTGTGGGTCGCCGTCGGCGGCCGCGGGACGCTGATCGGCCCGATCATCGGCGCCTTCGCCGTCAATTTCGGCAAGACCTACCTGACGGGCGCGCTGCCCGAGGTCTGGCTGTTCGCGCTGGGCGCCCTGTTTATCGCCGTCACGCTATTCCTGCCCAAGGGCATCGTCGGCCTGTGGTCGCAGCTCCGCTCGCGCGGCACCGCGCACAAGGCGAGGGTGCCGGCATGAGCATGACCGAGCACAGAAGCACCTCGGCGCTGCTCTATCTCAGCGGCGTCACCGTCTCGTTCGACGGCTTCAAGGCGCTGAACAACCTTTCGCTGCTGGTCGAGCCCGGTGAGATGCGCGCCATCATCGGCCCCAACGGCG
Source organism: uncultured Rhodospirillales bacterium (assembly GCA_902825855.1). GTDB lineage: Bacteria > Pseudomonadota > Alphaproteobacteria > Reyranellales > Reyranellaceae > Reyranella. The sequence continues at coordinate 11,474 of CADECW010000117.1, read as the reverse complement.
CCGGCAAGACCACGATGATGGACGTCGTCACCGGCAAGACGCGGCCCGACGAGGGCGAGGTGGTGTTCGACGGCAAGGCCGACCTCACCAAGCTCGACGAGGCCGACATCGCGACGCTCGGCATCGGGCGGAAGTTCCAGAAGCCCACCGTGTTCGAGAACCACACGGTGCGCGACAACCTTCTGCTGGCGCTGGCGGGTCTGCGCAGCTGGTACAAGCTGCTGCTCGCGGCGCCGACCAGGGCCGAAAACAACCGGCTGGACGAGATACTGTCGATCATCCGCATGGAAGCCCAGCAGCACATGCTGGCGGCGCGGCTCAGCCACGGCCAGAAACAGTGGCTCGAGATCGGCATGCTGCTCGCCCAGGATCCCAAGCTGCTGCTGGTGGACGAGCCGGTGGCCGGCATGACCGACGTCGAGACCGAGACGACCGCGCAGGTGCTGCGCGAGATCAACAGGACGCATTCGGTCGTCGTGGTCGAGCACGACATGAGCTTCGTGCGCGCGCTCGGCGTCAAGGTGACGGTGCTGCACGAAGGTTCGATGCTGGCCGAAGGGTCGCTCGACCAGGTGAGCGCCGATCCGCGCGTCGTCGAAGTCTATCTCGGGCGTTGACGGCGATGCTCACGGTCCAGAACGTCGATCTCTTCTACGGCGCCGCGCAGGCGCTGCGCTCGGTGTCGCTCACCGCCAGCATCGGCCGCGTCACCTGCCTGCTCGGCCGCAACGGCGTCGGCAAGACCAGCCTGCTGCGCGCCATCTGCGGCCTGCAGCCGATCGCGTCCGGCTCGATATCGCTCGACGGCCAGGACGTCTCGCGCCTGCCGCCCTATGACCGGGCGCGGCGCGGCGTCGCCCTGGTGCCGCAGGGCCGCGAGATCTTTCCGCTGCTCACGGTGAAGGAGAACCTCGAGACCGGCTTCGCCCCCGTCAGCCGGGACAACAAGAAGGTACCGGACGAGGTGTTCGAGCTCTTTCCGGTCCTGCAATCGATGCTGCGCCGCCGCGGCGGCGATCTCTCGGGCGGCCAGCAGCAGCAGCTCGCCATCGGCCGCGCGCTGACCATGCGGCCGAAGCTGCTGGTGCTCGACGAGCCGACCGAGGGCATCCAGCCGTCGGTGATCAAGGACATCGGCCGCGCCATCACCTTCCTGCGCCAGCGCGGCGACATGGCGATCCTGCTGGTCGAGCAGTATCTCGAATTCGCCCATGAACTCGCCGACGACTTCGCCGTGATGGACCGCGGCGAGATCGTGATGTCGGGAACGCGCGAGACTTTCGATACCGAGGCGGTGCGCGGTCACATGACGGTCTGAGCACCGCGCACGAGCCGGCCCGGCCGCTCGCCGGTCAGCTCGTCGTTCTGCACCGTCTCGACGCCGGCATTGAAGGTATGGCGATAACCCGAGGCGCGCTGGATCAGGCGGCGACCGCCCGCCGGCAGGTCGTAGACCACTTCCGGCCGCTTCAGGGCGAGCGCGTCGAAGTCGATGACATTGATGTCGGCCTTGTGCCCTGGCGCGAGCAGGCCGCGATCGCAAAGTCCGTAGGCTTCGGCCGTGCCGCGCGTCTGCTTCGCCACCAGGAACTCGAGCGACAGTTTCGGCCCGCGCCTGCGGTCGCGGCCCCACAGGGTCAGCAGCGAGGTCGGCGAGGAGGCGTCGCAGATCACGCCGACATGCGCGCCGCCGTCGGCAACACCCAGCACCGTCGCGGAATCGGTGATCATCTCGTGCACCACGTCGAGGCTGCCGTATGCATAGTTCTCGAACGGCAGCATCAGCAGGCCTTTGCCTTCGCGCGACATCAGCTCGTCGAGCGCAACCGCCTGCGGCGTCTTCCCGCTGCGTCGGGCGATGGCGGCGATCGAGTCGTTGGCGTCGGGCTCGTAGTCCGGCGTGTCGCTCACCGGGAACATCTTGTGGAAGGAGTCGGCCATGAAGGCGCGCGGACCCGCGGGCTCTTCGAGCAGGCGGCGACGCAGATCGGCATCGCCAACGAGGCGCCGGTAACGCTCGGCCGGCGAGAGCTTGCGCATCTCGAGCCACGCCGGATGCGCCGCGAAAGGATGCGCCGTCGTCTCGAGCCCCATGATCACGCCGATCGGCCGCGAGCCGACCTGTGCGTTGGCCAGCCGGCCTGCCTTGCGCACGCCGTGGATCAGGTCGAGCGTTTCGCGCCACAGCTTGGGCTGCGCATCGACCTGCACCAGCAGGCACGACAGCGGCCGCCCGGCCAACGCCGAGGCCGCCTCGAGCGCCTCGAACTCGCCGGGCCCGAAGTCGGAATTGACCTGCAGCACGCCGCGCCCGGCGCGCTTCATGCCGCGCGCGATGCCAAAAAGCTCGGCCTCACGGGCGCTGAGCGAGGGCGTGAAGCGGCCGTCCTTGGCCTTGTGCTTGGTGGTGCGCGAGGTCGTGAAGCCCATCGCGCCGGCACGCAGCGCCTGCTCGGTCAGCAGCGCCATCTCCTCGATCTCGCGCTCGCTCGGCACTTCGGCATGATCTGCGCCGCGCTCGCCCATGACGTAGAAGCGCAATGCGCCGTGCGGCAACTGGGCGGCGACATCGATGGCGCGGTTCATCGAGGCCAGCCTGTCGAGGTAGTCGGGAAAGGATTCCCAGTCGAACTTGACGCCTTCGTTCAGCACCGTGCCGGGAATGTCCTCGACACCTTCCATCAGGTTGATCAGGTAGGGCGATTGGCCGGGGCGCACCGGCGCGAAGCCCACGCCGCAGTTTCCGAACACCGTGGTCGTCACGCCATGCCAGGAGGAGGGCGTGACGAACGGATCCCAGGTCGCCTGGCCGTCATAGTGCGTGTGAATATCGACGAAGCCCGGCGTCACCATGAGCCCGGCAGCATCGATCTCGCGCCTGCCCGGGCCGAGCTTGGGGCCGACGGCGGCGATCCTGCCGTCCTGCACGGCGACATCGGCCACGCGGCGGGCTTCGCCCGAGCCGTCGAAAATGGTTCCGTTTCGGATGACGAGGTCAAACATGTCCCGAGGATAGGCCGCACCCTGCCGGGCGGTCTATGTTCGCGACCCAGACAAGCCATCGCGTCCGGGGGACCGACCTTTGCAGAAACCGCTTCTCTTCTCGCCGCTGAAGCTGCGCGGCGTCACTGCGCCCAACCGCTCGGTCGTCTCGCCGATGGTGCAGTACCGCGCGACCGACGGTCTGGTGAACGATTACCATCTGGTCCATCTCGGCAAGTTTGCGCTCGGCAAGTTCGGCATCGTCTTCACCGAGAACTGCGCCGTCGAGCCGCGCGGCCGCGTCACTCAAGGCGATCTCGGCATGTGGGACGACGGCCAGATCGAGGGCCACAAGCGGCTGGTTCGCTTCCTTAAGCAGGAGGGCGCGCTCGCCGCGACCCAGATCACCCATTCCGGCCGCAAGGGCTCGACGCCGCGCTCGTTCGACAAGCCGGGCCAGCTCGGCCCCGACGGCGCGGGCTGGCAGAAGTGGCAGGTCGTCGGCCCGTCCGAACTCGCGGCAGCCGAGGGCTGGATGGTGCCGCGCCAGCTCGATTCGGCCGACATCGACGATCTCGTCAGGAAGTTCGGCGAGGCAGCCAGGCGTGCCGATGCAGCAGGCTACGACGTGATCGAGATCCACGGCGCGCACGGCTATCTCCTGGCGCAGTTCCTGTCGCCGATCAGCAACAAGCGCAACGACCAGTATGGCGGCGACCGCGCCGGCCGCATGCGCTTCCCGCTCGCCGCCGCCAGGGCGGTGCGCGAGAACTGGCCCGTGCACAAACCGATGTTCATCCGCGTCTCGGCGGTCGACGGCGCCGGCGGCTGGGAGGTCGAGGACACCGTCGCCTTCGCCAAGGCGCTGAAGGAGCTCGGCGTCGACGTGATCGACGTGTCGTCGGGCGGGCTCACCGGTCTTTCGACGGCGTTGCCGGTCAAGCGTTCGCTCGGCTTCCAGGTGCCGTTCTCCGCGGCGGTGAAGCGCGAGGCCGGCATCTCGACCATGGCGGTCGGCCTTATCCTCGACGGCCCGCAGGCCGAAGCCATCCTGCAGGCGGGCGATGCCGACCTGATCGCGATCGGCCGCCAGGCACTGTACGACCCGTTCTGGGCGGTGCACGCGGCGCAGGAACTGGGCTGCGACAGCGACTTCGAGATGTGGACGCCCGAATACGGCTGGTGGCTCGACAAACGCAAGAACAACCTCGTCGGTTTGAAGAAGTAAGACAGAGACAGACACGGGAAACGCAAGATGACAGGCATATTGGCCGGCCTTCGCATCGTCGAAGGCTCGGCGTTCATTGCTGCGCCCTTGGGCGGCATGACCTTGGCGCAGCTCGGCGCCGACGTGATCCGGTTCGACGACATCAAGGGCGGGCTCGACAGCGACCGCTGGCCGGTCACCAAGGACGGCCGGTCGATCTACTGGGCCGGCCTCAACAAGGGCAAGCGCTCGATCGCCGTCGACCTGCGCAACCCGCGGGGCCGCGAACTTCTGACCGCGCTGATAACGGCGCCGGGCGAGGGGGCCGGCATCTTCACCACCAACATGCCGGCGCGCGGCTGGCTGTCGTACGAAGAGCTGTCGAAGAAGCGCGCCGACCTGATCGCCCTCAACATCGTCGGCGCACGCGACGGCAGCGCGCATGTCGACTACACGGTGAACGCCATCACCGGCTTCCCCATGGTCACCGGACCTGTTGGCCATGATGGACCGGTGAACGCCGTGGCGCCGCCGTGGGACCTGGCGACGGCCTATGCCGGTGCGCTCGCGATCGTCGCGGCCGAGCGCCATCGCCGCATGACGGGGCAGGGGCAGCGCATCGTGCTGCCGCTGCAGGACATGGCGTTGGCCGCGACGTCGGCGCTGGGCTACATCGGCGAGGCCGCCGTCAACAACGTCGACCGCCCGCGCTTCGGCAACGAGATCTTCGGCACCTTCGGCCGGGACTTCAAAACCAAGGACGGCCGCTTCGTCATGATCTGCATCTTCTCCGATCGCCACGTCGATGCCCTGGCGGTAGCCGGCGGCTTCGCCGAAGCCTTCAGGAAGATCGAAGCGAGCAAGGGTGTCGATCTCAAGACCGACGCCGGCCGCTGGACGGCGCGCACCGAGCTTTGCGCGGTCATCGAGCCGTGGGTGGCGGCCCAGACCGCCGCCGAGGTCGGTGCGGCGCTGAAGAAGGCCGGCGCGCTCTGGGCGCCTTATCAGACCTTCCGCGAGCTCGCGTCCGACAAGGCCAATGTGCTCGACAACCCGATGTTCACCGTCCTCGACCAGCCGGCGATCGGCCGCTATCCGGTGGCCGCGACGCCCTTGCAGTTCGGCGCTTTCGAACGCCAGCCGCCGCGCGTCGCACCGACGTTGGGCCAGCATACGGATGAGATCCTGTCGGGCATCCTGGGGCTGTCCGACGGCGAGATCGGCAAGCTCCATGACGACGAGGTCGTCGGCGGTCCAAGGTAAGTCCGGGCAACCATCCCCAACCGGAACGGGCATAATGGCATGACATGCCCTCTACCGGACATCGCCCCGTCGCCGTCGAACTCAATGCAGTGCTGGTGGCGCTGATCGACGACGCGCCGCAGGTCCTGACGCTGGAGGACGGCGCCCTGCTGCCGTCCGGCCCGTTCGAGGGCGATCATCCGACCTTGCAGGCGGGCGTGCGCGCCTGGGTCGAGCGCCAGACCCATCATCCGCTGGGCTATGTCGAGCAACTCTACACCTTCGCCGACCGTTACCGCGAATCGACGATGGGCTATCGCATCGTCTCGATCTCCTATCTCGGCCTGACGCGCGAGCGCGCTGCGGCCGGCCAGCACGAGCCCGGCTGGCAGAGCTTCTATCGCTATTTCCCCTGGGAGGACTGGCGCGAGGGTCCGCCCAGGATCCTGGCGCGGGCGGTTCTGCCTCGGCTCAAGAGCTGGGTCGATGCGGCCACCGACGACACGCGGCGTCAGCGACGGCAGAGGGTGGAAGGCAGCTTCGGCCTGGCCGCCTGGAACGAGGAACTGATGCTGCAGCGCTACGAGCTGCTCTACGAGGCGGGGCTGGTGCCCGAGGCCGGCCGTCCGCGCAAGCCTGTCGCCGATCCGGTGCCGGGCGAGCCGATGCGCTACGACCATCGCCGCATCCTCGCCACCGGCATCGCCCGCCTGCGCGCCAAGATCAAATACCGACCGGTCGTGTTCGAGCTGATGCCGCCCGATTTCACCCTGGGCCAGCTCCAGCGCGCGGTCGAAGCCCTGGCCGGCCGACCGCTGCACAAGCAGAACTTCCGCCGCCAGGTCGAGCAGCAGGGCCTGGTCGAGGAGACCGGCGCCATGACTGCCGGTACCGGCGGCCGGCCGGCCAAGCTCTTCCGATTCCGGCGTGAAATCGTGCTCGAACGCGCCGTCGCCGGCTCCAAGCTGCCTCTCGCGCGCTCCTAGCCTTCGAATCGCCAAGCACCTGGCGAAATGCTCACAGTGAGCACCCTTGACACTTCTTATGCTCATGTTTAGCATTTATATACTCAAATTGAGCATATAGGTGTCTCATGACTGCCATCGCACCAGCGGGCCAGCTCTACCAACGGGTGAAGTCCGTGATTCTGGAAGCCGAATGGTCGGAGTTCGCGCCCGATGTCGACGCCATCAATCGGCTGAAGCGCGAGAAGAACGCCGTCATCCTGGCGCACAACTACCAGACGCCGGAGATCTTCCACGGCGTGGCCGACATCGTCGGCGACAGCCTGGCGCTCGCGCGCGAGGCCATGAAGGCCGATGCCGACGTGATCGTCCTGGCCGGCGTCCATTTCATGGCCGAGACCGCCAAGCTCCTGAATCCCGCCAAGCGCGTCCTGATCCCCGACCTGCGGGCAGGCTGCTCTCTTGCCGAATCGATCACTGCCGAGGACGTGCGCCTGCTGCGCCGACGCTGGCCCAGCGTGCCGGTCGTGACCTACGTCAACACTTCGGCTGCGGTGAAGGCGGAGAGCGACATCTGCTGCACCTCCGGCAACGCCAGGAAGATCGTCGAAAGCCTGGGCGTGCCGAAGGTGATCATGATCCCCGATGAATATCTCGCGCAGAACATCGCCCGCGAAACCAGTGTCGAGATCATCACCTGGGCGGGTCACTGCGAGGTCCACGAGCGCTTCTCCGCCGCGGACGTGCGGAAGTTGCGGGCCGGGCACCCTGGCGTCGTCGTGCTCGCGCACCCCGAGTGTCCGCCGGAAGTCGTGGCCGAGGCCGACTTCGCGGGCTCGACCGCGGCGATGGCCGACTATGTCACGCGCGAGCGGCCGGCCCGCGTTGTGCTGATGACCGAGTGCTCGATGAGCGACAACATCGCCGCCCTCAATCCCGGCATCGACTTCGTGCGCCCGTGCAATCTCTGCCCGCACATGAAGCGCATCACCCTTCCCAAGATCCGCCGCGCTCTCGAGACCATGCAGCACGAAGTGACCATCGATCCTGCGGTCGCTGCCGACGCCCGGCGTGCCGTCGAGCGCATGCTGGCGGTCCGGTAGGGGAGGCGAGCATGCAGACCATGCGCTCGGAACTCACAGGCTGCCCCGTCATCATCGGCGGTGGCCTCGCAGGGTTGATGACGGCGCTTCGCCTGGCGCCGCAGCCGGTCATCCTGCTGGCAAAGGTGCCGCTCGTCGAAGGCGCGGCTTCGGCGTGGGCCCAGGGTGGCATCGCCGCCGCCGTCGGCGAGGACGACCGCCCGGCACTGCACGCCGCCGACACGCTGGCGGCCGGCGACGGCCTCGGCGATCCCGTCGTCGTCAATCGCATCGCCGCCGCCGCGCCGGCGGCCATCATCGAGCTCGAACGTCACGGCGTGAAATTCGATCGCGACAAAGCCGGCCGCCTGGCGCTCGGCCTGGAGGCGGCGCACGGCCGCCGCCGCATCGTCCACGTCGCAGGCGACGGCACGGGTGCCGCGATCATGCGCGCCCTGGTCGCTGCAGTGCAGGCCACGCCCTCGATCACGGTGATCGAAGGACTGGAAGCGCGCCGCCTGCTGGTCGACGACCGCGGCGTCGCGGGGGTTCTGGCGGCCGGTCCCTCCGACGGCTGCCTGCTCCCGACCCGGCGCGTCGTGGTGGCGACCGGCGGGCTGGGTGGGCTTTATGCCCACACCACCAATCCCCTGGGTGCCATCGGCCAGGGCCTGGCGCTGGCGGCGCGGGCCGGTGCTGCGCTGGCCGACATGGAGTTCGTGCAATTCCATCCCACGGCGCTCGATGTCGGGCTCGATCCCATGCCGCTGGTCAGCGAGGCCGTGCGCGGCGAGGGTGCCGTGCTGATCGACGAGACCGACGAACGCTTCATGGCGGGCAAAGGGCGTGGCGAGCTCGAGCCGCGCGACGTCGTCTCGCGCGCCGTGGCGGCGCACATTGCCGCCGGCCATCGCGTCTTCCTCGATGCCAGGCCGGCGCTCGGCGCGGCTTTCGCCGAGCACTTTCCCGCCATCGCGGCACGCTGCCGCGCCGCCGGCATCGACCCCGCGCGCCAGCCGATCCCAGTACGGCCGGCGGCGCACTATCACATGGGCGGGATCGCTGTGGACGCCGCGGGCCGCAGCACGATCGAGGGCCTGTGGGCATGCGGCGAGGCCGCAGCCAGCGGCCTGCACGGCGCCAATCGGCTGGCCAGCAATTCGCTGCTCGAGGCCGTGGTCATGGCGAGCGCCGTGGCCGACAGTGTTGCGGGCATCGAGCCGGCGCCGGTACCGGCACCGCGGCCGGTCGTATTGCCGCCCGCGCCGGAAGTGAAGGCGTTGCGCGGACCGATCAGCGCAAGCCTTGGCGTCGTGCGCGATCGTGCTGGACTGGAGCGCGCGGTCGATCACCTGCAGCTTCTCGCCTTCAAGGGCGGCAGTGCCGCCGATCCGGCGCTGGTCGCCCTGATGATGGCGACGGCAGCGCTCGCCCGCGAGGAAAGCCGCGGCGGCCACTGGCGCGCCGACTTCCCGCAAAGCTCGCCGGTCTGGGCACGCCGGCTGGTCCAGCGCGTCCACGATACCGGCACCCGGCTGGTCTGCCGTGCCGTGCCGCTTTCCACCATCCCGCAACCCCTCGTCGCCGGAGCCTGAGCCATGACGCTGTCACCCTTGCCGACCCTGATGATCGAGGCGCCGGTACGCGCCGCCCTGCTGGAGGACCTTGGCCGCGCCGGCGACCTCACCACCGACGCGATCGTGCCCGCGACGTTGCGCGCCGAGACGGCTCTCGTGGCGCGCCAGACCGGCGTCGTTGCTGGGCTCGATGCGGCAGCGCTGGCCTTCCGCCTGGTCGACCCGGCGATCCAGGTCCGAATCGAGCGGCCCGACGGCAGCCGTGTGAAGCCCGGCGATCGCATTGCCACCATCGCCGGACCGGCGCGTGGCATGCTGACCGCCGAGCGTGTCGCCCTGAATTTCCTGGGGCACCTGAGCGGCGTCGCTTCGGCGACGGCGACGCTCGTCGAGGCGGTGCGCGGCCACAGGGCAGGCATCTGCTGCACGCGCAAGACGATGCCCGGCCTGCGCGCTCTTCAGAAATATGCCGTGCGCGCCGGCGGCGGCGTCAACCATCGCTTCGGCCTGGACGACGCGGTGCTGATCAAGGACAACCACGTCGCCGCGGCGGGTGGCGTCGCGGCGGCGATCCGTGCCGCACGCGCCGGTGTCGGGCATCTCGTCAAGATCGAGGTCGAGATCGATCGTCTCGACCAGCTCGGCGAGGCGTTGGCCGAGAAGGCCGATGCGGTGCTGCTCGACAACATGGGACCCGATCAACTCGCCGACGCCGTGCGCCGCATCGACGGCCGGGCGATTGCCGAGGCTTCGGGCCGCATCACGCCCGCGACCGCGCCGGCCATCGCGGCGAGCGGCGTCGATCTCATCTCGGCCGGCTGGCTCACTCACAGCGCGCAGGTGCTCGATATCGGCCTCGACTGGCGGCATGCTTCGGCTGCGCCCGAAAGATCGGCGGCGTAGAGCCGCCTATCCTCCGCGGCGTGAGGAGATATCCATGATCGCCGTCATCTTCGAAGTGTGGCCGGCCGACGGCCACAAGCAGACCTATCTCGACATCGCCGCGTCGCTGCGCGCCGAACTGCAGACGATGGATGGCTTCATCAGCATCGAGCGCTTCCAGAGCCTGACGGATGAGACCAAGCTCCTGTCATTGTCCTTCTGGCGCGACGAGGCTGCGGTCGCGGGGTGGCGCAATGTCGAGCGCCATCGCGCCGCGCAGAGGCGCGGCCGCGAGGGCGTGTTTCGCGACTATCGGCTGCGCATCGCCGGCGTCGTGCGCGACTACGGAATGACCGAGCGCGCCGAGGCGCCGTCCGATTCGCGATCGGCCAACGGTTAGGCCGGCGCCGGGATGTTGGCGGCCTTGATCACCTTGCGCCAACGCTCCGTCTCCGATGCCAGGCGCTTGGCGTAGGCATCGGGCGTCCCGCCGGTCGGGATATAGCCGAGGCCGGTCAGGCGCTCGCGGACGCTGTCGACCTTCAGCGCGGCGTTGATCGCGGCATTCCATGAGCTGATGACGTCGGCCGGCGTTCCGGCAGTGGTGGCGACGCCGAAATAGACGGCAGCTTCGAGTTCCGGCATGCCGAGCTCGGCGGCGGTGGGCACGCTCGAAACGTTGGCGACGCGCTTGGGCGCGCCGCAGATCAGGCCGCGCATCGTACCGGCATTGATCTGCGCATCGACCGGCGTGGTGACGTCGACGAACGCCGGGACGTGACCCGCGACGGCATCGCGCAAGGCCTCGGCGGCGGCCTTGTAGGGGATGTGCTGCAGCTTGCCGTTGGTCCGGGTGCTGATGAGCTCGCCCCACAGGTGCGGCAGGCCGCCAGTGCTCGAGGTCGAGTAGTTGACCGGGCCGGGCTGGGCCTTCACCCATTCGAGGAACTCCGGAAATGTCTTGGCCGGGTTGCTCGCATTGACCGCCAGCACGCAGGGAATGTCGGCGAGCTGGGATACCGCCGCGAGATCCTTCTGCGGATCGATCGGCAGCTGCATGTCGAAGGCGGGCAGCAGGGCCGCCGTAGTCGTCATGAGCAGCAGGCTGTTGCCGTCGGGCTTGCTCTTGGCGACGTTGACCATGCCGACCATCGTGCCGCCGCCGGGCCGGTTCTCGACGACGATGGTCTTGCCGAGATCGGTCGCCATGCGTTCGGCGAGCACGCGCGCGGAAGTGTCGGTCGAGCCGCCCGGGCCGTAGGGAACGACCAGGCGAATCGTGCCGCCCGGGCCTTGCGCCGAGGCGACGCCCGGCAGGGCGAGGGTGGCGATCGTGCCAGCGACGACGGCGCGGCGATTGAGCATCTCGTTCCTCTTGATGTTGCGGCGGCAACCTAGGCCTCGCGGTCGGCCCAGGGAAGCAAGGCCGACATTGCCGGATCGCCAGCCGAACGATGCGGGGCCGAGTTTGTTTGCGCGGTGCCTGCCGAATTTCCAGTCATCCCAAGCGAGGCCGCCCGAAGGGCGGCGCATCAAA